>MERK01000184.1 GCA_001770575.1 Betaproteobacteria bacterium RIFCSPLOWO2_12_FULL_64_23
CCCTTCGTCCTGATACAAATAATTATGGTCGGACTGGTGATTGCGGTGCCGGATATCGTCGGCGGCGGCATGGTGAAGAAAAAGGCTATCGACACCGACAAGCTGGAAATCATGGTGCCCGATGCGGCGGTCGGGGCCGGCGCCAAAGGCCAGAACGAGATGGAAGACGCGCTCGGACGCGCGTTCGACGCGGAGCCTGAGCCGCCGGCGGACGGGCCGGATGCGGCCAAGGGCGAGGCCGATAAGCCGGACGCGGCCAAGGGGGAGGCCGCCGCGAAACCACCGGCAAAGAAACCGCCTGGCGGAAAGAAGAACTAGAAAATTGCGCAGACGAAAAAAACCCCGCTCGTGCGGGGTTTTTTTCGCCCGGCCGCGGGCGCTGCCCGGACCGAACTACGCGGTCATGCTTATTTCTTCGCCTTCGGTGCCTGTTGCGACGCGCGCTGCGCCGCGGCCATGAAACTATCGAAGCGGCCTTCCGCGATCGAGAACCACTGCACCTGTTCGTCGCGGAATTTCTTCCACGGCTCATACACCTTCTTGAAATTGGCGTTCTTCTCCGCAATCCCGTCGTAGACTTCCTGCGTGTTTTTGTAGCAGGCCGCCATGACATCGTTCGGAAACGGCCGCAGCTTGACGCCGTTCGCCACCAGCCGCTTCAGCGCCGGAGGGTTGAGGGCATCGTACTTCGCCACCATCCAGCCGTAGGCTTCGGCGCATGCCCCTTCGAGTATCGCCTGGTACTCCTTGGGCAGGGCCTCCCACGCCTTGATATTCACCATCAGGTCGAGCTGGGGACCGCCTTCCCACCAGCCCGGATAGTAGTAGTACTTCGCCACCTTGTAGAAGCCGAGCTTCTCGTCGTCATAGGGGCCGACCCACTCCGCCGCATCGATGGTGCCTTTTTCCAGCGACGGGTAAATATCGCCGCCGGCAATCTGCTGCGGCACCACGCCGAGCTTGACCAGCGGCAGGCCGCCGGTTCCGCCGACGCGGAATTTCAGGCCCTTCAGGTCGGCCACCGTCTTGATCTCCTTGCGGAACCAGCCGCCCATTTGCGCGCCGGTGTTGCCGGCCGGGAACTGGATGATGTTGTAGCCCTTGTAGAACTCGCGCATCAGTTCCAGGCCGCCGCCGAAATGCATCCAGGCGAACTGCTGGCGCGCGTTCAGGCCGAACGGAATGGAGGTGGCGAAAGCGAAGGTCGGATCCTTGCCGAAATAATAATACGGCGCGGTATGACCGCATTCCACGGTGCCGTTCTGCACCGCGTCAAGTACCTGCAGGCCGCCGACGATCTCGCCGGCAGCGAACACCTTGATGTTGAATTTGCCGCCGGTTGCAGCTGCGACGCGCTTGGAGATATGCTCCATGCCGCCGTAAAGGGTATCGAGGCTCTTCGGCCAGCTTCCGGCCATGCGCCACGAGACGGTCGGCAGTCCGGTCGCGGGGGCCTGTGCATTGACAATGGCCGGCGCGGCGACCGCGCCTGCGGCCAAACCCAGGCCGGCTTTTTTCAGGAAGGAACGACGTTGCATTGCAGTCTCCTCATTTGGTTGGACAGGATTCTAATCATGGCGCTGGCTGGCGAGCAGCGAGCACGCCTGTATTCTAGCCCGATTATGAGGTCAACAGTGAATTAAATCAGCCACATCCCGTCGCTGCCCTGGCGCCCGGGGGGGGCAGTGGCAAAGCATGCTTGGCAGATAGATCCCGCGCAAGCAAGCGTCGGTCGGTTTGGCGATTTTGCCCGCCGGGTCGCATAATGCCTGCCAGCGCAAACCGAAGCAGGGAGTCAGCATGGGACGCAAGGCAAAAGCCGTCATCTGCCGCCAGCTCAATGGGCCGGTGGTGGTGGAGAGAATCGAAGTCGATTCGCCGCAGCGCGACGAGGTGATGGTCAAGCTGGGCGCCTGCGGCGTGTGTCACAGCGATCTGTCGGCGGTCAACGGCACCATCGGCATGCCGCTGCCGCTGATCCTCGGCCACGAAGGCGCGGGCACGGTGGTCGAGGTCGGCGAAGGCGTGAGCGAGTTCGCCCTCGGCGATACGGTGATCAGCTCCTTCGTCAACATGTGCGGCAAATGCCGTTATTGCGTCACTGGCCGCCCGCATTTGTGCGATGTTGGCGCCAAGGCGATCATCTCCCTGCCCGACGGCAGCCTGCGCACGCGCGACGCGAAAGGCGCACCGCTGAATATCTTTTCCGCCTGCGGGGTGATGGCCGAATACGCCACCCTGCACGTGAACAACGTGGTGAAAATCGCACCCGGCATGCCGCTGCCGCAGGCGGCGCTGATCAGTTGCGGCGTGATGACCGGAGTCGGCGCGGTGTTCAATACTGCCAAGGTGGAGCCGGGTGCCAGCGTGCTGGTGATCGGCGCGGGCGGCGTCGGATTGAACGTGATCCAGGGCTGCGCCATCGCCGGTGCCGGCATCATTATCGCGGTGGACCTGGCCGAGCCGAAGCTGGAACTGGCGAAGCAGTTCGGCGCCACGCATACGCTCAACGCGGGCAAGGAAGAGAATCTGGTCAAGGCGGTGAAAAAACTCACCGGGGGCGGGGCGGATTACGCCTTCGAGTGCATTGGCCTGGGCAAGATGGTGGAGCAGGCCTTCCGCGCCGTGCGCAAGGGCGGCACCGCCCTGGTGGTGGGCGTGGCGCGCGCCGACGACGCGACGTCGCTGAAAACGGCGTCGATCACTTTCGAGGAAAAGACCCTGACCGGCAGCTACTACGGCTCGGCGCGCCCGCGCGAGGATTTCCCGCGGTTGATCGCGCTGTACCAGGCGAAAAAACTCAAGCTGGACGAGCTCATCACCCGCACCTACAGTATCGACGAAGCGGCGCAGGCGTTCGCGGATCTCGAAGCAGGACGCAATGCGCGCGGCGTTTTGGTGTTTTGACCGATCAAGCAATCGGCGCCTGCCGCACAGTTGCGGCGTGAAGTAACATACGCGGCTATGCAGCTGCCGTTCTTTTCAGCCGCGCAGGTCCACGCCGCGCTCGACTACAAACTGCTTGCCGAATCGCTGCGCGAGGCATTTCGCGAAGGCTGCGTGGCGCCCCTGCGCCATGTGCACGACGTCACCGGCGCCGGCGACCGGCTGTTGCTGATGCCGGCCTGGCGCCCGGGCAAGGATTTGGGGGTCAAACTGGTGACGGTGTTCCCGCACAACCGCGAACGCGGCGCGGCCACGGTGTCGGCGCTGTACGTGTTGCTCGACGGCGCGAGTGGACATCCGCGCGCGCTGATCGACGGCGAAGCGCTCACGCTGCGGCGCACTGCCGCCGCATCGGCCCTCGCAGCGACTTATCTTGCGCGCGAGGATAGCGCCACGCTGCTGGTCATTGGAAGCGGCGCGCTTGCGCCGCACATGGCGCGCGCGCATTGCGCGCTGCGGCCGATCGCAAAGCTGATGCTGTGGGGCCGCAGTGCGGCGCGGGCGCAGGCGCTGGCGGCGCTGCTGCGCGAGGAGGGCTTGCCGGCCGAGGCGCTCGCCGATCTGGCGCAGGGACTGGCGCAGGCGGACATCGTCAGCTGTGCCACCACCGCTACCGAACCGGTCGTGCGCGGCAGCCTGCTGCGTCCCGGAACGCATGTCGATTTGGTTGGCGGTTTCACACCGCAGATGCGCGAAGGCGACGACGATCTGATTGCGCGCGCAGAGATTTTCGTCGACACCTACGCCGGCGCGCTCGCGGAGGCGGGCGATCTGGTGCAGCCACTTGCAAGCGGAGTTCTTGCGCGCGAGCGCGTGCGTGCGGAGTTGGCGGAACTGGTCGCACGCGCACATCCGGGCCGGCGCAGAGCGGATGAGATCACCCTGTTCAAGTCGGTGGGCACCGCGCTGGAGGATCTGTGCGCGGCGCGGCTGGTGCTGGAGCGCAGCTTAAGTTAGCACGGCGGCATTGTAGGAGCGAGCTTGTGCCCCGAAGGAAATCCCCTTGCGGGACTCGCGAATCGTCGAGTTCGCGAGCAAGCTCGCTCCCACAGCTACCGACCCGCCGACCTTGAAGTTTGCAGATGTACGTTTCAGGTGGTATAGGCGAGCAGGAACATGGCCAGGATGATGGCGACCACCCACCACAACGGCGCCGCGCCGGGCGCCGCCTCAGGCGATGGTTCTGCGGCGGCCGGCACCGGGCCGGCCATTTTCTGCTTGAAGGCGGAAAAGAAGTCATCCGCCATTTTTTTCGCCACGCCGTCGATCAGGCGCGAGCCTATCTGCGCCAGCTTGCCCCCCACCTGCGCTTTCACCGCATAGCTCAGGCGGGTGCCCGCGCCCTCGGCTGCGAGCCATACTCTGGCCGTGCCCTTGCCGAAGCCCGCCGCGCCGCCCTGGCCGTCGAAGGACAGCGAATACGAATTCGGCGGGTCGAGGTCGGCGAGCAGCAGCTTGCCGCGGAACCTGGCCTTGACCGGGCCGATCGCCGTGGTCGTCACCACCGTGTACTCGGTATCGCTCAGCCTTTCCATCGACTCGCAGCCGGAAATGCAGGCCTTGAGCACGTCGGGATCGTTCAAGCCGCGCCAGACTTCGGCCTGTGTCGCGGGGATGATCTGCTCGCCGGTCATTTCCATGGTTCTTTTCCTTATGCGCCAAGCGGCCGTTGCAAAATTGGCGGAACGGCCTCTGATTTAGGCGAGCATGAGGCAAGGTATCGCGCCATTTCAAACAGGCGCTAAGCGCAAACCGCGCGCACCTGCTGCATGTCCGTCTCGCCGCGCAGCATTTTCTCGATGCCATTCTGCTTCAGGGTGTGCATGCCGGCCGCAAGGGCGGCATTGAGAATGTCGCTGGCAAAGGCTTTGGACTGAATCTGCCGCTTGATTGCCGGATGCGCGACGAACAGTTCGTGGATGCCGAGCCGTCCCTTGTAGCCCGCGTGGCCGCAAGCGGAGCATCCCTTGGCCGAGTAAAAGACCAATTGCTGTCTTGCCGCCTCGAAACCGTGCTTCCATTCTTCGGCTACGGCGGCCGGATCAAGAGACATCCCCAGGCAGTACTCCTGCGCCAGCGCGCGCAACTCGTCCGCGGCGGGCGCATAGGGCGTTTTGCAGTCGGGGCAGAGGCGCCGCGCCAGGCGTTGCGCGAGCACGCCGAGCAGCGCATCGGCAAACTGGAACGGATCTGCGCCCATGTCGAGCAGGCGCACCACGCTTTCGACCGCGCTATTGGTGTGCAGCGTGGACAGGACCAGGTGTCCGGTGAGCGAGGCTTCCAACCCTATTTTCGCCGTCTCTTCATCGCGCATCTCGCCTACCATGATGACGTCAGGATCGAGCCGCAGGAAACTGCGCAGCGCCCCGGCGAAAGTCCAGCCGATCTTGGGGTTGACCTGCACCTGGCGCAGTCCCTGCTGGCTGATTTCGATCGGATCTTCCGCGGTCCAGATCTTGCGCTCCGGGGTATTGATGTAGGAGAGCGCCGAGTGCAGGGTCGTGGTCTTGCCCGATCCGGTCGGGCCGCAGATGAGAACCAGGCCGTGCGGCTTTATCAGCAATTGCTTCAGTTGCGCCAGTTCGTTCGATTCCAGGCCCAGACGGTCGATGGGAACGGGTTTCACCGCGGCCAGGATGCGCATCACCACGTCCTCGAGGCCGTTCGACGTGGGTATGGTTGCCACGCGCAGCTCGATGCGGGCCGGACCGAAAAGCTTGAAGTCGATGCGTCCGTCCTGGGGCCTGCGCCGGTCGGAAATATCGAGCTGGCTCATGATCTTGATACGCGAGAGCATTGCATGGCGAAACTTCGGCGGCAGCTCCATATAGTCGGTCATGATGCCGTCTTTGCGGAATCGTATGCGAATGTTCTTCTTTCCAGGGTAGGTTTCCACGTGAATGTCGGAGGCTAGCTGGGCATGCGCATCGAGTATCATCTTGTTGACGAATTTGACCAGGGTATTGTCCGATTCGCTGACCGAGGTCTCGATTACCTCGATATCAGTTCCCTCTGCCTCAAGTTGCGCCAGCAGTTCACCGGCGTTGGCCTCGGCCGCCACGGAATGAGAGAAAGCGAGATCGTCGGGCCCATCCTTCGATCCGTCCATCGCCGCGACCTGAGCGCCAGGCTCGGTGCTTTCGCCGTAGTACCGATGTACGGATTCCTTGAGCGCCTCTTCTTCGGCGATTACGGGAATGATCTGCAGCCCCGTCAGGAAGCGCAATTCGTTGAGGAAAGGCATCGACGCGTGGTCCGACACCGCGATCACCAGCTCTTTGTCGGTCTTGTGTATCGGCAGGACGCCGTAGTGGCACGCTATGCTTGCCGGAACCAGGGGCAGCGCCTCAGTCAGCACCTTGAACTTGCGCAGGTTGACGAACGGTATGCCGAGCTTGTGCGCCATTACCTTGCGTACGGTGTCCCTGTCCACCACGCCCATCTCGATCAAAAGCTCGCCCAGCGGTTTCTTGCGCTGCCCCTTCTGTTGCTCAAGCGCGCCGTCCAGCTCCTTTTCGGTCAGCAAACCCAGTTCGGTCAGCGCCTCGCCGAGCCTGAGAATCGGGCGCGCGCTGGTGTGCTGCATGGCGGCGGAAAGCTCCTCCGGCGTGACCACCTGGTGCTCGGTGAGCAGATCCCCCAGTCTCTGCGCGCGTAACTTGCGTTGCTGTTCAAGGGCAGCCTCGATTTGCTCCGCTGAGGCGATTTTCTGTTCCACCAGAATGGTGCCGATCAGATCGCCGATACGGAAGTCCTGTATGGCTGCTTGCGGAACAAAACAGCGCAGGACCGTTCCCTCGGTTTCGGGCAGGAACAGGAACAGGCCTTGTTCTTCGGACACGAAGCCGGCAGTTTCGCCGACGAAGGTCTCGCCGTTGTGATAGTCGATGACAAAGGGCTGAAAAGCCGCGTCGGGAAGCAGCACCCCGGATTCCACGCCGGGCAGGCCCTTGTGCTTGCGCACGATCACGGGGCGAGACAGCGTCAGGCGCCGGAATTCGGCATAGCCTACGCTTTGAATTTCCGGCGCATGCGCCGGTTGGATCTCGGCCAGCGCCTCCTCGGGCAGGAGGCGCACCATGCGGCCGCCGACCTGCGTGCCATTCAACAGGTCGATCGCGCACTGCTCGGGCGCCGACGTTGTGTCGCTGGTGGGCAATTCGAAATACGGCGGCGACGGCCACACGAACTCGGGTTCCGGAGTTACGGGTCGGGGGTCGTTCAGATCCGGATCGGGGTGGAGATCGGTCACGGGTTACATGCCCTGGAAATCGTGCTGCGTTTGCGCTTCACGCTGCGATTCTACCGGAATGGCGCTGCCACTTGCCGTGCTCGAGTTCGCGCGCCAGATCGACCAGGCTGTCGATGTTGTGCACCGGCATGAAGGCGTCCACGTGCGGCAGCATCGCGCGCACGCCGGAGGGCCGCGGCTGGAAACCCTCGTAGCGCAACAGCGGGTTGAGCCAGACGAGCTTGCGGCAGGATTTGTGCAATCGTTCCATCTGCGCGCCCAGGCCTTCGCCGACGTCGCGGTCGAGGCCGTCCGAGATCAGGAGCACGACGGCGTTCTGGCCGAGCAGGCGCCGCGACCACTTGCGGTTGAATTCCGCCAGGCATACGCCGATGCGCGTGCCGCCGGCCCAGTCCTGGATCGCCGCCGCCACCCGGTTCATGGCGATGTCGACGTCGCGGTTGCGCAGGTGGCGCGTGATGTTGGTGAGCCGCGTGCCGAACACCAGGGTATGCACGCGATCGCGGTCGTTGGTGATGGCGTGCAGGAAATGCAGAAACATGCGCGAGTAGCGGCTCATCGAGCCGGAGATGTCGCACAGCACCACCAGCGGTGGATGCCGGGTAGTGCGCGATCGGCGTTTGAGGGCGATGATCTGCGCCCCGCCCCTGAGGCTCGCGCGCAGCGTCGCCGGCAAATCGATGCCGGCCCCGCGCGCATCGGGGCGAAAGCGCCGCGTCTGCGCTTCGGGAATGGGCAGGCGCAGGCGCGCGATCAGCTTTTTCGCCTGCGCCAGTTCGGCGCCGCTCATGCTTTCGAAGTCGGCGTGCTGCAGCAGCTCGCTCTGCGAAAACGTGAGACTGGCGTCGATTTCGATTCGCTGCTCCGCGTTTTGCGACTGCTCGCGCTTCGCGTACAGCGCCTCCGACAGGCGCTTGCTCGCTTCGGGCTGCTCGGTGAGGCCGGCGCGTCCGTAGATCTGCGGCAGCAGCAGGCTCATGATGCGCTCGAGCATCTGCGGGTCGCGCCAGAAAATGTGGAAAGCCTGATCGAACAATTCCTGCTGCTCGCGCTTGGACAGGAACACCGCCGCCAGCGTCCAGTAGAAATCCTCGCGCCGTTCGATGCCCGTGGTTTCCAGCGCCCGCAGCGCGTCGATGACCCGGTCCGGGCCGATCGGCAGCCCCGCCGCGCGCAGCACGCGCGCGAAGTGCATTATGTTTTCAGCCAGTTTGCCTGCGGCCATGCGCTGTTATAGCGGCGGAACCATCGATGCGTTCATCCCTGGCGCCTCGCCTCCAGGCGCGCCAGCAGGCTCCCGCGCGCGAGCAGCGACAGTCCCGGCGAGGCCACCACCAGGTGCTCCTTCGCATAGGTCTCGTGATTGCGCTCGACATCCTTCAGGCGGTAGACGTAATTGACCATCAGGCCGGCCGAATGCGCCATGCCCGGCTTGGACGTGTCGGCGAGCCAGTTGAGGCGTTCCATGCGCGCGCCGTTGCTCAGATGAAAACGCGCCACCGGATCGGCCGGTTCCGTGCCGTGTTTGGCGTGCTGCAGGTAGTACGCGCACAGCCGCATCAACTCGGTGCGCGCTCGCGCGCCCGGCGCGGCGCGCTGGAACCAGTCTTCGGCTTCCAGCGCGCCGGCCAGCTCGGCCAGCTCGGCGTGCGCGGCGGTGGTGTCGGCGAGCCACCTGCGGAATCCCGGTATCGGCGAGAGCGTGGCAAAAGTCTTCAGGCGCGGGAATTCGCGGCCCAGGTCCTGCGCCACCTGCTTGATCAGGAAATTGCCGAAAGAGATGCCGCGCAGGCCTTCCTGGCAATTGGTGATGGAGTAGAAAATGGCCGTGTCCACGCCGGCCGGATCGACTACCGGCGAGTCGGGGTCGAGCAGGGGTTGCACCTGATCGCTCATGCCTTTGGTAAGCGCAACTTCGATGAAAATGATGGGCTCGTCGGGCAGGGCCGGATGGAAAAAAGCGAAGCAGCGGCGGTCGGACTCCAGCCGGCGGCGCAGGTCGCGCCAGCCCTGGATCTCGTGCACGGCCTCGTATTGCATGAGTTTTTCCAGCACCAGCGCCGGGGTGCGCCAGTCGATGCGCTGCAAAGAGAGAAAGCCGCGGTTGAACCAGGAGCCGAGCAGGTGGGCCAGATCGGCGTCGATGCCCGCCCACTTCGGCTGCGTGCGCAGCTCGTGCAATACGCGCCGGCGCATTTCGACCAGCGCCGCGGTCCCGCCGGCGGCCAGGTTGAGGCGCCGGAACAGCTCCTGCCGCGGCGACTCGACCGCCTGCTGCAGCCGGATCAGATTGGCCTGCGAGGCATCCTGCCGGTAGGCGCCGGCGGCGGTTTCAACCGCTTCCGGGTCGGGAGAGAATTCGCGCGCGAGGACGTCGAAAAACGCCGTCAGCGCCGGGCCGGAGAGCATGCGGTAGGATTCGAGCGCTTCACGCGCGAGCGCGGCACCGGAGGCCTCGCCGCGCTCGGATAGCAGCGCGTGGCACAGGGCCACGGTCTTGCGCGTGTGGCGGTCCGCCTTGCTGCCCGTTATCGCGGCAGGGGCGAAAAATCGCTTGATGAACGCGGGAGATTTCATGACCCTGCGCACACAACCGCTTCAGGCGGTCGCAATCTCCGCCTTGACCTCGGACAGCAGCCGTTCGGCTTCGCTGCCGCGCACGCGGCCGATGTCGTCCTGGTATTTGAGCAGGGCGCCGAGCGTATCGTTCACCGTGTCCGGATCGAGCGCGAGTTGGTCGAGCGCCATCAGCGCCTTGGTCCAATCAATGGTTTCGGCGACCCCGGGGAGCTTGAACAGATCCATCTTGCGCAGGCGCTGCACGAAGGCGACGATCTCCCGCGACAGGCGTTCCGCCGCGCCCGGCGCTTTGCGGTGCAGGATGTCGAGCTCGCGCGCAGCGTCCGGATAATCCACCCAGTGATACAGGCAGCGACGCTTGACCGCGTCGTGGATCTCGCGCGTGCGGTTGGAGGTGATGATCACGATCGGCGGTTTGTCCGCCTTGATCGTGCCGAGCTCGGGAATGCTCACCTGGTAGTCGGACAGCACTTCCAGCAGATAGGCCTCGAACGGCTCGTCGGTGCGGTCGAGCTCATCGATCAGCAGCACCGGCGCCGCGCCGTCCGCGCTTGCTTCGAGCGCCTGCAGCAGCGGCCGTTTGATCAGGAACTGCTCGGAAAAAATATCTTGGCTGAGTTTCTTGCGGGCCGCCTGGCCGGAGGCCTCGCGCACCTGGCCGGAGGCCTCGTGTACCTGGCCGGAGGCCTCGTGTACTTTGCCGCTTGCCTCGGCGAGGCGGATTTCTATCATCTGCCGCGGGTAATTCCATTCGTAGACGGCCGAGGAAATGTCCAGTCCTTCGTAGCACTGCAGCCGCACCAGCCTGCGCTCCAGGGTGCCGGCGAGAACTTTCGCGATCTCGGTCTTGCCGACGCCGGCTTCGCCTTCGAGAAACAGCGGCCGCTCCATCTTCAGGGCGAGGAACAGGGCGGTGGCGAGGCTGCGCTCGGCGACGTAGTCGGCGCGCGAGAGCAGCGCCGCGGTCTCGTCTATCGACTTCGGCAGTTTGATCATTTCTCTCAATACAAAGGAGCTTGCCAAGCGCATGGCACGCAGCGATTTTATACCTTTGCGCATCCTGCGTTCAGGGCTATTTTAGCGCCCCGGATACGTTGAAGTCAGACCCGAAGCGGCGTAGCCTATACAAGCCGTTGCGCCATGGCGGAACCCGATCCGCCGCGGCGCTGGAGCCCGCCGGCCAATTTCCACACGGAGAACCCCCAGATGAGCTACGACATCCCCGGCTACGAAACCCCGGGCTGCGCCTACTGCCCGAGCACGGTGCGCGCGTGCTGCCAGGGAGAAGGCGACGAACGCGGTCCCGCATTCTGCCCGTCCAAGGTGGACCCCGACGGGGTCGCCGCGGCCTGGGAACCTTACCGCGATCCGTTCACCCTGCGCGTAGCGCACACGGCGGCCGTGGTCGAGAGTGAAGGCTATTGTAAATGGACGCGGGTGGAGGAAATCTGCCAGTTTGCGAAGAAAATGGGCTTTCGCAAAGTGGGTATCGCCATGTGCATCAGCTTCGTCGACTTGGGGCGCGTGTTCAGCGCGATCCTCGAGAGTCACGGCCTGAAGGTGACATCGGTGGCGTGCAAGAACGGCGGCGTGCCGAAGGAGGACATCGGTCTGAAGGACGAGGAGAAGATCCGCCCGGGAAGCTTCGAGCCGATGTGCAACCCGGTGTCGCAGGCGGTGCTGCTCAACCGCGCAGGCTGCGAGCTCAATGTCATCATCGGCCTGTGCGTGGGGCATGATAGCCTGTTCATCCGCCATTCCCGGGCGCTGGTAACCACCCTGGTGACCAAGGACCGGGTGCTCGCGCACAATCCGGTGGGTGCGCTGCAGCTGGCGGATACGTATTTCAGCCGCGTCTGGGGCCCGCACAAGCCGGACAAGCTGCCGAGCAGGCCCGCGCGGAGCCGAAGCAAGGTCTGACTCCGGGATTCCCGGACCAGCGCTACGGTTTATTGCCCGCGCCGAACCACTTTCCACGAAGCGCTTTCAGGCCGGCAAGTATCTTCTGGCCGACCGACGAGTCACGCACCTCTTTGGACTCCCGCACCCGATGCTGGCGTAGCAGCTGCGGCGCTTTCTCGAAAGTCAGATAGCGCTCGAGCGCGGCCTCGACGTGCTGCTTCAGCAGCTTGACGTTCACCGGCTTGTTGAGGAAGCGGAAGATTTGCGCCTCGTTGATCAGGCGGATCACCAGTTCCGAATCGGAAGCGGTGGTGAGAACGATGGTCAGGATCTGCGGGTTCTCCTGCTTCAGCAGCTTCAGCATCGCGGTCGTGTCTTCGTGCCCGGCCTCGACGTCGGCCACCACCACCGCGATTTCCTGCGCTTGCATCGCGTTGAGCGCGGCGTCCAGGCTGTTTGCATAGCAGACCGGGCAGCGGGCGCCGATCAATTCCTTCGCGACGCGGAATATTTCCTGGTCGTTGTCGATCACCAGCACGCCCGCGCTCATGGTCTGCGGCAGCCCCACGGGGGCGACCCTGGCCTCGGCAAGCTCGAGCGCGATGGTCACCGCTTCCGCCACGGTCTGCTGCAGCTCCTGGTTGTCCCAGGGCTTGCTGATGAAGCGGTAGACCTGTCCGTCGTTGATCGAGCCGACGATGGACGCAAGGTCGGAGTAGCCGGTGAGCAGGATGCGCACGCTGGAGGGCGAAATTCCGCGCGCCTGGCGCAGCAACTCGACGCCGGGCATGATCGGCATGCGCTGGTCGCTGATGACCACGTGCATCTGGTATTTCTTCATGAACTCCAGCGCCTTGTTGCCGTCGGTCGTGGCAAACACGTGGTAGCGCGCGCGGAACAGCGATTTCAGCGCGGACAGGATGCGCTCTTCATCGTCCACCACCAGCAACCGCGCCTTCTTCACGCTGCGGTCGAGGCTGATCGCACCATCGGCGGTGCTCGCGGGCGCCGCTGCGGCGTCGCCCGCCGGCGCTGCCGCGGCATCGGTCTTGATCAGGCGCGCGGCATTGAGCAGGCCGGCGCCTGGCGCCGCAATCGCGGGCGCGGCGCCGGCCGCTTCCACGTTCGCCTCGATCGCCTGCCGGAATGCTTCCTCGAACTCGGTCGCGGCGGTTGCCGCTCCCAGGCTCGCTTCGATCGCCAGCTGGAACGCTTCGGCGAACGCGCGTGCGCTATGGAAACGTTCTTCTGGCTTCTTCGCCAGCGCTTGCTGCAGCACCCGGTCCATCAGCGGGGACAGCGTGGGGTTGAGGCTGGACGGATCGGCGGGGCGCTGATTCAGCACCTGCTGCATCACCGTCGCGGTGGTGCCGACGAATGGTTTGCTGCCGGTCAGCAGGTCGTAGGCGATCACGCCGACCGCGTACAGGTCGGTGGGCACGCCGATCGGCAGGCCGAGAAATTGCTCGGGCGCCATGTAGTGCGGCGTGCCGAGCATGTCGCCATGCTGCGTCAGCTCCGAGGATTCGGTATGCGCGATGCCGAAGTCGCTGATCTTGAGGTCGCCGTCCTTGTTGATCATGATGTTCGACGGCTTCACGTCGCGGTGCACGACTCCCGCCGCGTGCGCGTGGCCGAGGCCGTCGAGCAACTGGCGGATGATGTCACCGATCTCGCGCAGGTCATAGCTCGCGTGCTGCAACAGATGCTCGTGCAGCGACTTGCCGTTCACCAGTTCCATCACGATGTAAGCGAGCGCTTCGTCCTCGCCGTAATCGTAGATCTGCACGATGCGCGGATGGGCGAGCCGGCCGACCGCCTGCGCCTCGTGGCGGAAGCGCGCGAGCAGGTGCTGCAGTTCCTCCTCGTCGAGCGAGGATTTGGCGATCGTCTTGATCGCGACGGCGCGCGAGATCGCGGGGTCGAAACCCCTGTAGACCGCGCCCATGCCGCCGCGGCCGAGCACGCCCTGGATTTCGTATTTGCCTATCTTGGTCGGATGCGTCACGACATGCTAGGCCGCAAGCTCGGCTTCGGCGGCCGGCTTAAGCGGCAGCCACACGGTGAACCGGGTGCCTTTGCCGGGCTCGGAGGCGACTTTGATGCGCCCGCCGTGCTGCTCGACGATTTTGAAGGAAATCGAAAGCCCGAGACCGGTGCCCTTGCCGATTTCCTTGGTGGTGAAGAAAGGATCGAAAATCTTCGGCAGGACCTCGGGCGGGATGCCCTTGCCGTTGTCGGTGATCTCCACCGCGACGCCGCCGTTGTCGGAGAGCGTTGTGAGCGTGATTTCCCCGTCCGTCGGTCCGAGCGCCTGCGCCGCGTTGGTAATCAGGTTCAGAAACACCTGGTTGATCTGCGAGGGCGCGCAGGTGATTGGCGGTATCTCGCCGAATTGCCTGGTCACCTTGACCGATTTGAGCATATGCCGCGCCAGTCCGAGCGAGCTCGTCAGACCGTCGTTCAGGTTGAAGCTCGTGACCTTGCTGCGGTCGAGGCGGCTGAAGTCCTTGAGATTGCCGACGATCTCCGCCATTTCGCCGGTGCCGTAGAGCCCGTCCTTGACCAGGTTGCCGAGTTCGGTCAGCACGCGTTGCTGCTTGAGCTGGGCAAGCAGCGCGGAGGTCTGCGCGAACTGCCGGTTCAGGGCGTCGGAGTCGACATTGCCCGCGCGCAGCAGTTCCAGCAGTTTCTCGCAATGCTCGATCGCGGCGGTGATCTGCGTCAGGCGCTCGCTGACGGTGCCCAGGCTGTTCTTCACGTAGGCGAGCGGCGTGTTGATCTCGTGCGCGACGCCGGCGACCATTTGGCCGAGCGAGGACATTTTTTCCGACTGGATCAGCTGCGCTTCGGATTCCTTCAAGTGGCGCAATGCTTCGGACAGCTCGCGTGTGCGCTCGACCACGCGCCGCTCCAGGCTTTCGTTGGCGGCCTTGAGCCTGACGCCGAGATAGCCGACGCCGATCAGCAGCGCCGCGGCGTAGGCGAGCAGGTACACGCGAAACAGTTCCTTCACCTGCAGTGTTGCCTCGAGTTCGCGGTTGAACGAGAAAGTCATCTTGTCCAGGCGCGGGCCGGAAGACAGGGACGAGACTTTGGTGAACAGCTCCTGTTCCACGGCCTTATGCCTGAGCAGCAGATGAATAGCGCCATCGATTGCGCTGGCCTGGTCGCGCGCGCCTTTGCTTATCCCTGTAGCCAGTTCCCGCACTTCGCCCGCCGCCGTTTCGAGGCCGAGGGGCGCCGCCGCCTTACCCAGCCAGTAATGCTGCTGCGCCGCGGCAACAAGCTGGCTCAGCGCCTGCTGCACTTCCTTCTGCCGCGCATTGCCTTTGCCCGGCTCGCCTGCCTGCGCGCCAAGCGCGGCCGCGCCGGAAATCACTGCGTGCAGCGCGGTCTTGGCGCCCGCGCTCTCGCTCTTGAATTTCTCCACCAGATCCGCTTTTTCGAGAATGGCCTTGCCGAGCTCGCCCAAGCCCTCGCTCAGGGCGGCGCTGCCGGAACGCTGCTGGGCGGCGCTCAGGCCAGCCAGCGCTTTTCTTGCCGTCGCCGTGCGGTTTGGCGCCGCCAGCTGGTTTGGGTCAAGCTCGGTGCGCTCACGCAGTATGTCGATGTCCCAGCGGCCGTCGATTTCGCGCAACGTGTCGAGCAGCGCCGCTATGTCGTTGCGCTCGCGCAGGTCGACCGCCTGCGTCTTGTCGTAGAGAAACGCGAGCGCCGCTACCAGCACGAGCGCGACGAGGGCAATCAGCAGATGGCGCAGTGTATTCATGATGTCCTGGTCAGCTAGCCTTGGCTTGGTGGTTCGGGTGTGGCGCGAATTTCCGTGCTTGGAATGACTGCCTGCTACGCGCCGTAATGCTGCAGGCGCTCGATGTAACGCGCGATCAGGTCGACTTCCAGGTTGACCCGGCTGCCGGGTTTGACATTCTTCAGGTTGGTCGCCGTGAGGGTGTGCGGTATCAGGTTGATTTCAAAATCTTCACCCTCCACGCGGTTGACGGTGAGGCTGACGCCGTTCACCGTGATCGAGCCCTTGCGCGCGATGTACTTGGCCAGATCCCGCGGCGCGCGGATGACCAGGAAAAAGCTCTCTCCCGCCGCGTCGAAACGTACAACCTCGCCCACGCCGTCGACATGGCCGGACATCAGATGCCCACCCAGGCGGTCCGACAGGCGCAGTGATTTCTCCAGATTGACCTCGTTCGGCCGGTCCAGCCCAACGGTGCAGT
>MERK01000185.1:0-391 GCA_001770575.1 Betaproteobacteria bacterium RIFCSPLOWO2_12_FULL_64_23
GATAATTGGTGACAACGATGCCATCGAACCGGCCTGCGCCATAAGGCCAGGGCGAGCCTTCGAGATCGGCGCAGCGCGTCACCACCCCGGTCACCCCGGCAACAGCGGCCAGTGCTGCGCTGTCGCGGTCCACCGCCTCGACGCGGTAGCCCAGACCGGCCAGATGGCGTGCATGCCGCCCCTGCCCGCAAGCGAGATCGAGCACCGTGCCGCCTGCCGCGATCAGGGGCGCATAGCGGCGCACCCAGGCCGAGGGTGCGAGTTGCTCATGCTGAAGTTGCGTATTCACCTGTCTGCTCCTGAGCCGGGTTTGTTTTTATCCAGAACCATGGATTTGGTACGGATGCGCTTTTCATCCGTACCAAATCCATGGTTGGCGCGCGGAGCGCGC
>MERK01000185.1:407-39413 GCA_001770575.1 Betaproteobacteria bacterium RIFCSPLOWO2_12_FULL_64_23
GAACCATGGATTTGGTACGGATGCGCTTTTCATCCGTACCAAATCCATGGTTGGCGCGCGGAGCGCGCAATGCTCGCACACCGACATTGCGTATCCCGGAGAATACTTCGAACTGCGGCGATAGAACTTGCGCGGACGGCGCCCCGTCCGCGCGGATCGTCGATTGCGCACGGATGAAAAACACATCCGTGCACAATCGGCGATCTTGTAAAAACACCCCCACGCCGTCTTTGTTGTTGTCCGTAGACTGAACCGACCGTCCCTAGTCGACTACGGTCTGCGACTGCTCGCGCATGTATTGCTGCACATAGTAGAACGAACCGATCGCCTTGCCCGTCGTGCCCGAACCCTTCCAGCCACCGAAGGGCTGGTAGCCGGGCCAGGCGCCGGTGGTCGCGCCCTGCGGCCGGTTGACATAGGTGACGCCAGCCTCGATGGCGGCAAGAAATCCGTCGATTTCGCCGGCGCCCCCGTAAAAACCCGCGGTCAGCCCGTACTCGGAAGCGTTGGCACGCGCAATCGCCTCGTCCACCGAATCCACCTCGCCCACGAGCACGATGGGCACGAACTTCTCCTCCCGCCACAGCCGGTAGTCCAGCGCTGCGGTGGCGACCGTGGGCGCGCAGAAATAGCCCCGGGCAAGATCACCCTCGACGAGTTGCCTGCCGCCGCTCAGCACCTGGCCATGGTCGAGGAGATGGTCCACGCATTTGCGGTAGCGCGCAAACGCCGAGGCATTGATCACCGGCCCCATCCAGTTGGCCTTGTCGGTGGGATCGCCGATCCTGAGCGCCTCGGTCAGTGCCCGCAGCCGCTCGCGCAGCGCCGCGGCCACCGGCCGCTCGACATAGACGCGCGAGCAGGCCGAGCACTTCTGGCCGGACAGACCGAAGGCCGAGCGCACGATGCCCGTGGCGGCGCGGTCCAGATCGGCGTGGCGCGAAACGATAGCGGCGTTCTTGCCGCCCATTTCGGCAATGCAGGGCCGCGGCCAGGGACCCTGCGCGAAGCTGCGATAGATGTGCATGCCGACTTCGTAGGAACCGGTGAAAGTGGCGGCGGCGATATCGTTGTGCCTGACCAGGCGCTCGCCAGCCGTTGCACCGCCACCGGTGACGTAGTTGCACACGCCATCGGGCAGCCCGGCGTCGCGAAACACCTCCGCCAGCAGCCGGCCGCTCCAGGCGGTATCGCTCGCCACCTTGAACACCACGCTATTGCCGGCAGCGAGCGCCGCGCCTACCGGCCCGCCGGCGAGCGCGAACGGAAAATTGAACGGCGCGATCACCGCCCATACGCCGTAGGGTTTGAGCACGCTGCGGTTGCGGCTGGTGTAATCCTTTAGCGGGTCAGGCGCGAGGATGCGGTCGTAACCCTGGTTGGTTTCCATCTGCGCGCAATACCATTCGATCAGATCGGCGGTTTCCTGCGCTTCGCCCAGCGACTCCATGCGGTTCTTGCCTATTTCGAGCGCCAGCGCCGCACCGATGTCGTAGACCCGCTCCTCGATCAGTTGCGCCGCCCGGCGCAGCAGGCGCACGCGTTCCTGCCACGGCGTCGCGGCCCAGGCCGGGTAGGCCGCGCGCGCCGCCGCGACCGCGGCATCGACATCTTCGGCGCCGCCTTGCTGAAACACCCCGAGCAGCCAGTCGCGATTGATCGGGCTCCTGACTTCGAATTTGTCAGGGCTCAGGCGCTCTTTGCCGGCGATGAGCATGGCGTGCTCGCGCCCCAGCCCCGCCTTGATTTTCGCCAGCGACGCATCGAAGCGCTGATGCAACTGCGCCGGCGGGTCGAACATCGTGGAGTAGGTCAGCTTGAAGTTTTCGGTCGTACTCATCATCAACCCCAACAGGGTATTCCAGCCAGATTGTCAGGCCGGTTCGGAAATCTCGATCAGGTTTCGATCGGGGTCGCGCACATAGACCGAGCGCAGGGCGAAGCGCGCACCGGTGCGCTTAACCGGCCCGAGCTCGATCGGTATACCGGCCGCGCGCAACTGCGTGATCACCTCGTCCAGCGGCCGGTCCGCAAGAAAACAAATGTCCAGCGACCCCGGCGTCGGATGCGCGGCATAGCCGTCGGTCACCGTGCTCTTGTCGTGAAGGTTGATCTTCTGCTCGCCGAAACGCAGCGCCCGACGCCCCTCGCCGAAGGTTTCCAGTTTCATCCCCAGGACGCGGGTGTAGAAATCGACGCACTTCTCGGCATCGCGCGTGGTCAACACCAGATGGTCCAGGCTGTTGATCATGTTCGGATCACCCTCTGAAGTCCATTGTCACCTTTGCCGAACAGCGCGGCGTGTTGACGCGTCCGGTCCGCGGCCGGCAGGTCGATAGGGCAGGCGGGCGCCGCGCCAGGCGCCGAAACGCCGTCTACGACCATCCGCGGCTCATGCCCCAATATTGGTGCCAGCCGGTTGCGGGAATCATCCCCAGCACGATTGAGATGAGTGCCACTATGAGCATCAGAATAATCACCGCCGGAATCGCGGCGATGGCCCATTTGACCATCAGCACCACCATCGACCAGAACGGAATCTTGACGTCGGTAACAACCACTTCGCGCCTGTCTTCGTTCACGGGTTTTGTCCTCCAAGTGGCTGCCGCCGGCGGCGTGCAAGCCCTTTCTCATCGGGATCCGCAATGGCGACCAGCCCCGGGTAAAGCGTTGCGCCTTGTACGCAACCGGTTGATTTCATGGTGCCCCGAAAACGAATCGAACGTTCGACCTGCCCCTTAGGAGGGGGATCTCTGGCCGCTATGCTATCGGTTACTCTAAGTGATGAGGAGAGCGTGTGCCAAAAAAAACGCTTTGCTATTCGCTGGTTGATAAGAATATCCGAGTAAAGGATTCTACTACTGAAATCGCTTCGCGCGCACCGGAAGCATATCGCGTGCGATAGACTTGCGATAGAAAGTTCAGGGCAACCGCCATTTTTCACCATCTGCGGACGCCCCCACCCACCCGCAGAGGTTTCACTCAAATGTTAGAGCGCGTCCTATCTACGGGAGCGATGAGTGCCAAAGGACTATTGCAGTGCCGGTTGAAAAATGCGATATTCGCGCAGGAGGGGCAGGCAGAGGTACTCGGTCTTTTCTCAATATTTATAAGAGAGTGGGGGCGATGAAATTACGAACAATAAGTCTTATGGTAGGGCTGGCCTTCGCGACAAATTGCGCTCTTGCGGATGTCCCCGCTATTACGTTTTCGTCTTTAACTGACATTGACAACCTTAATTCATTCTGGAACCTCGGTTTCGAGTTTCAAGCCAACTCTAACACCGCAGTTTCACAACTCGGTTCTTTGACCCAGGGGGTTGGGGGTAGTCCTGTTCAAATTGGACTATGGGATAGTTCGGGCAATCTGCTCGCCTCTGCGTCAGTAAATGGATCTAGTCCGGTCCAAAATCTTTTCAGCTGGGCGCAAATTACACCGGTACCAATCAGCGCAGGCTCCGACTATCGTGTTGCATCTGTTGGTTATACCAGTTACGGCTGGAACCCCGTCGGTGCATCGAGCGCGCCGCAAATCACTTATATCAAAGATGTTTTTAATGTTGACTGGAGTACCCTGTCATTCCCCAACCAATCTGCGGGGAAAGTCGAGTTGGGGGCTAGCGGCTGGTACGGCGCCAACGTCCAGCTTATTCCTGAACCCGAGTCCTACGCGATGATGCTTGCCGGTTTAGGACTGCTCGGTTTTATGGCACGGCGCAGGAAACAGAAAGCCGCCTAGTACGATGCCACATTAATTTCGAAGCATGCCTGCCTTGTAGTCGTAGGAGCGAGCTTGCTCGCGAATTCGATGATTCGCGAGCAAGCTCGCTCCCACATAGCGGCGCGCCGGAGGTGTCGGTTACTCGCCACATTGTTTCGCAACCAAGGTGTCATCGTACTAGTTCAATTCAATAGCCTTTACACAGACCCCGCTCCGGCGGTAATGCCGTTCAGTTAAGGTCTCTTTTCAAGTAACAAACGCAGTATCGATGAGGCAGGGCTTTGACGACGCGGGGGGCGGGAACGCCCCCCGTCGTTTTTCCAGGATGGCGAACTGCAGCTGCAGGCACAGTCTGCGCAGGTGGGCAGGCAATTTGCCCGGCGAGGTGACCGCGGCCCTCATCATCTCGTGCCGCACAATGTGGAACGCGCGCACGAAGCTCAGATCAGTCGGCTGCACATTGGCCTCCCGAGCGGCTTGAGCCATTTCCATGCGCACGATGTTGTAGGCGATGAGTGCGCCCCAGATTTCCCGATAGACCCCTTCTGGTCGCCGAGAGCGCAAGGCCAGCGCGCACCCGGGCATGGACTGAAACCTGCCAACGTCCATTCGCGTACTGCCGAATGTAGGCCATCCGTCACCTCCATTTGCGATAGAAGTGCGATAGCGCTGCGTTGTTGTTGGCTTACCGCTTCCCTAACTCATTGAATTATTTGGTGCCCCGAAAACGAATCGAACGTTCGACCTGCCCCTTAGGAGGGGGCCGCTCTATCCACTGAGCTACCGGGGCGAGAGGCGCAATTCTATACGAAATCGGTCGCTGCTTCGCTGAGTATCCGGCGCAATCCGATTTCTGCGCCGCGCCCGGCCTAGGGCCTGTTGACATTCAGCACATGAGCGCGACGGGGGTAATTTGGGATGCAGCGCAAGGCGCGAGGAGTGCCGTTTGGTCATTCCAAACAAGCGACGAGCAACGCCGCGCGGCGTCCCAAATTATCCCCCGTCCCTTCGGGTTGCCTCCAAATGCGGCGCCTGCGGCGTTGCGCTCCTCGCCAAGGGAACCACCCTTGGCTTCGTCCCCCAAGGTGGGAGACCGAAGGTCGGGACCGCCCGAAGAGGCGGGGACTTTCCCCTCTCCCGTCAAGCGGGACCGAGGAAGGGGGATCGAGACCTTCGGGGCGTCCCCCAAGGGGACTTCCTTCGGGGCGTCGCGCGCCTTGCAGTCATCCGCATTTGGAGGCAACGCGTCTCATGCGATGAATGTCAACAGGCCCTAGAGAACCAGTTTGGATCCCTCGCTCGGGGCCTCACACGCCACGTCGGAGCCCAGGCGGGCGAGGGCCTCCCTGGTCTCCTTCAGTTTGACGTCGATATCGTCGTCGCTCTGGTCCGGGTCGTGATGGAACAGGTGCAAGCGCTTCACCTTCGCCCGCGCCGCCAGATCCGCAACCTCGCTCACGCAGGAGTGACCCCAGTCCACCTTCGTCGGATACTCGTGGTCGCGGTAGGTGGTGTCGGTGATGAGCACGTCCGCACCGCGCACGAAGTTTGCCAGCCGCTCGACGTAGCCCAGGTCGTAGCGCGGATCGGTCGAGAGGTAGAGTTCGTTGTCGGTGATATAGCAGACGGAGTGGCCATGGCAGCTGAGCCGATAGCCGAGGCAATAGCCGGGGTGCTTGAGCAGAATCGTATCGATCCGGACCGAGCCGAAATTCAAGGTCTCCTCGCGCAGGTCGCGGAACACCAGCCGTGCCCCGAATTCCCGGATGGTGACCGGGAAGTACACGCTCTCCATCTGCGCCGCGATCGCGCGCTCTATGGTGAGATCGCCCTGGTAGGGGCCGAACACCTCGATCTGGTTGCCGCGCACGTACAGCGGCCCGAAAAAGGGGATGGTATTGATGTGATCCCAGTGCGTGTGCGAGATGAAGACCCGCGCCGACAGCCGCTGCACCTTCGTCGCGGCGAGATGATCGGACAACCGCTTGATGCCCGAGCCGCAGTCGAAGATATACAGCGGCTCGCCGCTGATCTCCACGCTGACGCAGGGCGTGTTGCCGCCATAGCGCAGCGAACTCGGTCCCGGCACGGGAAGCGTTCCGTGCACCCCCCAGTAGCTCACCGCCACTTTCTCGGACAGTATTTCGGCGATCAAACCCGGCAGCGTTTCGCGCTGGATCGGCTTGACGATGTAGCCGTCGGCGCCAAGTTCCTTCGCGCGGCGGCGGTCGAAATCGTAGGATTTCGACGAACACATGATGATCTTGATCGCGGCCAGATCCGGCCGGCTGCGGATTTCCCGACAGAGTTCGAAGCCATCCATTTCCGGCATGATGACGTCGCTGATGACGCAGTCGGGCCGGTCCACCGGAATATCCCGCAGCGCCTTCAGGCTGGAATCGTAGCACTTCACGCTGTGCCCGCCCTCCTCCAGCACCGCCTGCATCAGCCGCAGGATGATCGGGTCGTCGTCTACGATCAGAAACCTCATCGTCTTGCCCTCAGGCATCGTCCAGCGGCAATCCGCGCCAAAACGGCATCCTACTACATGACGTGCCGGCATGGTGATTTCACGCCGCGCCCGGCGTTTGCATTGATAAATCGGGGCAAAGCTGGTAGCTTGCCAGTCTCGCACAGGGACAGGCGGCGAGATCCGATGCCGCGACGACAGCCAACACTATGCAACAGCCATCCGCGCCAGCTGTTCTCGAACCGGAAGTCAGGCAGGCGCGCGCCGCGGATGGCGCCACGGCGGCGGCGCTGTCGGGCGCGTGGGACATCCGCGCGCTCGAGTCGCGCGCCAGATTGCTCAAATCGCAATTGCGGCAGCTGGCGGCCGACCCGGGCCGGCATTGGGACCTGTCGCGCATCCAGCGCCTCGACCACATCGGCGCGCTGCTGATCTGGCAGGCATGGGGCAAGCGCCGTCCGGCCCAGCTCGCGCTGGCGCACGGGCATGAGGTGTTTTTTTCGAATCTCGATTCTGCTGCGGCCGCCGTGCCCGCCGCGCCGTTCGATCCTCTGCGCCTGGTGCGCGCGCTGGGTGCTGCGATGCTGCTCACGGCCGAGCATCTGCTTGGCATGGTGCAGCTGATCGGACAGATACTGATCGACTCCTTCGGCCTTATACGCCATCCGCTGCGCGGGCCGTGGCGCGAAATTTCCGCCAGCTTGTTCCGCGTCGGCACGCAGGCGCTGGGCATCACTGCCCTGGTGGGTTTTCTTATCGGCGTGGTGCTGTCCTATCTTTCGGCCGAGCAGTTGAAAGCGTTCGGCGCCAATATATTCATCATCAACTTGCTGGGCATGGGCATCATCCGTGAACTTGGTCCGGTGATCGCGGCGGTGCTGGTGGCCGGGCGCTCGGGTTCGGCCATCACGGCGCAGCTCGGCGTGATGCGCGTCACCGAGGAGCTGGACGCGCTGTCGGTGATGGGCATTCCGCATACCGTGCGCCTGATCCTGCCCAAGATCGTGGCGCTGGCGATCGCGATGCCGCTGTTGATTCTGTGGACCTCGGGCATCGCCCTGATCGGCGGCGCGCTCGCCGCCAACACGCAGCTGGGTATCAGCGTGCATTCGTTTTTCATCGGTCTGCCCGGAGCCGTGCCGACGGTCAATCTCTGGCTGGCGATGGGCAAGGGCGTTGTATTCGGCGCGCTCATCGCCCTCATCGCCTGCCACTTCGGCCTGCGCGTGCAGCCCAACACCGAGAGCCTGGGCATAGGCACCACGAACTCGGTGGTCACCTCGATCACCGCGGTGATCGTCGCCGACGCCATCTTCGCCGTGATTTTCTCCGACGTCGGCATTTCCCTCTCATGACCCCGGTGATAGAAGTCGAGAGCCTGTGGACGCAGTTCGGCGATCACGTGGTGCACCGGGACCTGAATCTGGTGGTGATGCCGGGCGAGGTGGTGTCGCTGGTGGGCGGCTCGGGCAGCGGCAAGACCACGCTGATGCGCCAGATTCTGGGCCTGGAGCAGCCGACGCGCGGAACGGTCAAGGTGTTCGGCATCCCGCTGCAGGGATCGAGCGCGCAGCTGGTGCAGAAAATCCGCAAGCGCTGGGGCGTGCTGTTCCAGGAAGGGGCGCTCTACAGCGCGCTGTCGGTATTCGACAACATCGCTCTGCCGCTGCGCGAGCTGCGCGCGTTCGACGAGGACTTCATCGGCGACATGGTGATGCTCAAGCTCGATATGGTCGATATCGAGCGCCGCCACGCGTCGAAAATGCCGGCCGACCTCTCCGGCGGCATGATCAAGCGCATTGCGCTGGCGCGGGCGCTGGTGCTGGAGCCCGAACTCGTGTTTCTGGACGAGCCGACCGCGGGACTCGACCCGGACCGCAGCGAGAGCTTCGTCAAGCTGATCCGGTCGCTGCATCAAAAACTCAATCTGACGGTGGTGATGGTGACGCACGACCTGGATACGCTGGTGTCGCTGTCGCACAAGATCGCCGTGCTGGCCGAGCAACAGCTCATCGTCTACGGCTCGCTGAAGGAGGCGATCGCGGTGCAGCATCCGTTCATACTCAACTTCTTTCTCGGCGAACGCGGATTGCGCGCGCTGTCGGCGGTGGGTGCTTCGGTTAAACTGAGCGGCAAGGATTAAGGGGGATCGTCATGGAAAACCGCGCGCATGCCCTTGCGGCAGGCTTGTTCACCCTGGTGCTGGGAGCGGCGCTGGCGGCCGTGGCCCTGTGGTTCAGCAAGGACGAACTCAAGCTGATTCCCTACGCCATGGCCACGAGCAGCGCGGTGACCGGGTTGAAGGCCGAGGCGCCGGTGCGCTACCGCGGCGTGGACGTAGGCAAGGTCGACGACATCAGCATCGACACGGCAAACGGCGGCCGCGTGCGCATCCGCATCGGCGTGCGCGAAGGCACCCCCATTACCAAGAGCACTTACGCCCAGCTTGGCTATCAGGGCATTACCGGCCTGGCGTATGTGCTGCTGGGTGACGACGGCAACTCCAAGGAAGTGCTGCAAAGCAGCCCGAAAGAGATCGCGCTGATCCGCATGAAACCCTCGCTGATGGACGACGGCGAAGTCCTGTTCGGCTCTTTTGCCGAGATCACGGACAAGGTCAAGCGCCTGCTCGACGACGAAAACCAGGGACGCGTGCGGCGCACGCTGGCCGGCCTGGAGGAGGTGACGCAGCGCGCGAGTGCGGCGACGAAGAAACTGGAGCCCAGCCTGGAGGCGATGCCCGGGCTGATGGCCGAGGCGAAAGGCCTGGCCGGCGACGCCCGCATCAGCGTCAGAAAGGCCGACCAGCTCATCGGCAGCGTCAACGGACTCGCGCTCAAGCTGGATGAGCGCGTGGACGCACTCAGGTTGGACGAGCGCATGGACGCGCTTGCGCGCGCGGCCGCCAGCGTGGAGGAGGTCGGCGTCACGGCGCGCGCGGTGAATGATGAAACCATGCCGCGGGTGAATGTCCTCATCGACGATTTGGCCAGGGAGACGCGCGCGCTGGGTCGCGTCGTCAATACCCTTGGCGAGCAGCCGCAGAGCATCGTATTCGGCACACCGCCGGGAACGCCCGGCCCGGGCGAGCCCGGCTTCACGGGAGGCAAATAATGTTACGCGCCGCTTTGCTGCTGTCGCTTGCCCTGCTCGCCGGCTGCGCCCTCGGGCCGCAGGCGCGCGAAGGCATGGCCAATTATGATTTCGGCCTGCCGCGTTCGGACAGGGAGGCCAATCCGCGCCTGCAGCAGGATTTGGTCGTCGCCGAGGTCACCGCGCCGGCGTGGATGGACAATTCCGGCATCTATTACCGCCTGGCCTATCAGGACGCAACCCGGCCGCGGGCCTATGCCCTGAGCCACTGGGTGATGTCGCCGGCGGCGCTGCTCGGCCAGAGGCTGCGCGCGAGCATCGCCCGGGCGAGCAACGGCGGGGTATTCACGCCTGCCGACGGCGTGCGCGCCGGCTACACCCTGCGGCTGGAGCTGGAGGAGTTCAGCCAGGTATTCGATGCGACCGACCGCAGCCGCGCAGTGCTGCGCCTGCGGGCGAGCCTGATGCGTCAGCGCGACCTCGTGGCGCAGCAGGGATTCAATCTCGAACACGCCGCAGCCACGCCCAATGCCGAGGGTGGCGTGCGCGCGCTGATAGCGGCAAGCGACGCTGCGGGCGAGAAGCTGGTCGATTGGCTGGCGGCGAACCTGAAAAAATAACCAGCCTGGCCGACGCCTGCTACCGGCCGAGCGCTCGGACGGCGGGTGGTTCTAATCGAGTTCCGGCGGATCAAACCAGTTGGTGAGCGCCAGACCGCCATCGACCACGATGCTGGCGCCGCTCACATAAGCGGCGATCCGGTTCGACAGCACCGCCAGTGCCATCGGCGCAAGATCGTCGGCCCGGCCCAGCCGTCCCAGCGGAATGTGGCGCGCCAGCGCCGGATCGGCGACGAAACCACCGGCGGCGATGGCGCCGGGCACCAGCGCATTGACGCGGATGGCGTATCGGCCCAGCGTCCTCGCCAACTCCTTGACCAGGATTGCCATGCCCGCTTTCGAACTGCTGTAATGCGGCAGGTTGCGCGGCGTGTGCGCATGCAGCGAGGTCAGATAAAGCATGCTTCCGGGCGATTTCGCCGCAATCAGGCTTTTGGCGATTTCGCGCCCCAGATGGAAGCCGGCGTCCAGATTCACCGCGCGCATGCGCTCCCAGGTTTCGTCGCTGACGGCCAGCACGTGATCCTGCTCGCGCCGCGGCGGCGAGGCGCTGTGCACGAACAGCGTGATGAGCCCGAACCGCTTGCGCGCATCAGCCAGCAGCCGGTCGCATTCTGCGCGCTCGGCCAGATCGCCCACCCATGCAAACGCCAACGCCGGATCGGCGGCGGCGTCCGCGGCGGCGCCTGCTGTATCGGCGTTGATGTCCGCGAATACCGTTCGCACACCCTCTCCCGCCAGCGCCAGCGCAATCGCGCGGCCGATGCCGTTGCCGGCGCCGGTCACGACGGCAGCATCGCGTTGGCGGTCGAATGCTTGATCGAATAAAGCCATATTGTTTCCTCCGGATATGCCCTAGTACGATGCCACATTAGTTTTGAAGCATGCCTGCCTTGTAGTCGTAGGAGCGAGCTTGTGCCCCGAAGGAAATCCCCTTGGGGGACTCGCGAATTCGATGATTCGCGAGCAAGCTCGCTCCCACATAGCGGCGCGCCGGAGGTGTCGGTTACTCGCCACATTGTTTCGCAACTAAGGTGTCATCGTACTAGGCTGCGTCGGGCTGCTTGCTCGGCTGGGCATCGATGAACGCGTCAAGTTTCATGCATTCTTCGAAAATCGCCATGATGGTCGGAAACGGCGCCAGGTCGCAGCGGTAGCGCTGGGCGTTGAACACCTGCGGCACGAGGCAGCAATCGGCAATGGTGATCTGATCGCGATAGCAGTACTTTCCGTGTTTCTTTGAACTGGCAATGAACACTTCCAGGCCGTTGAGCCCTTCGGCAATCCAGTGGCGGTACCAGACATTGACGCCCTCCTCGTCCAGGCCATAGTTTTTCTTGACATAGCGCAGCGTGCGCAGGTTGTTCAGGGGATGGATTTCGCAGGCGATGATTTGCGCCACCGCACGCACGTAGGCCCGGTCCTCGGCATTCGCGGGCAGCAGCGGCGGTTGCGGGCGCGTCTCCTCCAGGTATTCCATCATCGCCAGCGACTGCACGTAGATCTTGCCGCCGTCTTCCAGCGCCGGCACCAGGCCCTGCGGATGCACCGTCAGGTAGCGCGCAAGCTTGTGCTCGTCCTCGGGCAGGCTCACCGGCAGCGGCTCGTAGGCAAGGCCCTTGCAGTTGAGCGCGATGCGCATGCGGAACGCGGCGGAGGAGCGGAAGAAGGTATACAGTTTCATCGGTCGCGTCTCGCACGAAGTTAGCGAATACGGCGATTTTGACACAATTTACCGTTGCCGCAAGGCGGGCTGTTTGACAGAATGCAGGCGCGATAGACAAGGAGTGCTGATGGTCCTTTTTCCGGGCAAGGCCTACGACGAAATCAAGGTTGGCGACAGCTTCGGCTCTGCCATGACCGTCACCGAGACGCATCTGGTGCTTGCCGCCGGGCTGTTCGGCGACTTCAATCCGCTGCACACAAACGAGATGCACGGCAAGCAAAGCCGCTTCGGCAGCCGCATTCTGCACGGCCCGTTCACCAGCGCGCTGGTGTCGGCCCCCGTGGGCATGTACTTCGGCGGCACCGCCATCGCCTATCTGGAACATACCTGCCGTTTCAAGGCGCCGGTGCGCGCAGGCGACACGCTCACCACTACCTGGACCATCGTGGACAAACAGCATAAGCCCAGACACAAGGGCGGGATTGCCGTATTGAGCGGCGTATGCAGGAACCAGGAGGGCGAAGTGGTGGTCGAGGCCGACGGAAAAATCCTGGTCAAGAGCCGCGAGAAGAAATGACGCTTGGTCGTGTCTTGAGACTCACTTGTTTCCCACCGCCTTCTTGCGTTCCTCTTCGCGCAAGCGCAGCACGCGCCGCTGCACCTTGCCGGTGGTGGTCATGGGCAGCGCATCGATGAACTCGATTTCCTTCGGATATTCGTAGGGCGCGAGCATGCCGCGCACATGCGCCTGCAGCTCGGCTTCGAGCGCAGCCGAAGGCTGGTGCCCGGGCGTGAGCACGATGAATGCCTTGACGATGTTGGTGCGCTCCGGATCGGGGCTGCCCACCACCGCGGCATTGGCGACGGCCGCGTGTTTGAGCAGGCAGTTCTCGATTTCGGAAGGCCCGATGCGGTAACCCGCGCTCTTGAACACGTCGTCGGCGCGGCCCTGGTACCAGAGATAACCGTCTGCGTCTGTTTTCGCGAGATCGCCGGTGCGGCACCAGCTGCCGCTGAATTTGTTCTGCGTCGCCTCCGGGTTCTTCCAGTACTCGAGGAAAAACACCGGGTCGGGCGTGCCGTGGATGTCGGTGCGCTGCAGCGCCACCTCGCCCACCACGCCCGCCGCGACTTCATTGCCCGCATCGTCGATGACACCGACCTTGTGCCCCGGGTAAGGCCGCCCGATCGAGCCCGGCTTGGCCGGCCACAAGGTGTGCGAATTGCCGACGATGTAATTGATTTCGGTCTGGCCGAACATTTCGTTGATGGTGACGCCGAGCATTTCCCGGCTCCAGGCGAACACGGTCTCGCCCACGGATTCGCCGGCGCTCATGATCGAGCGCAGCGTCAGCTCGAAGCGCCGCCTCGGCTCGGGCACCGCCTTCATCATTATTTTCAGCGCCGTCGGAAACAGGAAAGTGTTTCTCACCGCGTATTTTTCCATCAGATGGAAGGCCTTTTCCGGATCGAAGCGGCCGCGGTAACCGAGGATGGGATAGCCGTGGTACAGGGTCGGCAGCAGCGCATCCATCAGGCCGCCGGTCCAGGCCCAGTCTGCCGGCGACCAGAACAGATCCCCGGTCTGCGGAAACAGGTCGTGCGAGTGCGCGAATCCGGGCAGATTGCCGATCAAAACGCGCTGCGGCTTCAATGCGCCCTTGGGCGGACCGGTGGTGCCGCTGGTGTAGACCAGCAGCGCCGGCTCCTCCGCCGGCGTATCGACGCAATCGAACTTGTGCGACGCCTGCGCGAGCAGCGCCTCCCAGGATAGCGTGCCGGACTCGCGCGCCCCGTCCACGCCGATCACATGCTTCAGCGCGGGCAGCCGCTCGCGGATCTGCCACAGGTTGGGCAGCGACGCGGTATCGACCAGGACGACGATGGTTTCGCTGTTCTGCAGCCGGTATTCGAGCGCGTCCGGTCCGAACAGGACCGACAGCGGCATCGCCACCGCCCCCATCTGGTAGCAGGCGATATGGGCGATGACGGTCTCGGGTCGCTGCGGCAGGATGATGCCGATGCGATCGCCGCGCCGCACCCCCAGCGCGGCAAGCGCATTGGACAGGCGATTCGCCCGCTGCTGGATGTCCCAATAGGTGTAGGCCGCGGTGGCGCCCCCTTCATCCTCCCAGTAGAGGGCAAAGCGGTGGCGGTCGAGCGCATGCCGGCCGCAGCAGGCCCAGCCCATGTTGAAGCGCTGCGGCACCTCCCACCTGTAGCCCCGATAGATTTCCTGGTAGCGATCCTGCATGCCCCCTCCTCACAGGCGAAACGACCGCCGGCAGCTTCAGGTCTTTGCCTGCGTCCTGAATCCTGAAATCTGCCTTACTGCAGCTGCTTCAGGCGCTGATCGACGAACGCCTGCAGTTCCGCATTCAAGGTGTTCGTTGCCCGCGCGCGACGAAATGCGTCCTGCGCCTCGCCGCCGCGGTTCGACGCCTGTAACGAGATACCGAGTCCCATCAGCCAAACCCCGGACCCGGGCGCCAGGCGCAATGCCGCCTGATAGTATTCGATTGCTTCCTCGTGACGCGACTGGCGCTGGAGCAGACCCGCGAGGCGCGCCAGATAGTCCGGACTTGCTTGCGCCGCCGGTGCGGACTTCTGCATGGTTTCGATCGCGCCCGCAATTTCGCCGCGCTCATACTGCAGGCTCGCGAGCGCCATGGCGAATCCAGGCTGGTTGGGGTTGAGCTTGAGGCCTTCCTGCAACAGTTGTTCAGCTTCACCGATTTCCCCGGCGTCGAGCAGCAACCCGAGCAATCCCTGCCGCGCGCCGACGTGCGCCGGGTTGTGCTGCAACGCGCGCCTGAACCCTTCCTGCGCTTCGGCAAGCCGTCCCTGATTCAGAAGATTCGCCGCCTCGCGGTAATCGTTTTCGGCAAGTTGCCGTGGCGTTAGCGTTTGCAGGCGTTTGTCGATTTGCGGATTCGCCGGCGCCGCCTGCACTTTGGCCTGCGGCAACACCTCGACGGTTCTCGGCGCGGACATTGCCGGCTTGGTTGCTGCGCCCGCCGCCGCAACAGGGGCGGTGGGCGCCGCGGATGCAAGCTTGGGCGTCTCGGCCGACGCTGCCGCGGGCTTGGCAGGTTCCGCCTTCACTGCGGAAAGCGCAGGCTTTGCTGTCACTGCGGGTTCGGATGCAAGCACCGCGGCGGTTGCGGGCGGCGGCGCCGATTTCTCCGTGGTGACCGCCTGCACTTCCGCTGCTGCGGATTTGCCCCGGGTCGGCGCGTCCGACGCGGCGGCGCCGGCCTGGGAACCGGCGACCGAGCGCGCAGGTGCGCGCCCGGCGGCGGGTGGAATTCTCTCCAGTTCGGGCGCCAGACGCAATGCCGGACTGCCCGGCCGAAGCGCTGCGGCCGGGGTCTCCTCGGGAAGTTGCTCAGGTCGGGTCTGTGTTTGCGCCAGCGGCGACGTTGATGGCGGCCGATTGTCGAATCGCCATGCGAGCAATGCAATCAACGCCACCGCGGCGGCGAGTCCGATCCGCCGCCACGGCATCGCGTGTGTTTCCTCGCGCGGCAACACGCGCACCTGGTCGGGCAGCGCGTCGCGCTCGGCGCCCGAGGCGCGGCGCTTTTCGAGATCCTGCAGCATCCGGTTGATGACGCTCATGCGCGATTCCCGTTACCTGAACATCATCCAGCCGATACCGCCCGCCGATACCAGCAACATGGCGAAACCGAGCCACCGCCAGTGATTCTGCCGGGCGGCCGGCGTATCGCTCGCGGCGGCGCGCACGTGAGGCGGCGTTACCTGCTGCGCGCCCTCACCGAAGGCGAGCAACATCGACTTGTGCGCGAGCACGTTCACCAGCCGCGGAATGCCGCCGCTCGCCCGGTGCAACGCGCGCACTGCCGGCTTCGTGATCAAACGATTGCCGCGATAGCCGGCAACGCGCAGCCGGTGCGCCAGATAGTAGTCCAGTTCTTCGCGCCCGAGCTCGCCCAGGCGGTATTGAAAGGTGATCCGCTGGCGCAACTGGCGCACCGAATCCTGCGCGAGCTTGTAGTCGAGTTCGGGCTGTCCGAACAGCACCACTTGCAGCAGCTTGCGCTTTTCGGTTTCGAGATTGGTCAGGAGCCGCAGCGCTTCGATACTCTCGATCGGCATCGCCTGCGCCTCATCGAGGCACAGCACGACCGATTTGTCCTGCCGGGCAAAACCGAGCAACGCCTGCGTGAGCCCCTTGATCAAATGATACTGATCGTCTTCCTTCGCCAGGTTGACGCCGAGTTCTTCGGCCAGCGCCAGGAGCAGCGTGCGCGGCTCGAGATAGGGGTTCGGAATGTAGGCCAACGCATAAGTATCGTCAAGCATCGCCAGAAACCTGCGGCACAAGAGCGTCTTTCCGGTGCCGACCTCACCGGTGATCTTGATGAAACCCTCGCCGTTCTTGACCGCGACGAGCAGCGTGTTGAGCGCTTCCTGGTGGCTCGCGCAGGCGTAAGCAAAGCTCGTGTCGGGTGTGATGCCGAACGGCAGTTCCTGCAGTCCAAAATGGGCCTCGTACATGGAACCCCGTTACTTGCCCTGGGCTGCGGGTTCTCCCGGTGCAACATCCGGACGCCGCAGGTCGTGCATGCGCTCGTTGACCTCGCGCGCCTGCTGCTGCCATGCGGCGTCGCCCTTGATGATCGTGACCTTGAGCAGAATCACCAACTCGCTTTTGTTGAGCTGCCGGTTGCGGCTGCCGAAGATACTGCCCAGGATCGGCGAGTCGGTCGTGCCGGGGATGCCGGAATTGGAATTGGTCTGCTGCTGCTTCATCAGTCCGCCGATCGCCGCGATGGTGCCGTCCTGGACACGGACGATGGTATCGCTCTCGTTGATGTTGCTCGACGCCAGGGGCAGGGTGAAAGTGCCCAGCGTGCCGAGATTGATCGTCTTGGTCTTGTCGGTGACCAGGCTCACCGATGGATGGATATGCAGCGTGATTTGATCGTCATCCGAAATCTGCGGCGTCACGTCGAGCGCGATGCCGGAGAAGAAGGGCTGCGTCGTGATCGTGGGCGATACGGTTGCCGCCCCGGCGCCTGACGAGGTCGTCGTCGTGGTCACGTTGGTTACGAAGAATTCGTCGGTGCCGACCTTGATCACCGCTTTCTGGTTGTTGAGCGTCGCAATGCGCGGACTGGACAGCACGTGCACGTTGCCCTGCGATTCAAGGAAACTCAGCAGCGCGGCAAAGTTGTTGGTCTGCAACGCGAGCCCGAACACCGATCCCGGCACATCGGCGCCGGCGATCAAGGCGCTTGTCGCCGAACCGATCAAGGTATTACCGCCTGTCCCGAGCGGATCCGGCGTAGTCGGGCTGGGCCACGCCGGATTGATGGTGACGGACGAGCCCGGCAGCAAACTGCCGTCGGCGCCGCGCGCCGTGAACGACTGCAACGCGCCGTCGGTGCGCAAGATCGTGCCGGAATTGACAATGCCCGCGCCGAAGCGTCCCCTGGGTCGGGCCTTGAATGCGCCCCAATTGATGCCGGTCGCGAATTGATCGCTCAGGCTGACCTCGATGACCTTGGCTTCCAGCATGACCTGGCGCTCGATCACAATCGACATCGCCTTCAGGTACTGCTCGACCGAGCGCAATTCGCCCGGCAGCGCGCGCACCATCACCACGCCCGCCTGCGCGTTGACCACGACGCTGCGCGCGCTGTCGCAGCGGCCGCTGGGCGCCGCGCCGGCAGGACTGCCGCGGCAGCCGTCGATGCCCAGGATCGTGCGCAGCGCGGCGTCAAGATCGGCCCAGAAATCGCTGTCCGATGTAGTCGTGACGCGGCTGCTTTCGATTGCTTGCGCGCTACCGCCGCCGCCGCCCGCGGCCGGCGCTGCGCCAGCGGCGCCCCCCGTCGGCAGTTGGGTCGGCGCGCTGAACGACGGAGTCTGGATCGAGCCCGAGGTTACGCGCACATCGGCGCGCCCAACGCGCCGCCCGGCAAGATAATTCACCTGAAACAGCCGCGTCTGTATCGTCACCGGCTGGATGTAGATGCGTGTGCCCTGAATCCTGTATTCATAGCCGTAGAGTTCGCGGATCGCTTCCAGCGCCTCGCTGACGGTCACGTCCTTCAGGTTGACCGAAATCGTTTCCGTAATGTCCGGATGCACCAGCATGCTGTAGCGCGTGCCCGACACCAGCGCCATGAAGACCTGCTTCGGCGGCGCGTTGTTGACCAGGAGGTCGAAGCGCGGTTCGGACGCGGCAAAGGTCTTTGGCATTTGGACCGTCAGCGGCGGCAGCAAGGCCTGGCTGACCGCATCGGGCTGTGCCGGCGCGGGCCGCGCCTGCGCCGCCCGGCTGAGTTCGGAATCGATCTGCCCCTGCACCGCATCTTTCTTGAACAGCCTCGATTCGCAGGCGCTCAGCGCCACTGCGGCCAAAATCGCGATCAGACAGTTTCTCATTCCTGTTTCCCTCGGGTATTGGTCGCGGGGCTGCGCTTTTGCGCTGCCCGCTTGGCGCCGGCCGGCGCCGCGGCCACCACCGGTTTCATTTCCACGGCCGGATACATGCGCAGCGTCTCGGTGCCGTTGGCCGAGCGCAGCACGACTTCATTCTCGGTAATTCCGATTACCCGCGATTCGCGGTACTTTGCGCCGAGTTCGACGGTTTCGCCACTGATAATCGCGGTTCTCCCGGTGCGCGAGATTTTTACGCTCTGCAGCACGGGGCCTCCTGCGGCCGCGCCCTCGGCCGCTTCGGGCGCGTCGATGCCTGCCGGTGGACGGGTCGGGTCGTTGAGTATCTGCGCGCCGGCGTCTGCCCCGAACAACAGCAGGGCTGCCGCCGCCAGTGCGCCAAATGCCGATGCACGCTTCATACGACCAGCCATGCCTTGTCCAGGCTCAAGGTGTATATGGTGACCGTCAGCACGAGACGGGGGTAGTCTTCGGCATTGAGGCTCGCCCGCGACCAGAACATGCGCCACGACAGGTTTTCAAGCCGCGCCAGGTAATCGTACAGATCGGCGTAGCTGCCTTGTATCGTAATCCGCACGCCGTGCTTGAATACAGCACCTTCGGCCGCCATTGATTGCCCGCTCGAGGCGCCCGCCGGCTCCGGCCCGCCGCGCTTGTCGACCAACGGCGTTACCGGCAGTGTGCTCATGGCGACCAGTTGCAGCCGCGGGTTGCGCGCCAGCATGCCCTGCAGCAACGCTTTCATGTCCTGCGCAGCGACCAGGCCTTGCTGCATGCCCTTCAAGGTTTCGTCGATTTCGGCTATCTGGCGCCTGATGTGGTCGCGCCGCGCAATATTCGCAGCATCGGGATCCGCCAGTTTTTTCTGCAACGCCAGAATCTGCGACTGCAGCGTCGACAACGCGGTCCGTTGCTCCGCGGCCCGCGCGAGGAAAGCCTTCTTGCGCGCGGCGGCCGGATCGATGAACAGCGCATTGATCACGAACAATGTCACCGCAACCGCGGCGATGAACACCATGACGCGCTCGCGCGCAGGCAAAGCGTCTATCTTTTCGGCGTACTTGCGCCAGAACTCTTTCACCGCGACGCCTCCTGCCTGATCGCGGCTTTCCTCGCGTCGAGCGCCGTATTTGGGTCGATCGCTCCCAAGAGCGGCGCCTGCTCCGGCGTGGACTTGGCCGCCTGCTTCGGATCTCCCGGAAGATCCATCGTGGAAACAGTAAATTCGAGGTAGCGCGGCGGCGCGGATTTCCGCGCTTTGGCGTCTTTCTGGCCTTGCGCCGCCGCATCGGCTTTGGGTTCCGCGCCGGCTTTAGGCGACGCCGCAGGCTCGGGCGGCGGTTGACCGATGCGCAGCGCCGCAAACTGCCGCCCCAGCAACGGTTTTTCCCGGTTCAGCTGCGTGAGATAAGTGGCCACCAGGTCGGCGTCCAGCGTCCGGCCTCGAATCGCAAGTTCATTGCCTCCAAGCGCAATGTCGAATCCCGTCAGCCATAAACCGTTGACGCTCTGGCGCGAGAAAGCGCGCATGTACTCGGAAAATCCGCCGGTGTTGCCCACTGCCCCGCTTTTCAACGTCTCAATGACTTCCTGGCGGCCCTTGAACTGCAGGTCGAGCCTGGTGATATCGGCTTCGAGCTGGACATTCGGTTTTTGCTGTCTCGCTTCAGCCGCAAGCTTGTCAAAACGCGCGACGGCGTCTTTGTGCTCCTGCTCGACCGCCTGTGCCTGCGCGCTCGCATCGCGCAACTGGTAGCGTTCGTACACCGCGCCGAGCGCGCCAAGCGCCACTGCAATGCCCAGGCCGTACAACATCGCGGTCGCCGAATTGAACGAGAAACCTCTCTTGCGAAGGATCGGGTTGAGCAGGTTGATCTGCTGGCTCATGGCGCCGCTTCGTCCCCGCGCAGCGCCGCGCCTATCGTCTGCAGGCATTGCGCCTGACGCTCGGCATGCTTGAACTCCGGCACGCCCGGAAAATCCATCACCGCTCCCAGGTCGATGGTCTCTACCGGAACAGAGATATTCGGCGCGAGGTATTGCTGCAGCCCGATCTCCTGCGGCAGCGGCGCCAGCAGCAGCTTCCCGATCGGCACGTAGTTGTAGTTGCGGTCGAAATTGTCGAGCGAGCGCTGCAGTTCCAGCGCGATGCGCTCGAAATGCTGGTTGCGACGCTCGGCATCCGCTTCGATCAGCTGCGCGAGCGGGATCTCGATGCGCCGCGCGAGATAGAGTTCGCCGCCGCTGGTAAAGGTCAGAATGCCCTCGTCTTGATAGAACGCGAGCATTGCCACGCCACGGCCTTCGGTTTCGAACAACGCCGCAACATTGCGCTGAGCGAGATCCGGGATGTCGATCGCCTCGAGCGGAACCTGCGCCTTGTCGAACGGCTTGATGCAGCCCTCGATCACGCTGTTGCGCGCGGTGACCGCGTACAACGAGTGATTGCGCGCCGGCGCATTTTGGTCCACCGGAATGTCGAGCACTTCGACGGTCGCCGCATCGATCGGGTAATCGATGATGTCCTTGACGCGCCAGCGCACCGCGGTTTTCATCTCGGCGGCCGGCACGTTGGGCGCATCGACCTGATGCATCTGAAAATCCGTGCTTTTGAGCAGCGTGGTGCAACGGTACCGGTCGAGCCTGATCTCCTTGCGCAGCCGCGCCAGCGTTGCAGCGTCCGATCCTTCCCTGCGGTAGGAATCGCACATCGTAATCTCGGGCCTGCCGCCGGCCGAGCGCTTCACATGGACCAGATCAACATGATCCCGATCCAGGCTCAACGCCAGCCAGCCCGGTCGCTTTTTCCCCTTCAAGAACCACGCCATCCGCTATGCTCCGCCACAAACTGCCTGAAACTAAATTATGGCACCCCGGTTGTCAATACTTATCCTGCGAACCGCACTCGGCAAAGCTCAATAGTTCTCGCGCAAATAGATGAAATTCCGATTGACATCGTATGCGCCGAAGGTCGCGCGCGCGGTCGGGTCGCGGTCATAGGAACCCGCGCTGCAGTACTGCAAATCGCGCAAAAAGGCAAGATTCGCGCCGGTCGGCGCCGGCACTGGCGCCAGCGCAATGCAGGTGTTGATCGTCGTCGGCCCCAGGTCGATGACGACATCGACCGCGCCGTAGTTGCCGGCGCCCGGCGCTGACAGGGTCAGGGTTTTCACTCCGTTCACAAACGCTCCGGCGGCAATCGAAGGAACCGTAGCAATCAACGGGGGCTGGTAATTGCCGAGCCCGACGTTGGGGGCAGCAATCGTCGTGCAGTTGTCGGCGACATTGTCGACAAAGCCCGCACCCGCCGTGTAGTACTGCGTCGTCATGCGCATCGACAGCGGCAGCAGCTCCGAACCATTGGCGTTCGCCAGCCGCAGCCGGCCGAAACGCATTTCCTTGTTGACAGTGAACGCGATGCCGTTGCCCGCTGTGGCGGCGCCGAATGCGGCCGGATTGACCGTGTAAGCGACGCCGTCGGCGTCGATGACGTTGATCGACAGGCTGATGTCGGCATTGAACGGGGCTACCGGCGTCGTGCGGGTGAAGAACAGTCCGGTGCCGGAGGCGAAAGTGAGCGTTCCGGTGCCCGAACCGGTTATCGCGATCACCGGATCGGTACCGGTGATGCCGCTCGAATCGAGCGTGCCCGTCGCCGCGGTGTAGGCCTTGCCGGTGAGACTCGCATCGGTGATGCGCCACCATTTCGTCGGGTCCGCGTAAAACGTCGTCGTGTTGTTCGCGAAACCCTGCGCCGTCAGCACGATCACCGGTGCGATCGTGTAGTTGAACGTCTGGCCGACGTAGGTGAAGCTGCCCGCGCCGCAGGCGGTGCCGAATACCGGCGCGTTGAACGCGGCGGCAAAGTGGTCCGGCACGAAGCGGCCGGCGTTGATCACGGCGGAGGTGATGTTGCGCTCGGCTGCCGTGGAACCGTCGGCGGCGTCCACGCTGGCGAAAGTGTCGTCTGTCATCTGCAGGCTGAACGAGCCCGCCTCGTTGTAGCTCGCCACGTCGGATGCGAGCTGGCCGGCACCGAACGCGGTCGCGAGGGAGAGCGCGCCGAAGCCCGCCGTACACGCAACGCCGCCGCACGCGGACAAGGTGGCCGTCGGCGAGCCGGCGTAGTTGCCCGTGATCACGGACGCCGAATTCACCGCATCTGCGCGCACGCTGAACGGCCGGCCAGCCTTGTGCGTGACGCTGCCGAACGTCACGTCGTTCAGCGCCCGCGCCGTGCCGGCGCTCTGCCAGTCGGTGTCGCTCACGCTGAAATTGGTGAAGGCGTTCGGCCGGACAGCAAATCGGTCCGCCGAACATCGCACGACCGTCGGCGCGGCAACCGGCCAGGAGATGCGCACCCGTGCATCGCGCCAGGCGTTGGCGACGGCGGCAAAGCTGACGCTGGCTGCGCGCCCATTGACCAGCGCCTGGCTCGCGATGGTATTCAGTACCGTGTAGGAAGTCGGGCAACCGTTGCCATCCAGCGGTACGTTGATATCGGTGGCGTTTCCGACAAGCTCGATTTTCACGTTGTCGTTGAAGCCGGTCTCGATCGCTGTTCCGGCAGCATCGAGGGCAACGACGTCAAGGGGAAAGGATGTGCCGCTGACTTTGGTCCTGATGCTGCCGGTTGTCGGATAGGGCGGGACCGCAACCGGCTCGTAGGCGTTGAAGCGGCCCGGAACCGTACTGGCACACGAGGCGGCATAGTCCGCGAGGACCAGGGCATCGGTGAGCGCGCCGCGATAGACCTTCAGCTCGTCCAGGGTGCCGTTGAAGCGATAGTTGTTGTCGTTGGTCCAGCTGCTCAGCTGAAACGTATTGGCGGCATAAGCATTGCCATTGTTCGGTGCGCCCTGTTTCTGGCTCAGAGTTTGCGGCACGCCGTCGATCCACAGCTTGTTGGCAGCGATGTTGCCATTGGTGAACACTGCCGCCACATGATGCCAGGTGCCGGCCAGCCCGGCCGAGGCAATGCCGAACAGGTCGCCGCCGGCTGAGTTGAAGCCGAAGTTGCCATTGACCAGCCAGAGGTCGTGCAGGGCAAAGCCAAATGGCATCTGGTTGTTGCCGCCGTTCCAAAGCATCCAGAAGCTGATCGAGTTCTTCCCGCCGGCAACCAGATCGAGCGAGACGCCCGTCGTTCTCATCGAGCCTGTCGCGGCGGAGAACTGCGCTCCGAAGCAGGTATCGGGCTTTGTTGGTGGCGCCGCCGGCGTTGCCACCCTGGTCGCGTAAGGCGCAAGCAAAGCCGCCGCCGGGCCGCCGCCGACCTCATTGGCAGCGGCATGGGTCACATCCCAGTTGTCGTCCAGCCGGAAATGCGCCACCGGCGTTGGCGGCGGCGGCGGCGGGCAGACCACCGCCGGGTAGCTTGCCGCCCGGTCGGCATCGACCTGGGCCTGAGTGATGACCCCGCTATAAAGGCGCGCGCCGTCGATGAAGCCGGTGAACTGGTAGCCGGCCGAGCCCCATACGCCGCTGATGCGCAGGTGAGAACTGATGTTGGCGTTGCCGGCACTGGGCGTGCTGGCGCGCTGAGTCAGCGTCTGCGCCACGCCGTCGATCCAGATCTTGTTGCCGGAAACGCCGCCGTTGGTGAATACCGCAGCCACATGGTGCCAGCCGCCGGCCAGGCCGGCCGAGGCAATGCCGTAGATGTCGCCGTTGAAGGTATTGAAGCCGAAGGAACCGCCTTGCAGCCACAGGTCATAGGTGCCGAAACCGAGCGGCATGACACTGTTGGTGCCGTCCCAGAACATCCAGAAACTGACCGAGTTCCGGCCGCCGGCGGCCAGATCGAATGGCATGCCGGTGATGTCGATGGCGCCTGTGCCGGCAAAGCGCGCCGCCGCCCCGGCAACCGGCTTGCCGCCGCTGGCGGGCGAATCCTCCCAGGCCACGCTGCCGATCAGCGTACCGTTACGGGTGCTCGCCGTGTCCAGCGCGGTGAGCGGCGTGCACCAGGCAACGTCATCGAAGCGGTATTCGGACAACAGCACCGCCGGCGGCGGCGGCGGACAGACTACCGTTGCATAACTCGCCGCCCTGTCGGCATCCACCTGCGCCTGGGTCATTTCCCCCGCATAGACGCGCACGGCGTCAAGCACACCCTGAAACAGATAGCCACTCGTGCCCCAGACGCCGCTGATGCGCATATGGGCATTGACGACTGCGTTGCCGTTATTCGGCGCGCCCGTGCGCTGAGTCAGCACCTGCGCCACGCCGTCGATCCAGATCTTGTTGCCGGCGACGTTGCCGTTGGTGAACACCGCCGCCACATGATGCCAGCCGCTCGCCAGCCCGGCCGAGGAAATGCCGAAAATGTCGCTGCTGAAAGTGTTGAAACCGAATGAGCCGCCGTACAGCCACAGATCGTGCGACTGGAAGCCGATGGGCATGACGCTGTTGGTGCCGTCCCAGAACATCCAGAAACTGACTGAGTTCTTCGCTCCGGCCGCCAGATTGAAAGGAAGACCGGTGATGTCGATGGCGCCGCCGGCAAAGCGGGCGGCGGCGCCATTGACCGGCTTGCCACCGGAGGCCGGGGAGTCCTCCCAGGCAACGCCGCCGATCAGGCTGCCGTTTCGCCCACCCACCGTATCCAGCGCGCTGACCGGCGTGCACCAGGGGACATCGTCGAATCGGTATTCGGAGAGCAGCGCAGCCTGCGCCTGCACCAGTGCAGGCATCAGGCAGGCGAGTGCCGCCAGCAGGATTCCTCTCAGGCGCGAAACCGGCTTGGCTATCGTATTCTGCGCGATCATGGCGGATTGATCACGCTGAGCTGCAATTCGCGCTCAACGTAATTGGCTCCAGGCGCCGGATTCGGGCACGCGCCCGCCGCCGGCTGGTTGCACGCGGTGGCGGTAATCCGGTAAAACGTTTTCGCCGTCGTACCTTCCGTATGCACCGTGCTCACGCACAAAACGGTCACGCCGGTAAAGTCGGCAAGGGCGCCGCCGAGCACCAGCGATGTTGTCGCCGGGCAGCTGGCATTGACGATGGCCTGAAACGCACCGAATTCAAGCCCGGTGCGGGCCACGTGATAGGCACGGCTGCCTTGCAAGTCGAGCGCCGAGGTGCTGTGCTGCACCGCGCTGAGGTTGACAATATATAACCCGAGCGCCGACAGGATCAGCATCAGGAATATCGCCGTGATCAGGCTCAACCCCGAATTAGGGTGCATTGCTGACATGCGCTTCATGGTACAGCGAAACCGTTTCATTGGATTGCGTTAGCGCCAGGGTCATGGACACGATGGCATTGCGAGCGGTCGCTCCCAATGGCGTGTACTGAATATCGCATCCTGTAACATTATTCACCAATGGCGCAGCAGTTCCGCCCGGAGGACAGGCTTGCGGGGCGGCGATCCCATAGCCGGAAACGCGCGTCAAGGTGCCGGCGGCGAGATCGCAGACATAGCTCACCGGACCGGCAATCACCTGGAAACGATTGCCCGGTGACGCGAGCGGGAAACGCTGCGGCGCAGGCGCGGATATGATCTTGTTCTCATTCGGGAGCGTGCCGGCGGCAGTGCCGGCGATAACATTGGTGTTGGTCCCGCTATACGCGTCCGACCCGACGGAAGTCGCACCGAGGTTATAAATCGCAACGCGTTGACCGGGGGCGATCGTTTGACCGGGCAACGTGGGCAGCGGCCCCAGCATGTCGAAGCTCGCGTCGGCGACGTTGAAGTCCAGTATGTCCCCGGCGCCGGTGTTGTCGAGCGCAGCACGATAGCGGCCGCCGGTGATCGTCGGCAGCATTTCCACGCACGTCGCCCCTCCGGCAGCGGCGATGCGCACGCTGTTCGGCAACGCAACGCGCAAGTCGCGGCCGATGCGCCGCAACGCCCCGTCGGCGGTGTCGGTCATCTCCGCGCGGCGCGCCGCGTCGAGGTAAGCCTGAAACGGCCAGCGCAGGAATAGCGCCACCGCCGCCGCCATCACGCCGGTGGCGGCGATTACGATCACCATCTCCACCAGCGTGAATGCCTGTTGATTTGTCGTCGGTCGCGTCATGTTCCGGACATCAAAAATAATTGGTGCGGTAGGCGGCGAGCGTGATGGCGTCGCCGCCCGGCCCGGTCACCGTGACCGATATCAGCACCGCGTTCGCCGCCGTAATCGCGCCAAGAGCGGTGCCAACCACCGACACATTTGTCACGTTGTAGCTGGCCAAGGCCGGGATGGCGACGCCATCCAGCGTAAAGATGCCGTTGGTGGTGAAACCGTTATAGTCGTTGACGTCATCGAACAGCGGCCGGTTGGCCTGCGTCGCGGCGCCGGCGAACCCCCCCGCCGGATTGGCGAAAGGCTTCAACTCGATTTCCTCGAGCAGCGCTTCGGCAACCGCCAGCGTCTGCTTGCGTATCAGCGGATCGGCGCTCGAACGGGTAGCGGTAATGATGGGGATCAGCAGCGCGGCGAGCCCGATGCCTACGATCACAATGGCGATCACCAGTTCGACCAGCGAGAACCCGGACTGCCGGAGGCGCGGCGTTGCCGCCGTTTCAGTGGACATAGCCGGTGTCGCCCTCTACCACGATGCTGCTCACGCCGTCGGCGATGGAGATCGTCTGCGTCGGCAGGAGCGAACCCGCGGCATCAACAGGCTGGCCCAGGGGGTTGAAGTTGAAATCGGCGGGCGCCGGCGCATAGGTCGCGCTGGATTTCGCCGTAATGGTGTAGGGATTCTCGCCGCTCGGACCGGTCAGATTATTGGCGCCGCAGTTGAACGAGCCGGCGGTCTGCGCCACGGTCAGCGTGGCGCTGGTCAGCGTAAATGTCACGCAAACGACGCGCCGTGTGGCTATTGCAGATTTCTGGGCATAACGCAGGATGGCGCGCGTGTTGTCGTAAAGACCCAGTTGATCGTATATCTGCGTGTCCGAGAGTCGCGGTACCGCGACCGCCGCAAGAATGCCGACGACGACGAGGACGGTGACTAACTCCAGGAGCGAGAATCCGCGATTAATAGACCTTCCAGCCATCGCATGACCCCTCACCGCCGCCAAGAACGGCAAACGGCAGGCCTGTGCCTGCCGTAGACCGGCATCAGCAGTTGGTAACCACGGTCGTGTACGTAGGAGTTAGAACGGCCGTCGCTGCGGCATAAGTCACCTGGCATTGTGCAACCGTGCGCGCCTTACGATGCTGGATAGCCTGCCCTGCGATCTGAAAGTCCCCGGTTGCGGTGGTATTGATATCCATGACCAGTACCAGCGCCGCCAAATTTGCGGCAAAACCATATACTGTTGAAACGTTCACGCCGTTGATACTTACGTTGGTCGGACCCGCACCGAGAGCACCTGCCGTCGCTGCCTTGGCGTAAATCAGCCCATTGGCGGCGCGCATCGACCCTTCCACGCTCTTAATAACCGCGATCTTCGCGTCTGTGCTGATGTCGATAAACTTCGGCAGCGCGGTAGCGGCCAGAATCCCGAGGATCACGATGACAACGATCAACTCAATCAAGGTAAAGCCGGTCTGCTTCTTCATATGCTCCTCCCAAGAAAAACCATAAGCATTTAATAACAGAAACTTATCTTGCAATTCTACGCTATAGCTTGACATTCTACCCTATAGCCAAGTCCGATGCTTGACGTGAATCGATTCAGACAGAGTAGATCAAGCAAATGCCATGCCAGTAATGCGCTTCGTGAGCTGTTTAACCGGGTCGAATCCTGGTCGTCTCTAAAACCATTTATACGGTTCAACCGGCGCCAATACCGCCCCGACCCAGCTCTTGCCGGCGCCCGGTTGGGCCTCGTCGTATAGCATCTTGACTTGGTAACGCACACGCTTCTTGCCCTCGCGGTCCGCTTGGAAATTGTCTCCACGCCGAACCAGGTAGACGAGTTCGTGACCCGTCGGGTCGTAATACCAATTGCCGAACTGGTCTTCGTTGAGCGGAGGGTCTCTCAATTCGCCCAGGTAATTGCCTGGTTTCTGCGCCAGCCATTTCATTGGATTGGTGCTCAACAGATCCGGGATTTCGTCGCGCTTGCCGCCAATCACGCGGCCCGCGAATTCGAACAGCAGCGCGCTATTGATGACGTTCGCCGTATATTCCATTGAAGTTTTTTCCGCCAATTCCGCGTAACGCAGCAGACGCTCGGCCAGCACCGTGCCGAGAATGCCGATAATCGAAATGACGACTATGAGTTCCAGCAGGGTGAAGCCCGCAGTCGGGCGGGCAAGTCTTCGCGGATCCATGCTATTTCTTCAGCGCCGCCTGGCCAAGATCCCACATCGGCAGGAACACGCCCAAAGCGAGAATGGTCACCATGATGCCGAGGCCGATAATCAGGATCGGCTCGATTTGGGCGCCCAACGATTTCAGCTCATATTCGACCTCACGTTGGTACATGTCGGCGATTTCCACCATCAGATCATCGAGCGCGCCGGACTCTTCGCCGACCGCGAGCATCTGCAGCACCACCGGCGTGAACACTCCCGAAGCGACTGCGACGCGCAATACGCTTTCACCGCGCTCGACACCCTCGCGCATTCGCTCGATCGCGGCAGCCATGAAATCGTTGTCGACCGTCCGAGCAACGGTCGTCAATGCCTGCACTACCGGGACGCCGCTCGTGCTGGCGAGCGCAAAGCTGCGCGAGAAGCGCGCGAGCGTGGCCTTGCGGATGATTTTTCCGGCTACCGGAATGCGTAGCTTGAATTCGTCCCACTGGTAACGCCCGCGCTCCGTCCCCACCCAAAGCTTGTAGCCCACGCCCGCGGCTATAAACGCCGCGAGCACAAGCGGCCAATAGGCGACCGTGAAATCGGAAAAATCGATCAGCAATTGCGTCATCCAGGGCAATTTGGCTCCGAAGCCCTTGAACACCTTGGCAAATACGGGAATTACGAACAAATTGATGATGACGATCGCGATCGCCATCGCTGCGACGACGAAGCTCGGATAGCGGAGCGCCGCTTTGACCTGCTCGCGCATCGATTTCTCGAATTCGAGATGATGGAACAGCCGCAGAAAAATCTGGTCGAGCATGCCGGTCATCTCGCCGATCCTGACCATGTTGATGTAAAAATCGGTAAACACGCCTTCCTGGCGCTGCAACGCGGCCGACATCTCGCGTCCGCCGTCCAGGTTCTCGCGTATGCTCTTCACCACTTCCTTGAAGCGCGAGTCCACCGAAGACTCCTGCAAGCCGGCGAGCGCCCGCATGATGGGCACACCGGACTTGAGCAGCGTATGCATCTGGCGGCTGAACAGCAAAATTTCTTCGTCGGGAATACCGGGGCGCACAAGGCGTTTGAGCAAGTTGCCGACCGATTCGGACGGCGCCGTGCGCGACGGATTGATTTCGATCGGCGTGATCCCGGTATTGAACAATTGCGTCGCTACCGCGCCGCTATCCCCGCCTTCCAGTACGCCTTGCACCTGCTCGCCCCCGGCGTTGCGCCCCTTGTATGCAAAATACGGCATCAGCTCGCGTCCTCGAACTCGTTGCTGATGCGCATCCCCTCATCGGCCGTGGTCTTGCCGTCGGCCACCAGCTGTGCCGCGTGAGCACGCAGGGTATGGCCTCCCATCTCGCGGTTCGCGACCGCGATAAATACCGCCGGGTCCTCCTGGTTCGCGGCCTCGACCACCGGCTTGCTCATTTCGAGCATTTCATACACACCCGTGCGTCCGAGATAACCGGTGCCGTTGCAGTGCGAGCAGCCCTTGCCTTTGACGTAGCGGTGGTCGTCGACCTTGGAGCCGAGTTCCTGCGACAGCCACTCGTGCTCGCCCGGCAGCAGGGTATGGGCTTCGGCGCAGCTCTCGCAGATCAGCCGCACCAGCCGCTGCGCGAGCACCATCTGCAGCGACAGCGCAACCATGTAGCGCGGCGCGCCCATGTCGAGCAGGCGCACGGGTGTCGTGACCGCATCGTTGGTGTGCAGCGTCGACAACACCATGTGGCCGGTCATCGCCGCCCGCAACCCGGTCTCCACCGTTTCCCGGTCGCGCATCTCGCCGACCAGGATCACGTCCGGGTCCTGGCGCAACGCCGAACGCAGCACCCGCGCGAACGTGAGCTCGATCTTCTCATGCACCTGCACCTGGTTGATGCCCGGCAGCCGGTACTCGACCGGGTCTTCGACGGTGATGATCTTGCGCTCCGGGGTGTTGAGTTCGGAGAGCGCGGCGTAAAGCGTGGTGGTCTTGCCGCTGCCGGTCGGGCCGGTCACCAGCATCATGCCGCTCGGCCGGCGCAACACGGCATGCACGCGCTCGAGAATCTTCGGCGGCATGCCGAGCTTGTCGAGGGTAAGGATGCCGCTCGCCTGATTGAGCAAACGCATGACGACGGATTCACCGTATTGCGTCGGCATCGACGAAATCCGCACGTCGACCATGCTGTTGCGGACCTTGACGTTGAAGCGCCCGTCCTGCGGCAGGCGCTTTTCCGAAATATCCAGCCCCGACATCAGCTTCAGCCGCAGCACCAGCGCGGATGCGATCTTGGAATCGGCTTCAGTCTGCAGATGCAGCATGCCGTCGATGCGGAAGCGGATGATGAGCTGTCTTTCCTGCGGCTCGATGTGGATGTCGGAGGCGCGCACCTGGGTCGCGTCCTCGAACACCGACTGCAGCAGCTTGACGACCGGCGCCTCCTCGAGCCCGGGCGTGACCGCCAGCGCGCCGAAGTCGACCACAGCGTCGCCGAGCTCGGCCTGCAGCTCCTGCGCGAGGCCGGTAATCTCGCCGGTGCGGCGGTAGACGCGGTCCACGGTCGCCAGCAGCTGCGATTCGGTGACGACCGCGATTTCGATTTCACGCTTGAGAATGCGCGCAATCTCGTCGTACGCATTGAGGTCGGTCGGGTCCGCCATGCCGACCTTCATCGCCTTGGCATTGTCCTCGAGCAGAATGGCGCGGAAGCGGCGCGCCTGGGTTTCCGGCAGCTTCTGCGTGACCCCGGGTTTGATGTTGAAGTATTTGAGATTGATGTACGGAATCTGCAGTTGCTTGGCGAGCGCCTCGGAGATTTCCTCCTCCGTAACATAACCTTGCTCGATGAATACGCGTCCGAGCTTGCGCCCGCTGCGCTTCTGCTCGTCGAGCGCGAGCTTGAGCTGCTCCTGCGTCAGCAGCTTCTGCTCTACGAGGATTTCGCCGAGGCGAACTTTTTCCGGTCGGGCCATATGAATCCCAGAGCGATGTCAGCTGATTTCCGATGAACGTCTTGAAAATAGCACGTTGTGCACCATGAAGGCAACGTGCCAAGAAAGCTTCAACGGTCAGGGTAGGACCGGCGGCTCCTTTCCCCCAAAGAGGAAGCGTCGGTCTGCGCGAGCGCTGTGTCGCGCGGCTCGCGTGACATTCAACACGCTACCGGACATTGCCGCCGTCGGCTTTGCTTTCCGGCTTTTTCGGAATCTTCTTTTGCCCGATCGGCAGCGTGGTGATCTCGGTTGCGAGCTTGAGCCGCGCCCCCTCCAATTGCCCGTCCGGCTTGAGTTGCGCTTCCCGGTTTTCCAGGGCCGCTGCCTGAACCTCGGCGGAGGATTGATGGGCGCCGGTGCGCACGCCGGCCTGCGCCTGGTCCATTGCCAAGGCAGCCGCTACCGCCTCGGGCGCCGGCTGCGCTGAAGCGGCCGCCGATACCGCGCCGGTTGCCGACTGTTGCGTGCCGGGGGACTCGACCTGGGACTCGTACACCAGCGGGGTTACCACCGATCTGGGCGTGATCTGATACAACACCCAGACGATCCAGACGATGACAAGCAGCATCAGTCCGGCAATGATTCGCCAAAACAACTCCCAGCGCTTGCGCGCCGTCGGTTTGACCGGGGCGGCGTCCTGTTCCTCCTGCTTGGTCTGACTCATTTCCATGCTCAGCCCCGGCTTAGCGGCAAGGACCAACGTCATGCTTGCCCGAGTGGAACAAATCCTGCGTCCGAAATGCGGATTGTGGAACCCATGCGAATAATACGCCAGAAGGCCGCTGAAGACTTCGCCAAATAGCCGATTTTTTGGCGTTTGGGTCGGCAGCGGTTATCCACAGGCTGCGCTCCAAATCGAAGCTGATCTGGCGCACAATGTCGTGGCATTCATCGTCCAGGAACCAGCATGAAACCGCTCGCCCTCGTTTTCGATGCCTACGGCACGCTCTACGACGTACATTCCGTGGTCGCCCTGTGCGACCGGTATTGGCCCGGCAAAGGCGGCGCCGTAAGCCAGCTGTGGCGCACGAAGCAGCTCGAATACACCTGGCAGCGCAGCCTGATGCAGCGCTATGCGCCTTTCAGCCGCGTCACCGAGGCCGGCTTGCGCCATGCCTGTGCCGCGCTCGGTCTGGCGCTCACCGAGGCGCAGGTCACCGCGCTGATGCAGCAATATCTGAACCTCAGCCTTTATCCGGACGCGCTGCCGGCGCTCGCGGCGCTGCGCGGGCGCAAGCTCGCGATTTTGTCCAACGGCTCGCCCGACATGCTCGATCCGCTGGTCGCCGCGAGCGGCCTGGACAAGGTGCTGGACGCGGTATTGAGCGTGGCCGAGGTGAGAATCTTCAAGCCCGATCCGCGCGTGTATCAAATCGCAGTCGACCGGCTGGGCGTGCCGAAAGAGGCAATCGGCTTCGTCTCGTCCAACTGCTGGGACGCCTGCGGCGCCAAGTCCTTCGGCTTTCTCACCTATTGGATCAACCGCAGCGGCGCCCCGCTCGATGCGCTGGATGCGGCGCCCGATCACACCATCGCGCGGCTTACCGATCTCGCCGGGCTGGTCGGCTAGCCGGCGTCAGGCGGCAACACATTCAGGCGCGACGGCATTCTGGCCGGCGCCCGCTGCCGGCTGCGGCCGGCGGCTGGTATCATGGCGCGCATCCTTCAGCTTCCCGGCTCCCCGTCACTCGCCCCGATGAAATTCTGCCCCAACTGCGGCGCCAGCGTCACCCTCAAAGTGCCCGCGGGCGATAGTCTTCCGCGCCACGTGTGCGAAGCCTGCGGCGCGATCCATTACTCCAATCCCAAGATGGTGATCGGCTGCATTCCCGAGTGGGAGAGCAGGATACTGCTGTGCAAGCGCGCCATCGAGCCGCGCCGCGGCTGCTGGACGCCGCCCGCAGGCTTCATGGAAAACGGCGAGACCACGGCGGAGGCGGCGCTGCGCGAGACGCTGGAGGAAGCCAACGCACGCGTCGAGATCGGCGATCTGTACGCCATGCTGTCGGTGCCGCAGGTCAACCAGGTGCACATTTTCTACCGCGCGCGGCTGCTCGATCTCGAGTTCGCGCCGGGCGCCGAAAGCCTGGAGGTGGCGCTGTTCGAGGAGGCCGAGATTCCGTGGAAAGAGATCGCCTTTCGCACCATCTCGACCACGCTCAGGCATTATTACGCGGACCGCAAGCAGGGGCGCTACGGCTGCCACTCCGGCGCCATTTTGCCGCTGAAATAACGCGGTCGCGCAACTGCGGCGTCAGTTCTCCGGCGTCGCGCTGATCTTGTGAATCGAAAGATCGGCGCCGTTGAACTCCTCCTCCGCGTCCATGCGCAGGCCGACGGTGGCCTTGAGCAAGCCATAGACCAGGGCACCGCCGGCCAGCGCGACTGCGATGCCCAGCGCCGTTCCCGCCAGTTGCGACATGAAGGTCACCCCGCCCATGCCGCCCAGCGCCTTGACGCCGAAGATCCCCGCGGCAATGCCGCCCCAGGCGCCGCACAATCCGTGCAGCGGCCATACGCCCAGCACATCGTCGATTTTCCAGCGGTTCTGTGTCAAGGTGAACATATTGACGAAAATGAAGCCCGCCACCGCGCCCACCAGGAGCGAAGCGACCGGATGCATCACATCGGATCCGGCGCACACCGCGACCAGCCCGGCGAGCGGGCCGTTGTGGACGAAGCCCGGGTCGTTGCGCCCGGCAAGCAGCGCTGCCAGCGTGCCCCCGGCCATCGCCATGAGCGAGTTCATCGCCACCAGGCCGCTCACTTTGTCCAGGGTCTGCGCCGACATCACGTTGAAGCCGAACCAGCCTACCGAGAGGATCCAGGCGCCCAGCGCGAGGAAGGGAATGCTGGAGGGCGGATGCGCGGTCATGCCCTTGCCGTCCTTGCTATAGCGGCCGCTGCGCGCGCCCAGCAACAGCACTGCAACCAGCGCGATCCAACCGCCGACCGCGTGCACCACGACAGAGCCGGCGAAATCGTGGAACTCCTCGCCGAAGGAAGCCTTGAGCCAGGCCTGTACCCCGTAGTGGTGGTTCCAGGCGATGCCTTCGAAAAACGGGTAGATGAAACCCACCAGCAGGAATGAGGCCGCGAGTTGCGGGTAGAACCGTGCGCGCTCGGCGATGCCGCCCGAGACGATCGCCGGAACCGCCCCGGCGAAAGTCAGCAGGAAAAAGAATTTCACCAGCTCGTAGCCGTTCTTTTGCGCCAGCTGCTCGGCACCGTTGAGAAAGCTCACGCCGTAGGCGATGCCGTAACCGATGAAAAAATAGGCGATCGTGGACGCGGAAAAATCGGACAAGATTTTCACCAGCGCATTGACCTGGTTCTTCCAGCGCACCGTGCCCAGCTCGAGAAACGCGAAGCCCGAGTGCATGGCAAGCACCATGATCCCGCCGAGCAGAACGAACAGCACGTCACCGCCTGATTTCAAGTTCTCCATACCCCCCCCTTTTCTTCTTGAACATTCGCATCGGCCGGACCGCGGGGCGCGCGGCAGGTCAAAAATAGTTCGCGCATTATGAAGTCTTTCGCGTGGTTTGTATTCCCCCGGCGTGATGGACGCGCCGAACCACCTCGTGCTAGCGTGCCGCATGACGAACCATGCACTCAAGCTCGCGCTGCATCCATGATCCCATGGCTTGAAGGCGACGATCCTTTTCCGCCGCTCGCCAGCGCGCTGAAGCATCCCAATGGCCTGCTCGCCGCGGGCGGCGACCTGTCCCCCGAACGCCTGCTCGCCGCCTACCGCCAGGGCATATTCCCCTGGTATTCGCAAGACGAGCCCATCCTGTGGTGGAGCCCCGATCCGCGCATGGTGCTGATTCCGTCCGAATTGAAAGTCTCGCGCTCCCTCGCCAAGACCCTGCGCAACCGCGGCCACGAGGTCCGTTTCGACAGCGCGTTCGAAGCGGTGATGCAGGGCTGCGCCCTCAGGGGCGCCGACCACGCGGCGCGCGGCGCGGGTGAAAGCGGCACCTGGATCACCGATGACATGCGCACCGCCTATCTGCGCCTGCACGAACTGGGCTACGCCCACTCGGCGGAAACCTGGATCAACGGCGAGCTGACGGGCGGCCTGTACGGCGTGGCCATAGGCCGCATGTTCTACGGCGAGTCCATGTTTGCCCGGGTGCGCGACGCCTCCAAGATGGCCATGGTGCATCTGGTGCGTCGCCTCGAGCGCCAGCGCTACGGCATGATCGATTGCCAGATGCACACCGCCCACCTGGCCAGTTTCGGCGCGCGCGCAATCCCGCGCAGCGAATTTTCACTGCGGCTGCAGGAATTGGTAGACTACGCGGTGACGCCGACGAAATGGAACGCCCACGATGTCGCTGCTTAACGATCTGCCGCACGCCGTACTGCAGTTCTACGTGACTGCGCCCTATCCCTGCAGCTATCTGCCGCAGAAGCTGGCGCGCTCCCAGGTCGCCACGCCCAGCCACCTGATCTCCAATGAGGTCTACGGCGGGCTGGTGAAGGCCGGTTTTCGCCGCAGCGGCATTTTCACCTACCGCCCCTACTGCGACGCCTGCCGCGCCTGCGTTCCGGTGCGCATCCCGGTGGCGCAGTTCGAGGCCACGCGCGCCCAACGCCGCGCCCGGACGCGGCACGCCGCGCTCGACGCCGCTTCGCAGAGCCTGCGTTTTCGCAACGAGCACTACGCGCTCTACTTGCGCTACCAGGCCCACCGCCATTCCGGCGGCGGCATGGACCAGGACAGCCGCGACCAGTATTCGCACTTCCTGCTGCAAAGCCGGGTCAACACGCGCCTGATCGAGTTCCGCGAAGCGGGCAAGCTGATGATGGTGTCCATCGTCGACACGCTCGGAGACGGAGTGTCTTCTGTTTATACCTTCTTCGAGCCGGGCATCGCCGCCGCCAGCTTCGGCACTTACAACATCCTGTGGCAGATCGAGCAGTGCCGCAGCCTGGGGCTGCCCTACCTGTATCTTGGATACTGGATCCGGAACAGCCGCAAAATGGCCTACAAGGCCAAGTTCCGGCCGATCGAAGGCCTGATCGAGGGCGAGTGGCGCCGCCTCGGAAAAGAAGAACTCGACTAGATATATCGGCGGACGCGGCAGGATACATCCGGCTGCGGTGATCGAACTTGCGCGGACGGCGGCCCGTCCGCGCGGATCGTCGATTGTGCGCGGATGAAAAGCATATCCGCGCACAATCGACGATCTTGTATGAAAGCAACCCCAAGCCGCGGTTGCTTTTATTCATAACCGCGCTTTTGGTGCGGATGCGCTTTTCATCCGTACCAAAAGCACGGTTGGCGCGCGCAGCGCGCAAGTCCGCTGGTGACATGCAATGCGATGCTTTGGACGCCGCACGCAGCACCGCGTATAGCAGCTCGCGACGCAATTCCCCTCACGCTGTAAAATCGCGCCATGCTCTATTCGCTGGCACGCCCCTTTCTGTTCGCGCTGGATCCCGAACGTGCGCACGAGCTCGCCCTCGCCTCGCTCAAGCTGCTCGAGCGCGGCGGCATGGCGTCGATGCTGGCCGACGCCGCGCCGGCGCAGCGCGTCAAGCTCATGGGCCTGGAATTTCCGAACGCGCTCGGCCTGGCCGCCGGCCTGGACAAGAACGGCGAGTACATCGACGCGCTTGCGGCGATGGGCTTCGGCTTCATCGAGATCGGCACGGTCACGCCGCGACCGCAACCGGGCAATCCCAAACCGCGCCTGTTCCGCCTGCCCGAGGCCCAGGCCCTGATCAACCGCCTGGGCTTCAACAACCATGGCGTAGAGCGCCTGATCGAAAACCTGATGCGCGCGCGTTACCGCGGCGTACTGGGCATCAACATCGGCAAGAATTCCGACACGCCGATCGAGCGCGCCGCCGACGATTACGAGTTCTGCCTGGCGAAGGTGTATGCGCACGCGAGTTATGTCGCGGTGAACGTGTCCTCGCCCAATACCAGGGACCTGCGCCAGTTGCAGGGCGCGGACGAACTCGGTGCGCTCGCGGGCAAGTTGAAGACCGAGCAGAAGCGCCTGGCGGACGCCCACGGGCGCTATGTGCCCCTGGTGCTCAAGATCGCGCCCGACCTCGACGACGCCGAACTCGGGGCCATCGCCAAATGCCTGCTCAGGCACCGGCTTGACGGCGTCATCGCCACCAACACCACGGTTTCGCGCGCAGGCGTTGCCGGCCTGCGGCACGCCGCGGAGGCCGGCGGGCTGTCCGGCGCGCCGCTGCGCGAAGCGTCGACTGCGCTGATCCGCAAGCTGGCGCGGCTGCTCGAAGGCAGGGTGCCGATCATCGGTGTCGGCGGGGTGATGAGTGCAGCCGACGCGCGCGCGAAGCTCGCGGCCGGCGCCAGCCTGGTGCAGATCTACACCGGCTTCATTTACCGCGGTCCGCAACTGATAGGCGAAATCCTGCGCGCCTTGCCCGCGGCCGGGTCATGAGCGGCAGCGCGCTCGCCGACGAAATCGACGCCCTGCTGCCGCAGACCCAGTGCACCAAGTGCGGCTACAGCGGCTGCCTGCCTTACGCCCGGGCGATTGCGGCGGGCGAGGCCGATATCAACCAGTGCCCGCCCGGCGGCGCCGCCGGCACGGCCAAGCTTGCCGCCCTGCTCGGGCGCGAGGCCAAGCCGCTCAACCCGGCCAACGGCGCGGAGCGGGGGCGCGCGGTTGCGCTGATCGACGAAGCGCGCTGCATCGGCTGTACGCTGTGCATCCAGGCCTGTCCGGTGGATGCCATCGTCGGCGCGGCCAAGCTGATGCATACCGTGATCGCCGGGCTGTGCACGGGATGCGATCTGTGCCTGCCGCCTTGTCCGGTCGATTGCATAGACATGGTGCCCCTGCCGCAGGCACAGGCGTCCTGGACGCCGGCCATGGCCGCCGCGGCGCGCGCGCGCTTTCAGTTCCGCAGGCTGCGCCTGGCGCGCGAAGAGGCCGAACGCGCCGAGCGCCTTGCGCGCAAGGCGCAGAAGAAAATGGGGCAGCCCATGGCGGATGCCAAAAAGGCGGTGATCCTCGCCGCCATCGAGCGCGCCAAGGCGAAAAAGAGCGGCATGGCACCGAGGAATACGGACAATCTGCCGCCGCAGGTCCGAGAGGAGATTGCCGCGATCGACGCGCGCCGCAGGGCGGCAAAGAAGCGATGAATCCGGCGAAACGCCGCGAAATCTTCGCGCGCTTCCAGGCGGCGAATCCCGAGCCGCGCGGCGAACTCGAATACCGCACGCCGTTCGAACTCCTGATCGCGGTGATCCTGTCGGCCCAGGCGACCGACAAGAGCGTCAATCTGGCCACGCGCGGCCTGTACCGGGTGGCGCACACGCCGAAACAGATGCTCGCCCTCGGCATGGATCGCCTGATCGCCCACATCAAACGCATCGGCCTGTACCGCACCAAGGCGAAGAACATACTCGCCACCTGCGCGCTGCTGCTGCAACGCCATGCCGGCATGGTGCCGCCGCAGCGCGCGGCGCTGGAGCAGTTGCCCGGGGTCGGGCGCAAGACCGCCAACGTGGTGCTGAACATCGCCTTCGGCCAGGCGACCATCGCCGTGGACACGCATATTTTTCGCGTCGCCAACCGCAGCGGCATCGCGCCGGGCAGGAACCCGCTGGAGGTCGAACAAAAGCTGCTGAAATTCGTGCCGCCCGAGTTTCGCCTGCACGCCCACCACTGGCTGATCCTGCACGGACGCTATGTGTGCAAGGCGAGGAAACCGGAATGCGCGAAGTGCTCGATCGCGGACCTGTGCGAGTTCAAAGCCAAAACGCGCGCAGCCTGAGACCTGGATCCGCCCTCCCCTGCGCGCCATCTCCCATGTTCAATC
>MERK01000186.1 GCA_001770575.1 Betaproteobacteria bacterium RIFCSPLOWO2_12_FULL_64_23
GTCGCCATAGTCGATGGCCAGAAACTGATTGACCTCGACATTGAATCGGCCTCGAAAGAGCAACGCAAGAGCAATATCTACAAAGGCGTCATCACCCGCGTCGAGCCCAGCCTGGAAGCTGCGTTCATCGACTACGGCACCGATCGCCACGGTTTTCTCCCGTTCAAGGAAGTCGCCCGCGCCTATTTCAAGGCCGGGGTCGACGTCGGGCGCGCCCGCATCCAGGACGCGCTCAAGGAAGGCCAGGAACTGATCGTCCAGGTGGAGAAGGACGAGCGCGGCAACAAAGGCGCGGCGCTCACCACGTTCATCAGTCTGGCCGGACGCTACCTGGTGCTGATGCCGAACAACCCGCGCGGCGGCGGCGTGTCGCGCCGCGTCGAAGGCGAAGACCGCGAAGAGTTGCGCGACACCATGGACCAGCTCCCGGTCCCCGCGGGGATGAGCGTGATCGCGCGCACCGCCGGCATCGGCCGCTCGCTGGAGGAACTCGACTGGGATCTGAAATACCTGCTGCAACTGTGGCATGCGATTGAGGAAGCGTCCACCAGCCAGAAAGGCGCATTCCTGATTTACCAGGAAGGCAGCCTGGTCATCCGCGCCATCCGTGACTACTTCCATCCGGAAATCGGCGAGATCCTGATCGACACCGACTCGATCTACGAACAGGCGCAGCAGTTCATGGCGCATGTGATGCCGGACAACGTAAGCCGGGTGAAGCGCTACCGCGACGACGTGCCGCTGTTTTCGCGCTTCCAGATCGAACACCAGATCGAGACCGCCTACTCGCGCCAGGTGAACCTGCCCGCAGGCGGAGCCGTGGTCATCGACCACACCGAGGCGCTGGTTTCGATCGACGTCAACTCCGCGCGCTCCACGCGCGGCAGCGACATCGAGGAAACGGCGTTTCGCACGAATCTCGAAGCAGCCGAGGAGATCGCGCGCCAGCTGCGCCTGCGCGACCTGGGCGGACTGATTGTGATCGACTTCATCGACATGGAATCGCAGCGCAACCAACGCGAGGTGGAAAACCGCCTGCGCGAATCGCTGCACTTCGACCGTGCGCGGGTACAGATGGGCAAGATCTCGCGCTTCGGCCTGATGGAGTTGTCGCGCCAGCGCCTGCGCCCGTCGCTGGGCGAAGGCAGCACCATCACCTGCCCGCGCTGCAACGGCATCGGCCATATCCGCGGCATAGAATCCACCGCGCTGCATATCCTGCGCATCATCCAGGAAGAAGCGATGAAAGAAAACACCGCCGCTGTGCATGCCCAGGTGCCGGTGGATGTGGCCACCTACCTGCTGAATGAGAAGCGCACCGACATTCACGGCGTCGAGGCCCGGCTCAAAGTCAATGTGGTGCTGATCCCGAACACGCATTTGGAAACGCCGCATTACCAGATTTCTCGCCTGCGCCACGACGATCTGAACCAGGCCGAGCCCCTGCCCGCCAGCTACAACCTGGTGCAGATGCCCACCGAAGAAGATCCCAAACCGCTGCCGGGCCTGGAGCCGAAGGCGACGCGGCCGCAGGCTGCGGTGCAGGGCATCACGCCCGGCGAACCAGCGCCTGTGTCTGTGCCAAAGCCGCTTGAGCCGGAAGCCAAAGCCACGCCGGGCATTATTTCCCGCATCATGGGTTGGTTCAAAGGCGAAGCAGCGAAGACCGAGGCCGAGCCAAGTAGCGGTATCCGTCCCTCGCGCCGCGAACCTCGGCGCGAGCCGCAGCGTGAACGCAGCGAACGCGGTGGGCGCGGCGGGCGCGGCGGGCGCGACCGACAGGAGCGCGGCGGCCGCGAAGGCCGCCCGGCACAAGGCGAAGTAAGCCGACCGGAACCGCGCGAACCGCGCCAGGATCGTAACCGCAGCGTACGCCCGGAGCGCGAGGCGCGTCCGGAGCGCGAAGCACGCCCGGAGCGCGAGGCACGTCCAGAGCGCGAAGCACGCCCCGAGCGCGGCGAGCGTCTGCCGCGCGAACCGAGAGAACCACGCGCGCCGCGGCCGCAGGCGCAAGCCGAACCGCAGCTGGGCGCTGAAGCCAAGCGGCCGGATGAGCAACGCCCGGAAGGTGGCGAGACCGGACGCAGTCGCAGTCGGCGCGGCCGTGGCGGTCGTGGCGAGCGTGCTGACCGCGGTGACCGCGCAGGTCGCGCAGAGCGCGGCGCGCGCACGGAACCAGGCGAAAGCGCAGAACGCGCAGCGCAAGCCGAACATGCAGCTCAGGCGGAACGCGTAGAACGCGTAGAACGCGGGGACGAGGGCGACATGCAGATACCCGCGCCGCAAGCCCTGCCGGAGGAAAGGTTCGCGATCCCCACCCAGGCGACTGCACCGGCCGAGGCTGTTCAGAGCGTAGCGGCCGAAATGCCGGTTGCTGTCGTTGCCGCAGAACCCGTGTTCGCACCCGAGCCGGCAGCCGCGCCGCCGGCAGTTCACGCCGAATCCGTACCAGCGCCGGTAGCCGTGCGTTCCGCGCCTATTCCTGCACCCGCTCCTGCCATCGACCTGGCGAAAGCGCTGCAGGAAAGCGGACTGGTGATGATCCAGACCGATCCGAACAAAGCGAAGCCAGCCGAGCCGGTGGCCGAGTCTGAGTTCGTGCCATCGCAGCCGCGTCCGCGGCGCGCCCCGCCCCCAGATACGGGGCCGCTGCAGATCGTGGAAACGCGCAAGGACGCCTAGCCGCCGGAAGTCGCGCCGGCGCGGCGCGCCGCCTTCCCCGGAAGGAAAGGTTCGATGGCGCCCCTCCTCTACGGGTAGGGGCGCCACTGATCCGGCATAGAGGGGGCGAACCTCAGCGCTTGATGGCTTGCTTGCTCAGGATGGTTTGGAGCAGTCCCTCGGTCGCGTCCTCCAGCATTTCCAGCACCTTGGCGAAACCGTCCGGTCCGCCATAATATGGATCGGGCACCTCGCGCGCAGTGCAGCTGCGCGCATATTCCATCATCAGCTTCAGCTTGCTGCCGCTAGCGGGCGGGCACAGCCGCGCCAGGAAACCGCGGTTGTCATAGTCCATGGCCAGCACCAGATCGAAGCGGTCAAAATCATGGCGCTCGATGCGGCGCGCGCGCAGTGTCGAAAGGTCGTAACCGCGCACCTTGGCCGCCTCCTGGGCGCGGCGATCCGGCGGCTCGCCGACGTGGTATCCGTGCGTGCCGGCCGAATCGACAAGTATGCGGCCGGCCAGACCTGCGTCCAGGAGTTTTTTCGCGAACACCCCCTCAGCAGTCGGCGAGCGGCAGATGTTGCCGGTACAACAGAACACGATTGCATAAGGTTTCATGAATTGCATTCTACCCGTGCAGCGGATCCGGTTCGCGTCGCGCCGGCGCTGGCGCCGGCCCCGGGCAATACTGTAAGCTGTGCGCCCCGACTGCAAAGGCGACCATCGCCCGTTTCTCCCATGACTCGATCCGTTGCTGCCAGCCCCGACGAGCCCTTGCTCGCCGGTGTCACCGTCGTTGACTTCACGCGCGTGCTTGCCGGACCGTATGCGACGCGCATGCTCGCGGATCTGGGCGCGCGCGTAATCAAAATCGAGCGACCTGGCGAAGGTGATGAAATCCGCCATACCGTGCTCCAACTCGATCCAGCGCGCACCGATCAGAGCAGTTATTTCGCGCGTCTGAACGCGGGCAAAGAGAGCATCGCGATCGATCTCGCCCATCCGCAGGCGCGCGATGTCGTGCTCGACTTGGTGCGCGGCGCCGACGTCGTCGTGGAAAATTTCAGCCCCGGCGTGATGGCGCGTTACGGCCTGGACGCCGCAACGTTGCTGGCCTCGCGCCCGGACCTCGTCTATTGCTCTATCTCCGGTTTTGGTCAGACCGGGCCGCTGAGTTCGATGCAGGCATACGCGCATCTGATCAACGCCATCTCCGGCCTGATGGACCTCGACCGCGGCGGCGAATCCAATCCGCGCGTGGCCTACCTGCAGACGGCCGACGTGCTCGCCGGCGCGCACGCCTTCGGCGCCATCTGCGCCGCGCTGGTGCGGCGCGGGCGCAACCGGCGCGGGGCGTATCTGGACGTGTCGATGCTGGAGTGCCTGGTGGCGGCGGACGACCTCACCTACGGCGCGCTGCTGAACGGCGGCAAGGTGCAGCGCGAGCCGCGCATCGGCATGGTGGTGCACCCTATCGGCGAGCGTTACCTGGCGATGCAAAGCGCCGGCGCGCCGCACCTATGGTCGCGCCTGGTGGCGCTGATCGGCCGCCCGGAGCTGGAAACCGATGCGCGCTTCGCCACGACGATGGCGCGGCGAACGAACTGGCCGGCGTTGCTGGAAATCCTGCGCGCATGGCTCAGCCGCTTCGACAGCGTGGATCAGGCGGTCGAGACGCTCTCCGCTGCGCGCATTCCGGCGGTGCCCATGCTCTCGCCCGAGGAAGTCATCCAACACCCGCAGTTGGCGGCGCGATCGGCTTTTCCGGAAATTGAACACCAGGGCCGCGGCCGGGTGCGCGTGACCGCGCTGCCCTTTCATGTAGACCGCCGGCCGGTCGCACCCGGCGGCCCCGCGCCGTACCGCGTGGGACAGCACACGCGCCAGGTGCTGACCGGATTTGGCTACAACGCCGAGCGCATCCGGGCGCTGCAATTGGCGCAGGTAGTCGAGATTCCGGAAACCTAGCCGCCCGTGCTGGAGCAGCATGAGGGGGAGGAGTTTCCTCCTCCGCCTCGCACTGAGCTCTCAGCGACTGCCGCCGCGGCTGCGCATCAGCTGATACGGCCGGATCAAGTACAGGACCGACGCGAACCCGCTCCAGATGTGCACCAGGCGCGTGAACGGAAACACGAGAAAAATCGTGAGTCCCAGAACCATGTGCAACTTGAACACAATCGAAACATCGGCCACCAGCTCGGCCGCCCCGCCGCGGAAGGTCCAGATGCGCTGCGTCCATTGCATGAACTTGAGCATTTCCAAACCATCCGGATGCTGCGCCGAGATCGGGATGCCGGCCAGACCAAGGACAACCTGCGCCAGCAGCAGAAACAACACGAACAGGTCCATCGGCCTGCCGCTGGCGCGAATGCGCGCATCGCTCAGGCGGCGCGTCAGCAGCATCGCCAGGCCGATGACGCACATGGTCCCGAAGATGCCGCCCGCAACCATCGCCGTCATCTGCTTTTCGGGCAGCGATACGCCGAGGGCATGCCAGACCGCAACCGGGGTCAGAAACCCGGTCAGGTGGCCGCCGAAAATACCGAGGACGCCGATGTGGAACAGGTTCGAAGCCCACCTCAACTGGCCGTGACGCAGAAACTGCGAGGAATCGCTCTTCCAGGTGTACTGCTCGCGGTCGAAGCGGATCAGGCTGCCGACGAAGAACACGGCAAGGCAAACGTAGGGGTAGTAGCCGAACAGGAACTGGTTGAGATAGCTCTTGAGGTCCATACAAAGCTCCGCGTTCAGGTTTCAGGGGTTCTTGGGGACGAAGCGGATGAATTGCGGCCGCGATTGCTGCGCGCCGTGCGCCGCGGCCGCATTGAAACCCGACGGCGGACCGAACTCCACCGGCGCCTCATCCCATTCGTCATCGAGCGATGGCCCGGCCTGCGCTTTGATCGCGCCTTTTGCCGCCGCGAGCGGCGCCGCGCCGTGCAGATCGAGCAGTGCGGCGATGACGGCCGCGTACGAACTGCCGCCCGCGATCAGGCGCTCGCCGACTGCGCGCAGGATGTGGGCGCAGTCCTCGAGCAGT
>MERK01000187.1:0-28333 GCA_001770575.1 Betaproteobacteria bacterium RIFCSPLOWO2_12_FULL_64_23
CGATGCTGCCGTCTTTCTTCACGCCAGTCTTGATTTCCAGGATCAGCGGCTGGGCGTGGCGGAAGGCGGAGAAGATCTCCTCGCGGCTCGCGGTGATCTGCACCGGCCGGCCGGTGATCATGGAAAGTCGCGATGCACAGTATTCGTGCGAATACAGGTCGATCTTGCCGCCGAAAGTGCCGCCGACGTAGGTCTTGTGGATGCGCACCGACGAGTAAGGCAGGTCGAGCACCTTTGCCAGTTTGGCACGCTTGATGAACGCGCCCATCGAGGAGGTCCACACGTTCAGCTTGTCGCTTTCCCAATGCGCGAGGGTGACGTGCGGCTCCAGATAGCCATGCGTGCGCAGCTGGCATTCGAAGCGATCCTCGCGCACATAGTCCGATTCGGCGAAGCCTTTCTCCACGTCGCCCCATTCGGTTTCGGTGCTGCCGCCGATGTTCAAATGGCTGCCGGGAGCTTTCGGATGGCGGGGATGGATTTCCGGCGCACCCGGCTTCATCGCCTCCTCGGGGTCGAACACCGCCGGCAGGATCTCCCACTCGATGTCGATCAGCCCCAGGGCCTGGTGTGCAGTGATCTGGTCGATGGCGGCTACTGCTGCGATCTCCTCGCCCACATGCACCACTTTGCCCCGCGCGAGCACTTCCTGGTCGGGTGGATAGCGCGGCGTTTCGACGAAGCCGTGCTTGATTCCCTTGGTATCGTCCACCGTGATTACCGCCTTCACGCCGGGCAGCGCCTTGGCACGGGAAGTGTCGATGCGCACGATGCGCGCATGCGCGTGGGGGCTGCGCAGGACGCGGCCGATCAGGGTGTTGGGAAGCTTGACGTCCTGCGTATAGACGGCCTTGCCGGTGACCTTGTCCGGGCCATCCTTGCGCCTCATGCTCTTGCCGATGTAATTCAATTCGCTCATTCAGCTGCTCCTCGACGCTCCCAGTCCTTGAATCCGGTGGCTGGGACAGTCTATTTCATCACCGCTTTAACGCCGCCCTGTGCGGAAGCCTGCAGCACGGCATCGACGATGGAGTTGTATCCGGTGCAGCGGCACAGATTGCCTTCGAGCGCCTTATTGATGTCCTGGCGGCTAGGCTTGGGATTGCGCCGCAACAGCGCGGTGGCCGACATCAGCATGCCCGAGGTGCAGAAGCCGCACTGCACCGCGCCCTGGTCCAGGAACGCCTCCTGGATGCCGCTCAGCTTCTCGCCATCGGCCAGGCCTTCCACCGTCTGCACCTGCTTGCCCTCGCATTCCACCGCCAGGGTAATGCAGCCTAGCACCGGCCGGTCCTCGACCAGCACGGTGCAGGCGCCGCAGATGCCCGACTCGCAGCTTGCCTTGGTGCCGGTCAGCCCGATCGCATCGCGGATCACATCGACCAGCATGTCCCGCGGCTTGACGGCCACCTCGTGCCACTCGCCGTTGACACACAGCGAGATCAATCGCGTCCGGGATTTTGTCTTGGCGGCAACGCCGCCCTTGGCGAGGTCAGACAGGGCAATTCCCATTGCTTGGGTTCCTTTCAGGCTTAACGTTCTGGACTGCGGGCGCGCCCGATCGCCTGCGCCATGGTCCGCCGCAGATACACCCTGATGTTGTCCATCAGGTGGCGCTTGGTGAAACCATGGTGCGGCAGCGGGTTGGCTTCCCTGCTCGCTTCGGCGGCCACCTGCGCCAGCCGTTTCTCGTCGAGCACTACCCCTTTGAGCGAGCGCTCCGCGGCCGCCAGCCGCACCGGTGCCTCGCGCACCGCGCCGATGACGATGCGGGCGTCGGCGCAGGTCATTCCGTCCTCGGCGATCTGCAGCGCGACCGCGATCACGGCCATGCCGAATTCCAGCCCGCCGCGCACCGTCGATTTGTGGAAACCCCAGGTGTATCCCCGCGGCCTTTGCGGGATGAACACTGCCCGCAGGAGTTCCGCCTGGCCAAGCTTGAGCGGCTTGAGCCCGTTGCCGGTGAACAGCTCCTCGACGTGAATGCGCCGGCGTCCCGCTTCGCCGAGGATCTCGACCTCGGCATCCAACGCGATGAGGGCGGGCGCAATATCGGACATGTAGACCGACCAGCAGATATCGCGTTTGTTTCGCGGAAAGGGATAACAGCAGTCGCCGCCGCGCTTGAAGCACGGCGCGACAAACTGGTAGTCGTGCTTCTGGTCGAGCTGCATGCAGCGCGTTTCCTGGCACAGATTGCCGCCAAGCGTGCCCATCTGCCGGATCTGGTTGCTGCCCACGACGTGGGCGCTCTCGGCGAGCATCGGGACTTTGTCCCTGAGCAAGCTCGAGTTCTCCAGGCTGGCGAGGCGCGACAGCGCGTCGATGCGGATGGAGCCGTCCGCGAGCATCTCCGGCTCGTTCGGCTCGATCGCGCCCAGGCTCACCAGCAGTCGCGGCTTGATATTTTCCATGCGCATGCTGGGCAGCAAGTCGGTGCCCCCCGCCAGCGCGCGTGCTTCGCCCTGCAGGCGGGCGAGAATCGCCACGGCGTCCTCCAGCGTGGCCGCGCGCTCGTAGTCGAAATCAAACAAGATCATGCTCGATTCTCCGTCCGGCCGGGATGCATGGCGCATCCCGCTAGCGTCGTACCCGCGAAAGCCGGAAAAGGCTTCGCTTTGCCGCCGTCCCGGGCCTTTCCGCGCAACATCGGTAGGGCTAAATTATAGTTTGCAGATAAAACCATAATTCCTACAGGGACTATAGACCCCGGTACTGCAGGTGTCAACGCGGACCACGCCCGTCTCTGCCGCAGCCGTCCCGCCGTCACCGCTCAGCGATCGAACGCGCGCGAAATCCGGTTCAGCAAGTCGAGCAGACACTCGCGCTCGCCCGGCTTGAGCGCAGCATCCATGGTCCGCTCCTGGCGCTCGATACGCCGGGTCACGGACTGAAGCAACGCACGTCCTTCGCCTGTGAGTTCCAACGCATAGTAGCGGCGGTCCTGCGCACTGCGCGTGCTGGCGATCAGCCCGCACTTCGCCAGGCCCTTGATCGACAGGGAAAGCGTCGCCTTGTCGAGTTGGTAGATCCGGGTAAGGGTGATCGAATTGATGCCCGGATTGGCCTTGAGCATGGTCAGCAGGCTGAACTCGCCGGGTGTGACTCCGGTCTCCCTGAGGGTACGCGAGAGATCGCGGAACACGGCCGATTGCGCCTGACGCAGCTGGTAGCCAATGTAACCGGGCAGCCTGCCGAAATCGACCTCGGCCAGCTCCTGTCCCGCCTTTTGCCCCGTCGCGTTCTTCGTCTTCGCATTCTTCCCGGCTGCGCCCACCTGGGGGGGCCGCTTACCCGGCATTGCGCAGCCTCAACAGCTGGCTGACGATGCCGACCGCGATTTCGGCCGGGGTGTTGTTGCCGATCTTGTCGCCAAGCGGGCACACGATACTGTCGATAAATTCGCGCGGCAGGCCGTCCGCGGCGAGTTGTCTGCGGACGATGCCTGACTTGGCTTCGCTGCCGATTACGCCCAGGTGCGCAATCGACATTCTTCTGTTCTCGATCGCCTTGAGGATGGGCATGTCGGAGCTGTGGCCCGTGGTCATCAGGATGACGTCTGCGCCCGGGGCAATCCGGTCGACGCCGTCGCAATAATTGCCGACGCGGCAAGCTTCCAGTTTGTCGTTGCGCGGCAGCCGCTCCAGCCATTCAGCGCGCGTGTCCACGCACACCACGCGGCAGTCGAGTTCGACCAGGAACCGGCACAGCGTCTGCGCAACGTGGCCGGCGCCGAAGATCACGATGTTCCAGGTGAGTTTCTGCCGGTACACCTCGAAAAACAGCGCCAGTTCCCCGCCGCAGGTCATGCCGAGGTCCTGTTGCAGGTTGTAGCGCTCGAATTCGGTGCGCGCGGCCTTGTCGCCCTCGAGAAGCTCCGCCGCCTTTTTCTGGCACGTCGCTTCGAGGGTGCCGCCGCCCACGGTCCCGTGCGCCAGGCCCTCGCGGGTAAAGATTGCCCGCGCACCGATGATCTGCGGGATACTGCCGCGCGCATCGACGATGGTGGCGACGCAAAAAGGAATCCCCTCGCGCTGCAGGCTTTCAATCTGCCGGATGAAGCTGCGGTCGAGCATCTGCGGTCTCTTTGCTTGTCTGCCGCCAGGCGGGCAAACGTATATAGTTTGAGATTCAAACTATATGGGGGCCGGCCAAGGGTGTCAATGGCTCCACACCACGGCTCCACACCATATGGGCAAGATCACAAAATCCCTGTTCTGTTCGGGGAGCCTCTCCGGCACGATTCCCATCCACCCTTCTCTTGCGCTAACTCGCTTATCTAAGCGTTTCCCGATTCTTGTCCGACGATGCCAGCTCTTGAACTCCTCCGGCACCGAATTTCTTTATCTTTATTCCTCCTGCAACCTTGGGGAAATCCGAGACGATGAGCAGTTCATCCGGCAGTTTATGCTTGGCCACCTTGTCCTGACAGAACTCACGGATCTCCTTTAACGATATCTTGGCGTCGTCTTTAGGTATGACACACGCGCAGATGCTTTCCCCCAAGACGGGATTTGGTGTCCCCACGACACAGACCTGCGATACGCGCGGGTGCTGCAGAATCAGGGATTCAATCTCCGTGGGATATATCTTTGATCCGCCCCGGTTTATCAAATCCTTGTTTCTTCCGTATACCGTGACGAAGCCGTTCTCGTCTATAGATACCAAGTCGCCTGTATGCAGCCATCCATTTTCTTCCAGCTGTTTACTCGTTTCTGCCGGGTTTTGCCAATAACCTTTCAAGACGTGTGGCCCGCGAATCATCATTTCTCCAATTTCGCCTGTGCCAACCTGATTGCCTGTATCGAGGTTGATAGCTTTCACCCGAGTCCCTGGAAGCGCTTTACCGACACTTTTTTTCCGAACATCGAGCGGTGTGCCAAAAGGAGACATGGTCCCTGCCCCGGGCCCGCTTTCCGAACTTCCCCAGAAAGGCGTCAAATATATGTTCCTATCCTCCCCCCACTGAATTACCTGTTCCGGACATATCTGGCCCGCAAGATAACCGGCCCTCAAGCTGGAAAGGTCATACCGGTTAATGTTCGGATGATTCATTTCAAGGATGTAATGCGTGGGAGCCCCGTGCTGAATCGTAGCTTTCTCCGATTCGATGAGTCTAAATGCGTCTTCAGCGTTGAATGCTTCAAGCAAGCTAACGGATGCCTGGATCAGGACCGGTTGAACGAGTCCGGATCCGCACCCGTAGGAATGGGTCAGGGGGAGTATCCCCGCGAAAACGTCATCCGCCGTTGCCCTGACGCCATCAACGTAGGAATATGCGCCTCTGATAACCTGGAAATGCGTGATCATCGAGCCCTTCGGGACTCCGGTTGTCCCGGAGGTATAGAGCAACATGGAAAGATCCTGCTGGATGTTGATCGAAGGTTTCGCGAATTTCTTCTTTCCCCCCCTGGAGAGCATATCTTCAAAGGAAAAGACACCTTCCCCGTCGCCGCCTCCTATCGAGATAACATAGGAGAGGTGTGCGGTACCGCCCCTTAGCTCCTGGACGAGCCCGAAGTTGTCAGAGCCAGCTTCCCCCTTCTGGACGAAAACCGCTCTGGCTTGAGAGTTATTCAGAATGAAGGTCAATTCATTGATCTTGTACGCTGAATTGACCCACGCTATTACTGCACCGATCTTCTGCAGGGCGAAAAAAGCGATATACAACTCAAGGCAATTGGACAGGTATAGCGCGACCCTTTCCCCTTTTCTGATCCCGATCTCCTGAAGACTCGCCGCAACAGCAGTCGATTGTTCATCGAGTCTTTCATAGGTAATACGATCCTGCTTAAAGGAAACACAGACCTTGCCGGGTACGATGTTTGCGCTTCTTTCCAGGGATTCCCCGACCGCCAGGTACTCTAGATCCTTATAGGTCGTGGTAACACCAAGCTTGCCCATGATGTCCCCGGTTCTTGCTGAAATATTCAGACGCCCAGGTAGCGGTGCTGGACATCCTGGTTCGCCGTCAGATCGGCGGAACTGCCGTTCCAGACCACGCGGCCTTTCTCCAGCACGTAGTGCCGGTCGGCGATGCGCGCGAGCGCCTTGACGTCCTTGTCGATCACCAGGATCGACAGGCCTTCGCTCTTCAGGCGCTCCAGGCAACGGTAGATATCGGTGCGAATCATCGGCGCGAGCCCTTCGGTCGCTTCATCCAGGATCAGCAGCTTCGGATTGGTCATCAGCGCGCGGCCGATCGCGAGCATCTGCTGCTCGCCGCCTGAGAGTTGGTTGCCGTAGTTGTGCCGCCGCGCCGCGAGGTCGGGGAATAAGTCGAACACCCGGTCCAGCGTCCACGGCATGACGGCCCCGCTGCGGTTCGCGGCGGTGGCGATGAGGTTCTCGTGAACGGTGAGATTGGGGAAGATCTGGCGGCCTTCGGGTACCAGACCGAGGCCGGCCTGCGCGACCCGGAACGAAGGCAGGCCGTGCAGCGGTTTGCCCTCGAACGCGATGGTTCCACTGCGCGCTCGCACCACGCCCATGACCGAGAGCACGGTCGTGGTCTTGCCCATGCCATTGCGACCGAGCAACGTGACCACCTGTCCCGATTCGACGGCGAAGGACACGCCGAATAGAACCTGCGAAACGCCGTAGGCCGTCTCGAGCCTTTCGACGCTCAGCATGTGCCCGCCCTCATTCGGCGTCCTCGCCCAGATAAGCGCGCCGCACGTCGGCGTTGGCGCGGATTTCCTGCGGCGTGCCGGTGGCGATGATGCGTCCGTAGACCAGCACCGAGATGCGGTCGGCGAGCGAGAACACGGCGTCCATATCGTGCTCGACGAGGATGATCGACTGGCGCCCCTTCAATCGTGTAAGGAACTCCACCATGCGCTGGGACTCGTCGCTGCCCATGCCGGCGACGGGTTCGTCGAGCAGCAGCAGCCGCGGCTCCGTGGCGAGCGCCATCGCCACCTCGAGCTGGCGCTGTTCGCCATGCGCGAGCTTGGCCGCGGGCACGTCGGCGCGCGCACCCAGTCCGACTTCCTCCAGCATGCGCCGCGCCGGGTCGCGCAGCGCACTTTCCTCCCGCGCCGGGCGCCAGAAGCGGAAGCTGTGCCCGGCGTGCGCCTGCACCGCGAACGCAACGTTGTCGAGCGCGGTGAAATCGCGGTAGATGCTGGTGATCTGGAACGAGCGTGCAAATCCCGTGCGGGCACGCGCGGGCGAGCGCAGCGACGTCACGTCCTCGCCGGCGAAGCGGATCGCGCCTGCGTCCGGACGCAGGTCGCCCGAGAGCAGGCTGATGAAGGTGGTTTTGCCGGCGCCGTTCGGCCCGATCACCGCATGCGTCTCGCCCTCCAGCAGTTCAAAGTCGATGCTGTCGCTTGCGCGCAGCGCGCCGAAGGACTTGCACAGTCCGTACGCCTGCAGGAGCGCATCAGCCATCGCGCGCTCCGGGCAGCACGCCGGCGAGACCGCGGCGGAAGAAGATTACGGACAGAATCAGCAGCGGCCCGAGGATCGCCTGCCAGTGCTCGGTCCAGCCGGCGAGCAGGCTCTCGACCACCAGCAGCACCGCCGCGCCGAGCAGCGGACCCGCGCCGGTCGCGATACCGCCGAGGATCACCATGAACATGATTTCGCCCGAGCGTGTCCAATGCATGAAATCGGGCGTGATATATGCGGTGTGATTGGCGAGCAGCGCGCCAGCCAGCCCGCACAGCGCGCCGGCGATCACGAACGCGGCCAGACGGTACAGGTAGGGAGAAAACCCAATGGCACGCGAACGCGCCTCGTTCGACTTGGCGGCACGCAGCACCATGCCGAAGCGCGAGTTCACCAGACGGTGCACCAGATACATCGATGCAAGCATCAGTACCAGCACGACGTAGTAGAACGCGACCGGGTCGGAGAGGTCGACCAGGCCGGAGAACTGGCTGCGTGTCTTGATGCGCATGCCGTCATCGCCGCCGAACATCTCGAGCGAAACGCCGAGGAAGTAGAGCATTTGCGTGAAGGCGAGCGTGATCATGATGAAATAGATGCCGCTGGTGCGGATCGACACCGCGCCTATGGCCAGCGCCACCAGCGCCGAGGCGCCCATGGCGAGCGGCCATTGCAGCCAGCCGCTGTAGACGCCGTAGAAAGCGAGGATGCCGACCGCGTATCCGCCGATGCCCAAATAGGCGGCGTGGCCGAAGGACACCAGACCGCCGTAGCCGAGGATCAGGTTCAGGCTGATCGCCGCGATGGCAAAGATCATCACGCGGCGCATCAGATCGAGGTAGAACGGCTCCTTCAGCGCGGCCACGACCGGCGGCAGCAGCGCCAGCAGCACGATTGCCGCCGACCAGAACACGACACGCGCGCGCGAGCCCATCAGCTTCCCCGCGAGGAGAACAAGCCCTCGGGCCGCACTGCAAGCACCACTGCCATCAGCAGATAGATCAGCATCGAGGCGAGCGCCGGACCGGCGGCTTCGGCCGCGGGGGGCGAGATCACGCTGCCCAGCAGCGGCTTGAGGAACGCGCGGCCAAGTGTGTCGACGATGCCGACGACGAGGGCGCCGACCAATGCGCCGCGGATCGAGCCGATTCCGCCGATTACGATCACCACAAACACCTGGATCAGGATCAATTCGCCCATGCCCGGCTGCACCGCGTAGATCGGTCCGGCCATCAGTCCCGCCAGCCCCGCGAGCGCGGCGCCGAACCCGAACACCACCGTGTAGAGTAGCCGGATATTCACGCCCAGCGCGGCCACCATGGTCCGGTTCGACGCGCCAGCGCGGACCAGCATGCCGATACGCGTGCGGGTGACGACGTACCAGAGCGCGACGGCGACCAGCAGCCCGACCACGATCACCAGTCCCCGGTATACCGGATAGCGCGAACCGGTGAACAGCTCGACGTGTCCCTGCAGCCAGGCCGGCAGCGAGGTGTACAGCGCGGCGCGTCCCCAGACGATGGCCACCAACTCGTTGAAGAACAGGATCAGGCCGAAGGTCGCGAGCACCTGGTCGAGATGATCCCGCTCGTAGAGCGTGCGCAACGCCACCACTTCGACGACCATGCCTACGAGCAGCGCTCCGGCGAGGCCCAGCGCCGCGCCGAGCGCGAAATTGCCGGTCCAAGCGGTCGCCGCGACCGCCAGGTAGGCGCCGACCATATAGAGCGATCCGTGCGCCAGGTTGACCAAATTCATGATGCCGAACACCAGCGTCAACCCTGCCGCCATCAGAAACAGCATCACGCCGAATTGGACGCCGTTTAGAAGTTGCTCGAATACAAGACCGAAGGTCATGGCGGCGGTGGAACAGGCGGGTGATAAAGAAAAAGGGGGCGCGTTTGCTGCCGCGCCCCCGTCGCTACTCGCTAGCGGGACTCACCACTTCATCTTGCAGTCCTGGAAGTACGAGTCCTTGTGGTTCTCAAAGATCGTCTTCTGGATCTGCATCTCGACTTCGCCGCTCGAGCCTTTGACCCCCTTGAGCAGGTAGAAATTCTGGATCGGGAGGTTGTTCACGTTGTAGCTGTACTTGCCGCGGATCGAGTTGAAGTCCGCCTTCCTCATCGCCGCGATCATGCCCTTGGTATCCTTGACGTTACCCTTGACCGCCCGCACCGCCGCGTCGATCAGCATGATGCCGTCGTAGCTCTGCGCCCCGTAATAGGAGGGCGTGTAGCCGAACTTCTTGCGGAAGTCGGCGACGTACTTCTGGCTCGCCGGGATCTTGAGATCGGGGCTCCAGAAGCGCGCTTCCCACTGGCCGATCGCGTCGTCCTTGAGAGCCGGGAGCGTGGTCTCGTCCACGGTGAACACCGTGTACAGCGGGATCTGGCTCCTCAAGCCGGCCTGGTTGTACTGCTTGACGAACTGCACGCCCATGCCGCCCGGGTAGAAGGCGAAGATCGCCTTCGGGTTCTTGGCGCGCAACTGGGTTATTTCCGCCTGGTAATCCTGCTGTCCGAGCTTGGTGTAAATCTCCTCGACGATGCGGCCCTTGTAATAGCGCTTGAATCCGGCAACCATGTCCTTGCCGGCCTGGTAGTTCGGCGCGAGCACGTATACGTCGTTGATGTTCTGGTCTTGCATGAACTTGCCCATCGCTTCGGGCGACTGGTCGTTGCTCCAGGAGGTCGAGACAAAAAGCGCGTTGCACTGGCTCCCGGCCAACGGGCTTGGGCCCGCGTTGGTCCCTAGCATGATCCGGCCGGTGGCGGTCACCGCCGGCACGACCGCCATCATTACGTTCGACCAGATGATGCCCGACACGAGATCGACCTGGTCCTTCTTCATCATTTCCTCGGCGACCTGCAGGCCGACATCGGGCTTGAACTGGTCGTCGCCGTAGATCATCTCGGTCTCGAGACCGCCGACCTTGCGGCCGAGATGATCGAGCGCCAGTTCGACCGAGTCCTTCATGTGCTTGCCGATGACGCCCACCGGCCCGGAGAACGTGGTAATGAAGCCGATCTTGAGCTTCTGCTGGGCAGTTACAGGGGAACTCGCGATGAGCGCCGCGATGGCTCCAGCAACGAGAATCTTTGCGGAATTGTGGAACATGGCTTACTCCTCCTTGGTATTGAACGTGGTTCTGCCTCTATATTGTAAATTCAGTCTATCACGGAGCGTCTGCGGGTGTCGAGACTGAAGCCAGTCAGCGTGCTGGTGGCCCCAAACAAAGGCCGACTTGCGCCGGCCTTTCGCTCCGCATGAACAGCACGCGGTATTCAGGTCAGCCCATCTTGCAACCGCGCGCCGGGTCGGCGAGCGCCTTGTGCGCCACGCCCATCACCGTGTTCTTCTTGCCCACCACCTTGCGCAGGTAGATGTCCTGGATCGGATTGTGCGCCTTGGACATGGTCCAGGCGCCGCGCGGGCTGTCGATCTTGGCATTTTCCAACGCCGCGATCAGCTCTTTCCTCTTGCTCATGTCCCCCTTGACCGCCTTCAGGCCGGCCGCAAGCAGCAGGCCCGCGTCATAGCCCTGCACCGCGTGTACGTCCGGCTGCACCTTGTACGCCTTGGCGTAATTGAGGCGGAAGGTCTTGTTCTTGGGCGTTTCGATGCCGTCGCCGTAATGCAGCGTGGTCTCTAAACCCTCGGCCTCAACTCCCAATGCATCGAGTATGCCGTCGGTGAGAAAGCCCGAACCGTACAGCCCAATCTTGCCCTTCAGGCCGGCCGCCTGCCAGTCCTTGATCAGTTTGATTGCGCCGCCGCCGGCAAAGTACACGAACACGGCATCTGGTTTGATCGACGCAATCTCGGTCAGCAGCGGCTGGAATTCGACGCTCGGGTACGGCAGGAACAGTTCCTTTACTGCCCTGCCGCCGGCTTTGGTGAAGCCTTCCTTGAAGCCTTCGATGGCCTCTTCGCCCGTGCCGTATTTCCAGGTGAGGGTGACGACCTTCCTGATGCCGCGATCGGCAAGCACCTTGCCCATCGGATAGGACGCCTGCCAGTTGGTGAACGAGGTGCGGAAAATATTCGGCGCGCACAATTCCCCGGTGGCCGCGCCCACCCCCGCATGGGGGATGATGAGCAGCGTGCCTGTCTGGCGCGCGATTCTCGCCATGTCCATCACCACACCGGAGTGCACCGTGCCCACGAGCACATCGACCTGGTCGCGAATTACCAGCTTGTTGGTGTTGTCGGTCGCCTTGGACGGATCGGATTCGTCGTCCACAGTGAAATACTCCAGCTCGCGCCCTCCCAGCTTTCCGCCCGACTGCGCCACCGCCAGCTTGAAACCGTTGGTAATTGCCACACCCAACTTCGCATAAGTGCCGGTGTAAGGCAGCATCAGGCCGATCTTGATATTCGCGCCCTGCGCGAAGGCGAAACTCGGCAGGTTGGCGACGCCGGCCGCGGCCGCAGCGATCTTGAGGAATTTCCGCCGGCCGAAAGCTTCATTCCTGATCATATGATTGTCCTCGCTGGAAGGCGGATCGCTTATTGGTATTTAGCCACTAGGTTCCCTGCGACTTGGCGCGCAGCTTGAAACGCTGGATTTTCCCGGTTGCGGTCTTTGGCAGCTCGCTGGCGAACTCCACCCAGCGCGGATACTTGTACGGCGCGAGCTTGGATTTCACGTGCTGCTGCAACTTTTCCGCCAATGCCGCATCACCCGTGACGCCGGCCTTGGTGACGATATACGCCTTCGGCTTGATCAACTGGTCCGCGTCGGCCTGGCCGATCACCGCCGCCTCGAGCACGTCCGGATGACTCAGCAGCGCGCCTTCGACCTCGAACGGCGAAACGTAAATGCCGCCCACCTTGAGCATGTCATCGGTGCGCCCCGAATAGGTATGGTACCCCGCCTCGTCCACGGTGTACTTGTCGCCGCTGCGCGTCCAGTCGCCCATGAAGGTGGCGCGGCTCTTGGCACGGTTGTTCCAGTAGCAGGAGGCGCTGGTGGGGCCGTTGATCTGCAGTTCGCCGATCTCGCCCGGTGCCACGGGATCGCCGGCGTCGTCGACCACGCGCAAGGCGTAGCCGGGCACGGCCTTGCCGGTGGAACCGTAGCGCACCTCGCCCGGCCGGTTCGACAAAAAAATGTGCAGCATCTCGGTCGAGCCCAGCCCGTCCAGGATTTCCACGCCGAAGTGTTTGGTCCAGCGCTCGCCGATATCGGCCGGCAGCGCTTCGCCCGCCGAGGTGCACACGCGCAGATTGAGCGCTTCGCGCTTGGGCAGGTCGGGGCTGGCGAGCAGTGCCGCGTACAGGGTCGGCACGCCGTAGAAAATCGTCGGCCGCTGCTGTTGCAGGCGCTGGAACACGGCGGCCGGTGTCGGCCGCTCGGCCATCAGTATGGCGGTGGCCCCGACCGACATCGGAAACGTCAGCGAATTGCCCAGGCCATAGGCAAAGAACAGTTTCGCCGCCGAGAACACGAGGTCGTCCTCGCGTATGCCCAGCACCGGCCGGGCGTAGAGCTCGGCCGTCAGGATCAAGTGCGAGTGCATATGCACCGTGCCCTTGGGCAATCCGGTCGAGCCGGAGGAATAGAGCCAGAAGCATACGTCGTCGCAGGTGGTCGGCGCCGGCTCGCACGCCGCGCCGGCCTTGTCCATCAGAGCGGCAAGCGACAGGTGCGCGTGCGCATTCTTGCCCGACACGATCACATGCTTCAAAAATGGCAGTTTCGCGGAAGCCTCGCCCAGCAGCGGCGCAAAGGTGGGCAGCAATTGCTCGGACACCAGCAGTGCCTTGGCGCGGCTGTCGTTGAGCATGAAATGAAAATCCGCCGTAGTCAGCATTGTATTGCCCGCGATGGGTACGATGCCGGCCTTGATCGCGCCCAGGAACACACTGGGGAAATCGACGGTGTCCAGCTGCGCCAGCATAATGCGGTCTTCCTGCCCCAGGCCGAGGCCCTTCAGCGCATTGGCGGCGCGGTTGGCGCGCTCGGACAGCTGGCCGTAGGTAATGCTGCCGGCATCGTCGATGAATGCGGTCTTGCCCGAGCGCCCGGCGCGAAGATTGCGCTCGATCAGGTCGTATGCGGCATTGAACTCGCGCGGAATCGTTACTTTCGGCGGGCTGACGCTATGGTCGGCGGACGATAGTCCGGGCATATTGTTCTCCTCGCTATCTTGCTATTGCTGAGTCCATTCGATCTTGCCCTCGGGCAGCAGGTACAGGATCAGCGCGCGGCCGCCGCTCACCGTGGGACGGTGCCCGGAGTTTGGAGGATACACCAGCCAGCCCGCGCCAATATCGTCGAACCTCGCCTCCGGCGTGACCGGCATGATCATGTCGATTTCGCCGGTGGGATGGCGGTGATGATTGCCGACGAGGTCGGTGATATCGACCACGTCCACGCTGAATCCATGCGTCGCCTCGCCCGGCTCGAAAATCCGGCCGAAGCGCCGCTTCGCGTCACCCTGCGCACACAGCCAGCCCGCGGCGATGCCGGCGTGGCAGGCCTCGCGGATGCGCTGAAACACTTCGCCCTGCGGCGGAAATTCCAGATTGAGATCGCCCTGCAGCGCCGCGTCCAATGCGCGTCCCTGCGCAAAGCGCGCGACCGGCGCGATCAGCTGCTGGAATTGCATCGGCGTTGTCATGGCGCTCCTCCTCGGCTCTGCCGCTCAGGCCGCGAGCGCGCGGCCTGCTTTGACGCTTTCCATCCAGCCTACTGCCCAGTCGGCCGCCAGCTCTTCCGGCATGGTGCCGGCGCTGGCGTCATGGCGGAATACCTGGCCCAGGCGGCGCGCGCCCAATTCGGTCAGCAGTTCGTCGAAACGCTTGCCGCCGAAGCAGAAGGTTTCGGCATAGGTGCGATCGCCCAGCGCGATCACGCCGTATTCCACACCGGCGAGATCGGGACGCGCGCTTTGCAAGGATGCATACAAGGCCTTGGCATTGTCCGGCACGTCGCCCTGACCATAGGTCGAGGTGCAGATCAGGTACAGTCCGCCGCCGGCGAACACGCCCGCATCCAGGCCGTCCATCGCCTTGATGGCTATGCGCACGTCGTCGTCTTCCGCGGCGAGCTGCACCGCCTGCGCCACCAGCTCGGCCGTGCTGGTCATGGTGCCGACCAGTATGGTCAGGTCCACCGCCATCGTTTAGCGGAGTACCTTCCACGTGCCGTTTTCGATGTGCACCATCACCACCGCGCGGCTGTCCAGGCCTTTGTGATCGCTGGCCGAATAGCTGAACACGCCATGGTTTGCCGGCATTTCCTTCACGTTTTCCAGCGCGTCGCGCAAGGCGGCGCGAAATTCATGCGTCCCGGGCTTGGCTTTTTTCAAGGCCTCGGGAATGGCCTGCTGCAGCAGCAGCCCTGCGTCCCAGGCATGCGCGCCGAAGGAATTGCGGCTGTCGGCACCGTAGGCGGCCTCATATAGCTTGATGTAGTTCAGCGCCACTTTCTTGCTCGCGTTGCTGTCGGGCAATTGCTCGGCAACGAGGATGGGCCCGATCGGCAGCACTGTGCCCTCGAGGTTCTTGCCGCCTACGCGCAGGAAGTCCTTGTTGGCCACGCCATGGGTCTGATAGATACGGCCCTTGTAGCCGCGTTCGACCAGGGTGACCTGCGGCAGCGCCGCCGGCGTGCCCGAGCCCACCACCAGCACCGCATCCGGATTGGTGCTCAGGATCTTCAGAATCTGGCCGGTGACGCTGGTGTCGGTGCGATTGAAGCGCTCGGTCGCGACCATCGTTATGCCTTTCGCGCCGGTGATGCCGTTCATGACCCGCAGCCACAGTTCGCCGTAGCCGTCGCTGTAGCCGATGAAAGCCACGGTCTTCACGCCATTGGCCACCATGTGCCCGACGATGGCGCCGGCCATGATGCTGAAATCCTGCGGCGTCTGGAACACCCATGCGGCCTTGTCGGCCGCGGGGGCAAACGGCGCCATGGCAATCTGCGGCGTCTTGGTTTCCGCTGCCACTTCGAGGACCGCAGTCGAAGTCGGCGTGGTGGTCGCGCCGATAATGACATCAACCTTGTCTTCGGACACCAGCTTGCGCGCGTTCTTTGACGCCGCGGTCGGATCGGTGGCGTCATCCAGCACGATGTAATTCACTTTCTGTCCGCCGATGGTCGTCGGCATCAGTGTTACGGTGTTCTTTTCCGGAATGCCGAGCGATGCGGCCGGGCCGGTAGCGGACAAGATCACGCCGACGGTGATGTCGGCCAAGGCGGATGTGGCTGCAGCGGCCAGGAACAGCGCCAGCAGGCTACGCGACAATTTGCTCATGAAGGTTTCTCCTCTCGTTTGTTAATCGTTGATTTTACTCTGGGATACTTGCTATTTCGCGAATCTGCATTATAATGCCACAGAATCATTTTGCAAGCATTATATTGCAGATCTTACCCTGACTTCGATGGGCGCACGCGAAACTCCACAGAAAACCCGATTGACCGCGACGGCGGACGAGGCGTTCCTGCGCGCCCTGGGCGAGCGCGTGCGCGACGCGCGCGCGCGGCGCGGCATGACGCGCAAGATCCTGGCGCACGACTCGGGCGTGTCCGAGCGCTACCTCGCCCAGCTCGAATCCGGGCAGGGCAATGCATCGGTGCTGCTATTGCAGCGAATCGCCGCTGCGCTGAATCTGTCCCTGACCGAGTTCCTGCAGCAGGACTCCGGACAGCCGCTGGAACTCGCGCTGATCGGGCAGTTCCTGCAGCGCCTGCCGCCGCAAAAACTGCCGCTGGTGCGCGCGCAGCTGCTGCGCGATTACGGCGCCGCGCATATCGAGCGCATGAAGCGCATCGCGCTCATCGGGCTGCGCGGCGCGGGCAAATCCACCCTGGGCAGCCGGCTGGCGAAGAAGCTGGAGGTCCCCTTCATCGAACTCGACCGCGAAGTCGAGCGCGAGGCCGGGACCAGCCTGTCGGAAATTTTCCTGCTCTACGGCCAGGCCGGTTATCGCCGCTACGAGCGGCGTTGCCTGGAGAACGTGGTGAAGCAAAACGAGCGCGCGGTCATCGCCACCGGCGGCTCCATCGTGTCCGAGCCCGGCACCTACGACCTGCTGCTCTCGGCCTGCCGCACGGTGTGGCTCAAGGCCCGGCCCGAGGAGCACATGGCGCGCGTGGTGGCCCAGGGCGACACCCGGCCCATGAGCGGCAACCGCGAAGCCATGGAGGACCTGCACCGCATCCTGCGCGGCCGTAGCGCGCTCTACGGCCGCGCCGACGTGACCGTCGATACCGCGCACAAGAGCATCGAACAAAGCCTGCAGCAGTTACGCAAGGCTGTTGCAACTTAGAATCCGTAGCAACATTCATTTTGCTCCGGTCCGACTTAGGGGAGCCCGAGGGGAAGCATCCCCTCGCAGTGTCACAGGCTCTTGAATCAGGAGAAACCATGCAAGCATCCATGACCAAAGCGGCGCACGCGGAACGCATCAGCTTCGATACCCACCCGGAGCGCTACGCCCACTGGCGCATGAGCGTGGACGGCGCCATCGCCACGCTGTCGATGAACGTGAACGAGGGCAAAGGGCTCAGGCCCGGTTATAAACTCAAGCTAAATTCCTACGACCTCGGCGTGGACATCGAGCTCTACGACGCCCTGAACCGCATCCGCTTCGAGCACCCCGGGGTGCGCTGCGTGGTGCTTACCTCGGCGCGCGAGCGCATGTTCTGCTCCGGCGCCAACATCTATATGCTGGGTCAGTCCAGCCACGGCTGGAAAGTGAATTTCTGCAAATTCACCAACGAGACACGCAACGGCATGGAGGACTCCAGCCGCAACGACGGGCTCAAGTTCCTCGCCGCGGTGAACGGCACCTGCGCCGGCGGCGGCTACGAAATCGCGCTCGCCTGCGACGAAATCCTGATGATCGACGACCGTTCCTCCACCGTGAGCCTGCCCGAGGTGCCGCTCTTGGGCGTGCTGCCGGGCACCGGCGGCCTCACCCGCATCACCGACAAGCGAAAGGTGCGGCGCGACCTGGCCGATTTTTTCTGTACCACCACCGAGGGCGTGCGCGCCGACCGCGCCAAGGACTGGGGTCTGGTCGATCACAGCGCGAAGCCGCAGGCGTTCGCGCAGGCGGTGCGGGATCACGCTGAGCGCCTGGCCGCGGCAAGCGACCGACCGCGCGAGGCCGCGGGCATAACCCTCACCCCGCTCAAGTGCACGATCGACGCCGCCGGCTACCATTACGAATATGTGGATGCCGTCATCGACCGCGCCGCGCGCAGCGCCACGCTTACCGTTTCCGGACCGAAGCAGGCCGAGCCCGATGCGATCGAAGGCATCATCAAGGCCGGCGTCGCCTGGTGGCCGCTGCAGATGGCGCGCGAGCTGGACGACGCGATTCTCATGCTGCGCACGAATGAGCTTGAAATCGGCACCTGGCAACTGAAGACCCGCGGCGACATCGACCGCGTGCTCGCTGTGGACGCCGCCCTGGCCAGGCACCGCGCCCACTGGTTCGTGCGCGAGACCCTGGGCCTCATGCGGCGCACGCTGGCGCGACTGGACGTCTCCTCGCGCACCTTGTTCGCCATCATCGACCAGGACTCCTGCTTTGCCGGAACGCTCGCCGAACTGGCGCTCGCCGCCGACCGCGGCTACATGCTGCAACTGCCCGATGATCCGGAAAGGGCGCCGCGCGTGGTCCTGTCCGAACTCAACTTCGGCAGCTATCCGATGGTGAACCACCTCACGCGCCTGGCAACGCGCTATTGCGGCCGGCAGGAACCGGTCGAGGAAGCGCGCCAGGTCATCGGCGAGAGACTCGACGCGCACGATGCGTCCAAGCTCGGCCTCGTGACCTTCACCCCGGACGACCTGGACTGGGACGAGGAAGTGCGCATAGCGCTGGAGGAGCGCGCCAGCCTTTCGCCCGATGCGCTCACCGGCATGGAGGCGAGCTTGAGATTCACCGGCGCCGAAACTATGGAGACGCGCATTTTCGCGCGGCTGTCGGCCTGGCAAAACTGGATATTCAACCGCCCCAACGCGGTCGGCGAGCAAGGCGCACTGAAGGTGTTCGGCAGCGGGTCGAAGGCCAAGTTCAACTGGGAAAGAATTTAGGAGGCAGAACACATGTCAATCGATTACAGCGAAAAGATACCCAACAACGTCGATCTTTCCGGCAACAAGACGCTGCAGCGCGCGCTCGAACACTGGCAGCCGCACTTTCTCGACTGGTGGCGCGAGATGGGGCCGAACGACTTCGCTTCCTCAGACGTTTATCTGCGCACCGCCGTCGGCGTGGACGCGCAGGGCTGGGCCAGCTACGGCGCGGTGAAAATGCCGGACTATCGCTGGGGCATCTTTCTGGCCGACGCGATCCCCGACCGGCGCATCGGCTTTGGCGACAGCGTCGGTGAGCCGGTATGGCAACAAGTGCCGGGCGAGTTCCGCTCCCAGTTCCGCCGCCTGATCGTGACCCAGGGCGACACCGAGCCCGCCTCGGTCGAACAGCAGCACCTGCTCGGCCACACCTGCCCTTCGCTCTACGACCTGCGCAACCTGTTCCAGGTGAACGTGGAGGAAGGCCGCCACCTGTGGGCCATGGTGTATCTGCTGCACGCGCATTTCGGCCGCGACGGGCGCGAGGAAGCGGAAGAGCTGCTCGCGCGCCACTCGGGCGACGCGGACAAGCCGCGCATTCTCGGCACCTTCAACGAGCCGATCTCGGACTGGCTGTCGTTTTTCTGCTTCACCTATTTCACCGACCGCGACGGCAAGTTCCAGCTGAAGAGTCTGGCCGAATCGAGCTTCGATCCGCTGGCGCGTACCTGCCGCTTCATGCTCACGGAGGAAGCGCACCACATGTTCGTCGGCGAAACCGGCATCAGCCGCGTGGTCAAACGCACCCTCGAGGTGATGAAACAACTCGGCACCGACGAGGTGCAGGCGCTGCGGGGACAAGGCGTGGTCGATCTGCCGCTGCTGCAGCGCTATCTCAATTTCTGGTTCAGCTCGTCCCTGGATCTGTTCGGCTCGGAAGTATCGTCGAATGCCGCGAGTTCTTTCGCCAACGGCATCAAAGGCCGGCCGGACGAAACCACGCAGTACCAGGACCACGTCTGTGCCGACGCCACCTATGAACTCACGACCCCCGACGGCAAGGGCGGGCTGAAACAGGAAACGGTAAACCTGCGCAATGCGATGAACGAAGTGCTGCGCGAGGCCTATGTGCGCGACTGCGAAATCGGGTTGAAGCGCTGGAACATGCAGATACAGAAGGCCGGCTGCGATTTCCGCCTCAAACTGCCTGCGACGCGCTTTCGCCGCAGCATCGGCGTCTGGGCAGATGTCCCAACCGACCCCGAAGGCCGCATCATTGCACGCGAGGAACACGCGCGCAGATTGCCCGAGTGGCTGCCGACGCCCGCAGACCGGGCCTACGTGATGAGCCTGATGCAGCGCGTCACCGCGCCGGGCAAGATGGCCGGCTGGCTCGCGCCGCCCGACCGTGGCATCAACAACCTGGGGCTGGATTACGAGTACGTGCGCCTGGGTTGAGTCCCCGGCCGGCGTGCCCGTCCGGTGCAGCCGCTCGCCGCCGCCCGCCTGCAACCATGCATGATTTTGCCTGTCCAATCTGTCGATACTGGCTACGCCATTTGCGGAGGAACGAAAACCCGATGACTGCGAAAATTACCAAACCCGATGCCGAGTGGCGCAAGCAGCTGAGCGACGAGCAGTTCCGGATCACGCGCCGCAAAGACACCGAGCGACCCTTCAGCGGCAAGTACAACGACTGCAAGGATGCCGGCACCTACAACTGCGTCTGCTGCGGCGCGCCCTTGTTCAGTTCCTCGCACAAATTCGATTCCGGCTCGGGCTGGCCCAGTTATTGGCAACCCGTCTCGCCCGATGCGGTGAAGGCGGCAGAAGACTACAGCCATCTCATGCTGCGCACCGAGGCGGCGTGCGCGAATTGCGATGCGCACCTCGGGCATGTGTTCGATGACGGGCCCGCGCCCAGCGGGTTGCGCTACTGCATCAATTCCGCGGCGCTCAAGCTTGAGAAATAGTCCGCGCGGTCAATGGGTTGTGGAATTGACCGGGCACCTGCGAAATGGCGGCGCGGGCACTGTCGCCGGACAGCCTGCGCCGTCGGGCGAAGACGGCGCGGACACTCAAGCCTGCTATAATCCACGCCCATGAAATTTCTGTTCGATCTGTTTCCGGTCATCCTGTTCTTCATCGCCTTCAAGCTGCAGGGGATCTATGTCGCCACTGCGGTCGCGATCGCCGCCAGCTTTGCCCAGATCGGCTGGCTGTGGCTGCGCGGGCGCAAGATCGACATGATGCTGTGGGTGAGCCTCGCCATCATTGTCGTGTTCGGCAGCGCCACCCTGCTGTTGCACGACGAGATGTTCATCAAGTGGAAGCCGACGGTGCTGTACTGGCTGTTCGCGTCCGTGCTGGGCGGCAGCGCGTTGTTTTTCCGCAAAAACCTGATGCGCAGCATGCTCGCCGAGCAGATCCAGTTGCCGGATCCGGCCTGGACCAAGCTCAACTTCAGCTGGGCCGGATTTTTCGCCTGCATGGGTGTTCTCAACCTCTACGTGGCCTTCAACTTTCCCACCGACACCTGGGTCAATTTCAAGCTGTTCGGCGGCATGGGCCTGATGCTGGCATTCGTGATCGGGCAGGGGCTATTTCTTGCCAAGTACGTGGAACCGAAAGAATCCAAGTGAGACGCGCATGAATGTCACCCTGGTCATCGAGCAAAAGCTGGCCACGCTGCAGCCCAGCCGGCTGGAACTCACCGACGACAGCGCCCTGCATGCCGGACACGAAGGCGCCAAAGGCGGTGGCGGCCATTACTCGCTCACTATCGTTTCGCCGCAGTTCTCGGGCAAGAACACGGTGGCGCGCCACCGGCTGATCTATGCCGCGCTCGGCCCCATGATGCAGCAACAAATCCACGCTCTCGCCATCCGCGCGTACGCGCCGGAGGAGTCGAAAGATTTTTCACAACCGTAGCAAACCAAGAGGAACAACCATGCAGCCCACACTCTCCCGCCTGACTCTGGCTCTAGTCGTCGCGCTATCGCTACCAGGCCTCGCGCTGGCACAGGCCGGCGCGGCAAGCGCCAAAGTAGCGACGGTCAACGGCATTGCCATTCCCAAGAACAGGCTGGATGCCATCGTGCACGCCCAGGAGGCGCAGGGGCAGAAGGACACGCCGGAGCTGCGCGCGGCGATTCGCGATCGCCTGATCGTACTGGAAGTCCTTGCGCAGGAAGCCGATCGCAAGGGCCTGGCCAAAACCACCGATACCACGGCCCAGATCGCCCTCGCGCGCACCAACATCCTGGCGCAAGCCTTGCGCACCGATTATCTCAAGCGTAATCCGGTAAGTGATGCTGCCCTGAAGGCCGAGTTCGAAAAAATCAAGACCCAGATGGGCGACAAGGAATACAAGACGCGTCACATCCTGGTGGAAAAAGAGACCGAGGCAAAAGAGATCATCGAAAAACTGAAGAAAGGCGAGAAATTCTCGGATCTGGCAAAAACCTCCAAGGATCCCGGCTCCAAGGACCGCGGCGGCGATCTGGAGTGGAATCTGCCCGGCGGTTTCGTCAAGCCCTTCTCCGACGCCATGGTGAAGCTGGAAAAAGGCAAATACACCGACACGCCGGTGCAGTCCCAGTTCGGCTGGCATGTGATCCAGCTCGAGGACATACGCCCGGCCAAATTCCCCGATTACGACCAGATCAAGCCCAATCTGGAGAAGCGCATGCAGGAAACGATGTTCGACAAGCTGGTGTCCGACCTGCGCGCCAAGGCCAAGGTCGAGTAATCCGGCTGCGAATCGACGCGGTTCCAGACCAACGGGGGCGCGAGCCCCCGTTGCCGTTTTGTATACAGCGGCTTGAATGCTGTCGCATGCCGCCAGCGGACTTGCGCGCTACGCGCGCCAACCACGTTTTCTGTACGGATGAAAAGCATCCGTACAGAAAACGTGGTTACGGTTAACAACAACGACGGTTTGTTTTTCTTACAAATTGGCGACAGAAGTGACTCCATGGCCCTCAAGGCAACCATTTTCAAAGCCGAGCTGCAAATCGCCGACATGGATCGCAATTATTACCATGATCATGCGCTCACCATTGCCCGCCATCCTTCGGAGACGGACGAGCGCATGATGCTGCGCCTGCTCGCCTACGCCCTGCACGCCGGCGAGGCCTTGTCCTTCGGCAAGGGATTGAGCACCGATGACGAGCCTGATCTTTGGCAGAAGGATCTGACCGGCGCGATCGAACTCTGGATCGATGTCGGCCAGCCAGACGAAAAACGCATACGCAGGGCCTGCGGCCGCGCGCGCCAGGTATTTGTCTACAGCTACGGCGGCCAAAGCGCCGCCATCTGGTGGGATCAGGTCGGCGGCAAACTCGAGCGCACCAGGAACCTGACCGTGATCTCGGTGCCGGCGGCCGCGAGCCAGGCGCTGGCAAAGCTCGCGCGGCGCAATATGCGCTTGAATTGCACCATTCAGGACGAACAGGTCTGGCTGGGCGACGCCGCAGAAAGAGTGCAGGTGGAACTGAGCCTGAGCCGGGGTTCGGTTACTTCTTCGCGCTGACCTCGCCGTCCAGAGCTTTTTTCAACAGTTCGGCCACCACCTCGTTCAAGCCGGTCTGACGTGTCTGCGCCAGCGCCTGAATCTGTTTCACCAGATCGCCGTTGAGCTTGACCGCGAACGGCACCAGACCGAGCGATTGATCGAGTTTGCGCTGCTCGCGCCGCTGCATCGGGACGCCGGCATCCTTGCCGAAACGGCCGGGAGTTCCGAACCGGTTCGCGCCGCTGTTGATCTTCAGACCCTTGTTTTTTTCCAGGTCGGTTTTTTTCATGTCTGCATGCCCCAGTTGTAACTACGCGCGGGATTTTACGCAATCTCGAGGCATTGCGCTCGGACAATTGCGTCCCGCTCCTTCCGGCCCCGGGCGCTGCGGCGGCCGGCGTGTGCCGAACGTTGCAAACCTGTCCCCTGCTGTTTGACCCAGATCAAGGCCCATCCGGCGCATGAGTTCTACAGTATCCACTCTATGCGGCCCAAAAACCCTTTGACGACGCGTTAGCGCGGGCTCCATCATGTCCATTCCAGAATTGGTCTGCCCGGCCGGCAACCTGCCTTCGCTCAAGACGGCCGTGGACAACGGCGCCGACTGGGTCTACATGGGTCTAAAGGACGAAACCAACGCGCGCAATTTCGCCGGCCTCAATTTCGATGCCGCGGGCGCGAGGGAGGGTCTGCGCTACGCCCACGCGGCCGGCGCGAAAATGCTGCTCGCCATTAATACTTTTCCGCAAGGGCACGCCGCGCCGCGCTGGCAGCGCGCCATCGACGGCGCCGCCGACCTGGGCATAGACGCGGTGATCCTCGCCGACGCCGGCCTGATGCGCTATGCGGCCGAGCGCCATCCGCAACTGCGGCTGCATCTGTCGGTACAGACCTCGGCCACCAATTACGAGGCGATCAATTTCTACCACGAGCGCTTCGGCATTTCGCGCGCAGTGCTGCCGCGCGTGCTCTCGCTCGCCCAGGTCGCCGACGTGGTGAAAAACACGCCGGTGCCGATCGAAGTGTTCGGTTTCGGCAGCCTGTGCGTGATGGTCGAGGGACGCTGCGCCTTGTCCTCCTACGTTACCGGCGAATCGCCCAATACCCGCGGCGTATGCTCGCCGGCCAAGGCGGTGCGCTGGGAGAAGCACGGCGACACGCTCGACGCCAGGCTGAACGGCATCCTGATCGACCGCTTCGCAGCGGGGGAAAATGCCGGCTACCCGACTCTGTGCAAAGGCCGCTTCGAGGTCGAGGACGAAACCTATTACGCCATCGAAGAACCCTCCAGCCTGAATGCCATGGAGCTGCTGCCGGAATTGGCGCAGATAGGCATCGCGGCGATCAAGATCGAAGGCCGCCAGCGCAGCCCGGCCTATGTCGCCGCGGTGACCCGCATCTGGCGTGCCGCGATCGATGCCTATGCGCAGAACCCGGCGCGGTTCTCGGTGCAGGCCGACTGGGGCAACGGCCTCGCCCGCGTGGCCGAAGGCCAGCAGCACACGCTCGGCGCCTATCACCGCAAATGGAAATAGCATGAAACTCAGCCTGGGCCCGGTGCTGTATTACTGGACGCGCGAGGCGTTGCTCGAGTTTTACGCCAAAGTCGCCGGCTCCGGCGTCGATATCGTCTATCTCGGCGAAGTGGTGTGCTCGCGCCGGCACAATCTGCGCCTGGACGATTGGCTGGACCTCGCGCGCGACCTCGGCGCAAGCGGCAAGCAGGTAGTGCTGTCCTCGCAGGCGCTGATCGAATCCGAATCGGACCTGAAGGCCCTGCGCCGCATTGCCGCGAACGGAGAATTCACGGTCGAAGCCAACGAAATGGGGGCGGTACGCCTGCTCGCCGGCCGCGTGCCTTTCGTGGCCGGGCCGCACCTGAACATCTACAACAACGAAACACTCGCCTGGTTCGCCGAACTCGGCGCAACGCGCTTCGTGCTGCCGCTGGAACTCTCGCGCGACGTCCTGCGCGAATTGCAATCGGCGCGCCCGGCCGGCGTCGAGACCGAGGTGTTCGCCTACGGCCGCATGCCGCTTGCGTTCTCCGCGCGCTGCTTCACCGCGCGCCACCACGACCTGCCCAAGGACGATTGCCAGTTCCGCTGCCTCGACGATCCGGACGGCCTTGCGCTGCAGACGCGCGACAAGGCCGCGTTCCTGACGCTGAACGGCCTGCAGACGCAATCGGCGCTGGTGTACGACCTGTCCGACGCGATCGCGGAGTTGCGTGATCTCAAGGTCGACGTGTTGCGTCTATCGCCGCAGTCGCGCGACACCATCGCAATCATCGAAAGCTTCCACGAGCGCTGCGCCGGCCGTCCGGGCGCGTCGCTGGAAGGCCTGCGCGTCGCGCCGCCCTGCAACGGCTATTGGTACGGCGTGCCAGGCATGGAATACCGGGTACCGGCATGACTGCGGCGCCCCCGCTGCTGCCCGCCCGCCTCGCCGGGCTGGTCGGCCGCCTGCCGCAATGGCCGCCCTCGGCCGTGCTGTGCGCCGGGCTGAATCTATTGTTCCTGCCGACTCTGGACAAGGACACGAAGCAGCACCTGATGGGTCGCATCGTTTCTATCCAGGTGAGCGACGCCGGACTGGATGGCCGCATCAGCCTGACCTCGATTGGATTTCTTCCGGCGCTGCGCGGCGCGCCGGAAGTCACGATCCGCGCCTGCGCCTGGGATTACTACCGGCTCGCGCGCCGCCTGGAGGACCCCGACACCCTGTTCTTCTCGCGCCGCCTCACGATCGAAGGCGACACCGAACTCGGGTTGCTGGTCAAGAACCTGCTGGACGCGATCGATTGGACGCGCCTGCCCGGGCCGCTCGGGCCGGTGATCGAGCGCCTGCGCCGCCTGGCCGAGGGCCGTGGCACCCGGCCTGAACGCTCGCGCTAGGCCCGCCACTTAAGCAACCGCCCCTCGTGAGGGAGGCAGGCAGCGGCAATCCTGTGCGGCCGCTGACGCTACACGCGTTCAAAAATCCCTGCCGCCCCCATGCCCGTGCCAACGCACATGGTCACCATGCCGTACTTCAAGTTCTTGCGCCGCAGGGCGTGGATGACGGTGGCGGAACGGATCGCCCCGGTCGCGCCCAGCGGATGGCCCAGGGCGATCGCGCCGCCCAGCGGGTTCACTTTGGCCGGATCGAGGCCGAGATCCTGCATCACGGCGAGCGACTGCGCAGCGAACGCTTCGTTCAACTCGTACCAATCGATCTCGCCCTGGCCGATGCCGGCCGCCTTGCACGCCACGGGGATCGCTTCTTTCGGGCCGATGCCCATGATTTCGGGCGGCACGCCCCGCACCGCGAACGAGACGAAACGCGCGAGCGGGGTCAAATTGAATTGCTTCAGGATTTTTTCGCTGACCAGGATCAGCGCGCCGGCGCCGTCGGAAGTCTGCGAGCTGTTGCCGGCGGTGACCGAGCCCTTGGGCGCGAACACCGGCCGCAGTTTCGCCAGCGCAGCCAGGTTGGTGTCGGCGCGCGCGCCTTCGTCCTGGCTGACGCTGCGGGTGCTGATGTCGATTTTCCCGGTGGCGAGGTTGGGGAAGCGCTCGACGATATCGACCGCTGTCGTCTCGTCCCTGAATTCGCCCGCCAGCTGCGCCGCGATCGCCTTTTGATGCGACTTGAGCGAAAACTCGTCCTGCGCCTCGCGCGAAATCTTCCACTGCTTGGCCACGTTCTCGGCGGTCAGGCCCATGCCGTAGGCCATGCCGATGTTCTCGTCCTTGAAAATGCCCATGTTCATCGACGGGTGGTAACCCATCATCGGCACCATCGACATCGACTCCGCCCCGGCGGCGATCATCACCTCGGCCTGGCCGACGCGGATGCGATCGGCCGCCATCGCCACCGCGGTGATGCCGGAGGCGCAGTAGCGATTGATGGTCACGCCGCCCACCGTTTTCGGCAGTCCGGCCAGCAGCACCGCCATACGCGCGAAGTTGAGGCCCTGCTCGGCTTCCGGGAACGCGCAGCCGACGATGGCGTCTTCGATCAGATTCGGGTCGAGCCCCGGCACCTGGGCTACGGCGGATTGGATCGCGCGCACCAGGAGATCGTCCGGCCGCACGTTCTTGAACATGCCGCGCGGCGCCTTGCCGATCGGCGTGCGCGTTGCGGCGACGATATATGCGTCTTGCAATTGTCTGGTCATGTCCGTTCTCCTTGGGGGGCGCGTCAGTTGCGCACCGGTTTTCCGGTCTGCATCATGCCCATGATGCGTTCCTGGGTCTTGGGATGGTTGAGCAGTTCCATGAACGCCTTGCGCTCCAGGTCGAGCAGCCACTGTTCACTTACGAGACTGCCGCTCTCGACTTCGCCGCCGCAGACGATCTCGGCGATCATCGCGCCCAGCTTGTAGTCGTGCGCCGAAATGAAACCGCCGTCGCGCATGTTCACCAGCTGCGCCATGATCGTCGCCATGCCATGGCGCCCGGCCACCGGTACCCGTGCTCTCAGCGGCGGCCTGTAGCCGGCATCGAACAGTGCGCGCGCCTCGACCTTCGCCACATGCAGCAATTCGTAGGCATTGAACACGATGACGTCGTCTGCGCCGAAATAGCCCATCTTCTTGGCTTCGAGAGCGGATTTGGAAACGTTCGCGGTGGCGGCGTTCATGAAATAGTTCTTCAGGAATTGCAGCAGGTCGTTGCCTTTGGCATCCGCGGCCGCGCGCACCGCCGCCTCCTTCAGGCCTCCGCCCGCCGGAATCAGGCCGACACCGACTTCGACCAGGCCGACATAGGACTCGATCGACGCTACGCGCCTGGCCGCATGCATCATCAGCTCGCAGCCGCCGCCCAGCGCCAGACCGGCAACCGCGGCCACCACCGGCACGCCGGCGTATTTCAGCCCCAGATGCGCCTGCTGCAGCTTGGCCACTTCAGGCTCGATCGCCTTGACCCCGCCCGACATGAACAGCGGCAACATCGATTGCAGGTCGGCCCCGGCGGAAAACGCGCCGCCGGCCGCTGCATCCGTGTTCCAGATCACCAGGCCCTTGTAGTTCTGCTCGGCTTCGGCGAGCGCCTTGGCCAGACCGGCGATGACGCCGGGACCGATGACGTGCATCTTGGTTTTCAAGGACAGGATCAGCACCTCGTCGCCCTGATGCCAGATGCGCACCGAGTCGTCCTCAAACACGGTGGTACCCGCGGTGCTGCCATCGGCGGCAGCGGCGCCCGTGACCGGGGCGCGGAACAGCTGGCGCTGATACACCGGCAGCGTGGAGCGCGGCACATTGGTGTTGCGCGCGGCGGAGTAGGAACCGTCGGGCGCGTGCACGCCGTCGCGGCCGTCCGACACCCACGCCGGCAGCGGCGCCTGGCACAGCGCCTTGCCGGCGGCTATGTCTTCCTTGATCCAAGCG
>MERK01000187.1:28423-29516 GCA_001770575.1 Betaproteobacteria bacterium RIFCSPLOWO2_12_FULL_64_23
GCATTGTCGGCAATCGATTCCACGTGCACCGCTATGTAATGGAACACATCGCGGAATATGGCCCACAGGAACTGCGCCTGCGGATTGGTCGATTCGCGCAGGGTCTTCATGCGCTTGGCCGGGTCTTTCTCTTTCAGCATGCGGCCGATGATGTCGTCCGCCTTGCCGCCGCCGGCGACGTATTCGCCCTTGGCAAAATCCAGGCGCTGAATTTCCTTGCCCACTTTCTTGTAGAAACCGGCGCCGCTCTTCTGTCCCAGCGCGCCCGCCTGAACCAATTTCGTCAGCACCTCCGGCGTGCGGTAGACCGCGGCAAACGGATCGTCCGCGAGGTTGTCTTGCATGGTCTTGATCACGTGGCCCATGGTGTCCAGGCCGACGATGTCGGCGGTGCGGAAAGTGCCGGACTTGGCGCGCCCGAGCTTGGCGCCGGTAAGATCGTCCACCACGTCGCAGGAGAGGCCAAATTTTTCCGCCTCGTGCATGGTCGCGAGCATGCCGAAAATGCCGACGCGGTTGGCGATGAAGTTGGGCGTGTCTTTCGCCCGCACCACTCCCTTGCCCAGCGTGGTGGTGAGGAACGCTTCGAGCTGGTCCAGAATCTCGGGCGCGGTCGCGGCGGTCGGGATCAGCTCGACCAAGTGCATGTAACGCGGCGGGTTGAAGAAATGCACGCCGCAGAAGCGCGCCTTCAACTGCGCATCGAACCCCTCCGCTAGCGCAGTGATCGACAGGCCGGAGGTATTGGAAGCGAAAATCGCGTTCGGGCCGATGAACGGCGCGACCTTCTTGTACAGATCGTGCTTCCAGTCCATGCGCTCGGCGATCGCCTCGATGATCAGGTCGCAGCCTTTGAGCGCTTCGAGGTGATCGTCGTAGTTGCCCACTTCGATGTACCCCGCCTCATCCTTGTCGCCGAACGGCGCGGGGTTCAGCTTCTTCAGATTCTCGATCGCGCGCAGCACAATGCCGTCCTTATTGCCTTCCTTGGCCGGCAGGTCGAACAACACCACGGGCACCCGCGCGTTGACGCAATGGGCGGCGATTTGCGCCCCCATGACGCCGGCGCCGAGGACGGCGACTTTCCTGACGA
>MERK01000188.1 GCA_001770575.1 Betaproteobacteria bacterium RIFCSPLOWO2_12_FULL_64_23
TTATTATATTCCTAATGATATGGAAATGGAATAACAACGCCCGGGGGGATTTAAATAAACCCTTTCTTCCCGAAGATTGGGAAGACAAGAGTGGGCAATTCAGCACGACCGGAAGCATTTCCGGGTTCTCGGCTGGTGTATTCAAAAAGGGCACCGACCTCGTTATCGCATTCGAGGGCACGGATCCAAGTCTATCGACTGCGGGCGGGATACAGGATTTGATCACGGACATTGCAACCTTTGCAGGATTGACTCTGGGCCAGGTCCAGTCCGCGGCGTTACTCTACGAACAAGTGAAGGAGCAGTACGGGCCTGGCTACACGATATCGTTTACCGGCCACTCGCTGGGAGGCGGCTTGGCCTCGTTGATGTCAGTATTTTTCGGCCGCCTGTCGACGACGTTTGATCCGGCACCGTTCGGGTTGGCTGCGTCAAATCCAGTCGGTGCGACAGCGGTAGCGGCCTACCTTCTCGTGAATGGGTATGTGGACTCCGATCTTGCAGGGTTTCTTATTGGCGCGCTTTTGGGTCCCCTGAATCCTGTCAAGCTGGCACGCGAGCAAATCATTTCAAACTATGCGATCAATGGTGAATTCCTGTGGGCCCTGCGGAATCCACTCACAAATATCGGCTCGTCACCGATGAGCGTCAATATTGGGGATAGCGAACTTGGCGCGTTTGATCGTCACTCAGTATCACTAATTTTGGCGTCCGCAAACGTGGATTCTTTCAGACTGGCGTCAGTGAAGCTCCCGACACTACTGCGCTTGATGTTCGATCAGAGCCTTTATGGTGATCCAGCCCTCACCAGTAACGAACGGACTGACTTTCTCGAACGCCTGATTCGTTACCAGTTTGGAGGGCCAGGGTTTCAGAAGGTGGACATGCTGAACCGCTTTGGCACGGACGTTCAGCGCCTTGCGCAAAGTGGTCTGGTGAGCGATGCCCAGGTTCGCGAAGGCATGATCGTATCGGCGATTGAGTACTACGATTTCGTGCAACCGGATCAGCTCGCGGATTTTTTCAACGCGGTGAGGGGCGGTGTTCGTTTTGACCTTGGGCAAATCAGCGAGCTCACGCTTGCGCAGCAAAAAGGCTATGCGCGGCTGCGCGATTTCGTCCTTCAAGCTTACGGTTCGCAGGTTTCCGACTCGTCCATTTTCGCCCTTGAATCCCGTCGGCAATGGTTTGTGCAGGCGGGAAGCGGCGGAATGATGGCCGCGAGTGATGGCGACGTGGCGGACGTTATGCTCGGTGGTCTTGGAAGCGATTCATTGGGCGGAGGGGAAGGGGGCGATTTACTGATTGGTGGCGCTAGCAATGACATTCTCAATGGTGGAGTGGGCAACGATATTCTGATTGGTGGATTGGGACGTGACACCTACGAGTTTGCGGTGGGGGACGGCGCCGACACCATCATCGACTTAGACGGGCAAGGGCAGTTGATACGTTCAGGCACCCTGATTGGAGTGGGCATAAAGCAAAGCGACACGCAGTGGTCATTGGGCGGAACAACGTTCACAAAGAACGGTTCGGAGCTTGACGTTACCTTTTCGGATGGCAGTGACAAGATTACCATCCAGAACTTCCACTTCGCGGCAGCGCAGCAGAGCGGCTACCTTGGCATCCGGCTGGTTGATGCGCCCACCGATCCGCAAACCACGCTCACCATCGCGGGCGACATCAGCCCCACCGACACCAACCCGAGCACACCGGGCATCCAGGCCGCGGGCGACGCGCAGGGCAACCCCATCGGCACCACCGGGTTCTATGAAGACATCCTGAGCGGGAGCGCCGGCAACGACCACATCCAGGGCGGAGCGCTCAACGACGATATCGGCGGCGACGCAGGCGACGACTGGATCGAAGGCGGCAGCGGCAGCGATTACGTCTGGGGCGGCGCCAACAACGACCTGATCGAAGGCGGAACGGAAAGCGACATCCTGGTCGGCGGAGACGGCAACGACCGGCTGTATGCGAACACCCAGACCGACACTGCCGCCGCCATCGCGAGCGGCAACAGCGACATGGGCAGCGGCCAGAAAGGCGACTGGCTCAGTGGCAACGCCGGCAACGACATTCTGATCGCCGGCGCCGACAACGACGTGCTTGCCGGCGGCGCGGGCGCGGACCTGCTCATCGCCGGGGCGGGCGAGGACAACATCCTCGGCGATGCCGACTATGTGGCGCAAGCCCTTTGGGAGGCCACCCCGCGCTACAGCATCGGCAGCACCAACTGGTACCACAGCGGCGCCGACAGCTTCAACTGGACGATCACCCCGGGGCCCGATACCACGGTATTCGCACCGGTGGTGGGCGAGACCAATCCCGTGGGCGGCGGCGCCGACACCATCTACGCCGGCGCGGGCAATGACCGCGTATGGGCGGGCGAAGGCGACGATACCGTATTCGGCGAAGGCGGCAACGACACGATCTCAGGAGAAGCGGGCAATGACATCCTGATCGGCGACGCGAATGACGACACCTTGTTTGGCGGAGCGGACAACGACTATCTGGATGGTGGCGACGGCGAGGACACCCTGTGGGGCGGCAGCGGCGACGACAGCCTGTTTGGCGGCATCGGCGACGACAAGCTCTACGGAGAATCGGGCGCCAACTATCTCGACGGCGAAGAGGGCAACGACCTCCTCAACAGCGGTGGTCCCGGCAGCGCGCTTTATGGTGGCGCGGGCAACGACGAGATCTCCGCGGCGGGCGGCGGCAATTATCTAGACGGCGAAGACGGCATCGATACCCTCAGCGCCGATGGCGGCAACAACACCCTGTTCGGCGGGGCGGGCAACGACGACCTCGCAGCCTCCGGCGGCGACAACTACCTCGATGGCGAAGACGGCAACAACACCCTCAGCGCCGACGGCGGCGACAACACCCTGTTCGGCGGGGCGGGCGATGACAGTCTCTCTGCCGGCGGCGGCAATAACTATCTCGACGGTGGCAACGGCACCAACACCCTCGTCGCGGACGGCGGCGGCAACACGCTGTTCGGTGGCACGGGCGACGACACGCTCTCTTCGGCGGGCGGGGGAAGTTATCTCAGTGGCGGCGAGGGCATCGACACACTCATCGCCGACAGCGGCAACAACACCCTGCTGGGCGGGGTGGGCGACGACTCGCTTTCCTCTGCCGGAGGTGGGAGCACGCTGGACGGCGGCGATGGCAACGACACCCTCGTTGTCGATGGCGGCGGCAACACGCTGTTTGGCGGCGCGGGCGATGATCTTATGCAGGGCGGCGGCGGCAACGACAACGCCTCCGGCGGGGAGGGCGACGATCTGATTTTCGGGGAGGCGGGCGAGGACACCCTCGCCGGTGACGAAGGCAACGACGAGTTGCAGGGCGGTGCGGGCGACGACCTCCTGGACGGAGGCGGCGGAGACGACACTTTGTTCGGGGAGGCAGGCAACGACACCCTGATGAGCGGGGATGGCAATGACACCATCTTGGGCGGTGATGGCAACGACGTAATTTTCGGCGGCGCGGGCAGCGACTACCTCGCCGGCGGCGATGGCAACGACACTTACTTTTTCAACCCCGGCGCCGGCATCGACCATATCGGAGACAGCAACGCCGGCGGCCAGGCCAACACGCTGGTCTTCAGTGGCGGCATCACCGCAGCGCAGATCACGCTCGGCCTGGGCTCGCTTTTGCTCGACTTCGGCAACGGTGATGTCATTCATCTGGACAACTTCAATCCCGACGATGCCGTCAACTCGACGAGCATCCAGCGCTTCGAGTTCGCCGACGGCACTGTCCTCGGCGCGGAGCAACTGCTCGCCCGCGGCTTCGACCTCGCGGGGACGGCGGGCGACGATACCGTGCGCGGCACCAGCGCCGACGACCGCATCACCGGCCTCACCGGCAACGACACCCTCCAGGGCGGTCTGGGCAACGACACCTACGTCTACAACCGCGGCGACGGCGCCGACAGCGTGGTCGATGCCCGGATCTGGACCCTGCCGAGCGGTGAAACCGTCGGCAACACCAACACTCTCAGCCTCGGCGCCGGCATCACCCCGGATGCGATCGGCGTGCGCCTGGACAACGCCACGCGCCATGTGACGCTCGACTTCGGCGGCGGCGACAGCATCGACATCGGCTTGGTCGATAACATCGCCATTCAGACCCTGCAATTCGCCGACGGCTCATCGCTGGGGATACAGGCATTCCTTTCCGACACCCGCTTCGACATCACCGGCACGGCGGCGGCGGACACGCTGACCGGCACGCCTTTCAATGACCGTATCGACGGCAAGGGCGGCAACGACGTACTCACGGGCGGCGCGGGCAGCGACGTCTACCTCTACAACCTCGGCGACGGCGCCGATACGATCTACGACAACGGACGCTATTTCGGCTTTCCCGGCGCCGATGGCAATACCCTGAAATTCGGCCCCGGCATCACCCCGGACAGGGTCCAGGTGCGCCATGACGGCAACGACTGCGTGTTCGACCTCGGCAACGGCGACAGCATCGTCGTCGGGGCGAACTCGTTCAGCGACTTGGTTCTGCACGGCTTCGACTTCACCCTCAATCCGTTCACCACCTTCGCCATCCAGACTGTCGCATTCGACGACGGCAGCACGCTGGGGGTTCAGGACTTTGTGACCCAGCGCGGCCTGGCCAACACCGGCACGGCTGGCGCGGATACGCTCGCCGGCGACGACCTGTACCACGGCTGGATTCCCGACCGGCTCGAAGGCGGCGCGGGGAGCGACACGCTCCAGGGCGGGGCGGGGGAGGACCTCTACGTCTTCAACCGCGGCGACGGCGCCGACACCATCGTCGATAGCGCGCAAGGTGCGGTGTGGGACGCGACCTGGACCGAATGGCTGGCCAACGGCCCCAACACCCTCGTCTTCGGCGCCGGGATTGCGCCGGAGGACATCGTCACGCGGGTGGATAACGCCAACAATCACCTGGTGCTCGATCTGGGCGCTGGCGACCGCATCGACATCGGCCCGCAATACGATCTTGCAATCCAAACGGTGCGATTCGCCGACGGCACGCAATCGGGCATCGACAGCCTGCTTGCATTGCGGCCGGTCGAGGTGAGCGGCACGGCGGATGCGGACACCCTGTCCGGTTCGAGGTTCCCGAACCGCATCGAGGGCTTGGCCGGCGACGACACGCTGCTCGGCGGCAAGGGCGACGATCTAATCTGTGGCGATGAGGGTGACAACCATCTGTACGGCGGCGGGGGCGACCGCACGCCGTCAATCCGCCCGCAGCGAGTTGCCTGCGCCGGGGCGCGGCGATGCAAGTCGGGCGGCCGCCATCTAACGCACCCAATACACGCCCTGCTGCGAGGCTCGTCGGGAAGAACAATTCTCGGTCGTGCACGGGGTCAGATTGCATCCGTGTGTGGCTGGTAGTCGTGATGTTGGGAACGGCGTAGCATTGATCGGAAAGACGTATGGAGCCCAGTGAAATGGCTCATTCGACACTGATGCCTTGGTGTACTGAATCTTAGAGACAGGGTGGACGCAATGGGAATCGTAATATTCGGCGCCATGGCGCTTTATCTGGTCGTATCGATCGCGGTCGTCGCATTTGCTGCACGAGCGGCCAAGAAGAAGGGCAGAAGCCCATGGCGCTGGGGTGGGGCGGCGGCTCTAGCGATGTACCTCCTAGTGTTCTGGGATCTAATTCCCACTGTCGTGGCCCACCAGTATTATTGCGGTAAAGAAGCGGGATTTTGGGTGTACAAGACACTCGACCAGTGGAAGGCGGAAAACGCAGGTGTAGCGGAGACGCTTAGTGAAAAAAGAAAACCGCAAACAACTGGGAAAGATGGTCACTTTCGTTATTGGACTACACAGCGCTTTTATACAGATAGGAAACAAACACGGTTTATGCATGCCGTTCTAAGGGAAGAGGAACGTTTATTTGACGCGAATACAGATCAACTCTTGGCGCAATCTATCGACTTCCTGCGGGGTCAAAGTGGCAATGTGTTTGCGATGGGCGGAAGTTTAGATGATTACCGGCAAGCGCTCATTTTGGGTTGGGGTAATCGGGGATGTGGAGCTACGCAGCCAACCGAGCGGATGCGAGTTTTCCGCTATGAATTTCAGAAATTGGGAGAGGGAAAATGATCTCAATCAAAGCACTATTTGAACAAGCTCAGCTGGCCGAGGCTAGCTACGCAAATTTGTTGCCTGGCCTTGATGTAGCCACGGAACTGCAAAACACCGGCAACAATATGCACTTTTCCTCTGCTCAAGCCACCACCTTCGTTTCTCAATGGCAGGTGGTCGATCACATTCCGGACACGGAAAGCGGTTTTTCCGCCACGCTGTTCGAGCGGCTAGATAACGGCGCCGGAACGGGACAATTTAGTCTTGCGATTCGCGGCTCGACGGATCTGACCGATTTCGCAGCCGACGGGGGAGATATCTTTCTGGACGGGATGGCGCAGGACCAGCTTGTCGATTTGTACAACTACTGGCAGCGCCTGAGCACGCGTTCCAGTAACGCTTATAGCGCGGCACAATTGGTGACGCTAACAGCCGAAACAGTCGCGTTGACGGCCGCATACGCGCTAAGTTCGGTTGCAGGTTTGGCCTACGAGGCGATATTGCGTGCCCGCGCGAATGTCATCATCGACAATCCCACGCATACCGTACGGACCATCCAATTCGTCGATTCATTCACGCTCAGCGACGTCAATCTTCGGCAAGGGATAGCTGGGGCGTTGCCCGACGAGCTTACGGCTTTCGATGTGTCTGGTCACAGCCTGGGCGGCCATCTGGCGATGGCATTCACCAGGCTTTTTCCGTTACTCGACGCCGATGCAGTCGGGGTCAACGGGCTGGGATTCCGGCCTTCCAACAGCAACGTTGACCACATGTTCGCGTTGCTCGGAGGCGCCGCGGCTTTCGATGCGGCGAAGATCTACAACGTCTATGGGCTGGAAGGTCCGGAATTCGCGGCCCAGAATACCTGGTTGCTCAGCCAGGTTGGCGGTTATCAGGGCATCTATATCGAAAACGGCGGCCTTTTTACATCTACATTTGGAGGGCACGCCGCGGATCAGATGACCGACTCCCTTGTGCTCTACGACATCTTCGCCAAGATCGACCCCGCGCTCAACACGACCGATCCTGCGGACGGCATCGGCAAGATCACTGGCCTTCTGAAGGCGGCGTCCAATCAAGCGCCCGACACCTTGGAGCGGACAGTCAATTCGCTCATCGACCTCTTCAGGTTGGATTATGTACCGCTGACGGGCGCTCTGATTGGCGATCGGGAAGCGCTCTACACGCGAGTGGTCGCGTTGCAGGCCGTTACGTCGAACGCGAGCTTGACGGTGGATGATTTAGCCGCGATGGCGGCTCCCGATCTTGCCAACATTGCCCAGGGTTCGGAAGCGCTTGCGTACCGCTACGCGCTAAAGGAACTGAACCCTTTCGCGATCGTCGGCAACAACGATCTCTATGCCGTGCACAACACCAACGCCGAACTCGATCTCTACGACTCGGACACAGGCAGCGGTACCCTGACCACGCGATGGCTTGAAGACCGCGCCAAGTTCCTCAGCGCGAAGATCGGCATCAACACCAACGATCAGCTGTTCGCCGTAGATCCTGCCGCGAGCAAGAACGCCTGGTACAAGGACTTTGCGTTGGGTGAGAATGCCTATGTAGTCAACTCGACCGGATTGGGTCGGAGGGACGCGGCGGCATTCGAAGCTTTTCTCAAGAAGACCGAGGCCGAGCGCATTTTCTTCGGTACCGACGCCGCCGATGCCGGCCTCACCGGCGGTGCAAACGCCGATGCCCTCTACGGCAACGGCGGCGATGATCGGCTGAGCGGGCTGGGCGGGGCCGATTACCTGCAAGGCGACGCGGGCGCGGACAGGCTCTACGGCGGGGCGGGCGAGGACACGCTTGTGGGCGGCAAGGGCGACGACCTGCTCGATGGCGGGCTCGGTAACGATACCTATATCTGGAACAAGGGTGATGGGTCCGACACCATTCTCGACAGCGACGGTGCGGGCAAGATCGTGTTCGCCGGCCAGGACCTCACCGGCACCTACGAGCAAAAAGGCAGCGACCCCAAGACCTTCGGCAACGCCGCGTTCACGCTCACCTGGAACGGCAAACTCAATGCCGGTGGCAGCCCGGAGGGCAGTGGGTGGCTCACCATCGCCAAGGACGACGATCCGAACGGGAAGATCAGGATACTGGGCTTTGACAGCGCGACGGCGTTTCTGGGGATTAACCTCAACGGCGTGCCTTCCACCCAGACCGTTCCGGACATCATCGGCACGAGCGGCAATGACCGCTTGGGCGCCGATACGCCGTCGCAGAAGGTCTACGGCCGGGCGGGCAGCGACTACATCACCAACGCCGAGGGAAACCAGAAGCTCTACGGCGAGGACGGCAACGACATCCTCGTTGCCAGCGGCGGCAACGACGAACTCTACGGCGGGGCGGACAACGACGCACTGCAGGGCGGGGCGGATGACGATTACCTCGAAGGCAATGAGGGCAACGACGTGCTGGACGGCGGGGCGGGCGGCGACGTGCTCTTCGGTGGCGAGGGCAGCGACGTCCTCCTGGGCGGCGGCAGTATCGTTCCCGGCTTCCTCCCGGCATGGAACCCGAACGACATTCCCGAGTTTGGCGTCCTGGTCGTCGACGGCGTGGCCGGCTTCTACAACATGGTGGGCTATCTCAGCATCGACGGCGATGCGGCCGACGTGCTCGATGGCGGGGCGGGCAACGACACGCTGTTTGCCGGGGATGGCGACGATCTGTTGAAGGGCGGAAGGGAAGACGATCTGCTCGATGGGCAGGCCGGAAACGATACCCTGGAAGGCGGCGAAGGCGCCGACTCTCTGTATGGCGACGGCACGCAGGGCGACATCCCCTTTACGCTGGATGGCACCGTCACTGGCGAATCTATCTACACCCTGCCCGAATTCCACGGCGACGACTACCTGGACGGTGGCGCGGGCAACGATACCCTGGTAGGCGATGGCGGCAGCGATGCGCTCTACGGCGGCGCGGACAACGACATCCTGGTGGGTGACGCAAGCAATCTGGCCGAGCAGTATCACGGCGCCGACTATCTCGACGGCGGCGCCGGGGACGACCAGCTCTACGGCTACGGCAAGGACGACACGCTGCTCGGCGGCGCGGGCGACGATGTGCTGGAGGGCGATTCGAATACCGTCGCTTACGACAAGCACGGCAACGACTATCTTGACGGCGGCGATGGCATCGACGTGCTCAAGGGCGACGGCGGCAGCGACACCCTCTTTGGCGGAGAAGGCAACGACCAGCTCTTCGGCGACGCGGACGACACTCCGGTCGTGTTTCAGGGCGACGACTATCTGGACGGCGAGGCGGGAGACGATTACCTGCGCGCCTATGGCGGCAACGACACGCTCTTCGGGGGCGATGGCGCGGATCAACTGCTGGGCGAAGCGGGCAACGACTATCTGGATGGCGAGGCCGGGAACGACCTCTTGTCCGGCGGCGAGGGCAATGACGAACTCTTCGGCGGCGACGGTGCGGACGACCTGCAGGGTGACGCGGGCGAGGACTATCTCGCGGGCGAGGACGGCAACGACTTGCTTTCAAGCGGCAGCGGCAACGACCAACTCTCAGGCGGTGCCGGGATCGATCAACTCGCGGGCGACGAGGGTGACGATGTCCTGGATGGCGGCGCGGATGACGACACACTCTTCGGCGATGCCGGCAACGACAGCCTGAGCGGAGGCGATGGTATCGATACGCTGTCCGGCGGCAGCGGCGACGATCGACTTTCCGGCGGCGCAGGAGACGATCAGCTTGCGGGCGACGACGGCAATGATGTAGTCGACGGTGGCGCAGGCGATGACCTGCTATTTGGCGACGCCGGTAAAGACACGCTGTTCGGCGGCGCGGGCAACGACGAAATCCAGGGCGGCGACGGCAACGACATCGCCGCCGGTGGCGACGGCGACGATCTTATTGCAGGTGGGGCGGGCGACGACGTGCTCGCCGGTGGCGCGGGCAGCGATGAAATTCAGGGCGGCGAGGGCAACGACACCGCCGCCGGCGGCGATGGCGACGACGTGATCTACGGCGAGGCGGGCAACGACTTTCTTGCCGGCGGCGCGGGCAGCGACTACCTCGCCGGCGGCGATGGCAACGACACTTACTTTTTCAACCGCGGCGACGGCATCGACCATATCAGAGACAGCAACGCCGGCGGCCAGGTCAATACGCTCGTCTTCGGCGCCGGCATCGATTCATCGCAGATCAAACTCGGGTTGGGCTCGCTCATGCTCGACCTCGGCAACGGCGATGCCATTCATCTGGATAACTTTAACCCTGATGATGCTGTCAATTCATCGAGCATCCAGCGCTTCAAGTTCGCCGACGGCGCTGTCCTCGATGCGCAGCAACTGCTCGCCCGCGGCTTCGACCTCGCGGGGACGGCGGGTGACGATACCGTGCGCGGCACCAGCGCCGACGACCGAATTACAGGCGGCACGGGCAACGACACCCTCGCGGGCGGCCTGGGCAACGACACCTACGTCTACAACCGCGGCGACGGGGCGGACAGCATCGTCGATGCCTGGATCTGGACGCTGCCCAGCGGCGAAACCGTCGGCAACAGCAACACCCTGAGCCTCGGCGCGGGCATCACGCCGGATGCGATCGGCGTGCGCCTGGACGCGGCCACGCGGCACGTGACGCTCGACTTCGGCGGCGGCGACAGCATCGACATCGGCCTTGCCGGCAACATCGCCATCCAGACCCTGCAATTCGCCGATGGCTCATCCCAAGGCATACAGGCATTCCTTTCCAACACCCGCTTCGACATCACTGGCACGGCGGCGGCGGACGCGCTGACCGGCACGCCCTTCAACGACCGCATCGACGGCAAGGGCGGCAATGACGTTCTCACCGGCGGCACGGGCAGCGACCTCTACCTCTACAACGTCGGCGATGGCGCCGATACGATCTACGACAACGGACGTTACTTTGGTTTTCCAGGGGCAGACGGCAATACCCTGCGATTCGGTCCCGGCATCACGCCGGACATGATCCGGGTGCGCCATGACGGCAACGACTGCCTGCTCGACCTGGGTGGCGGGGACAGCATTGTCGTCGGGGCGAACTCGTTCAGCGACGAGGTGCTTCACGGCTTCGACCTCAACCTCAATCCATTCACCACCTTCGCCATCCAGACGGTCGAATTCGACGACGGCAGCGCGGTCGGGATTCAGGATTTCGTGACGCAGCGCGGCCTGGCCAACACCGGCACGGCCGGCGCGGATACGCTCGCCGGCGACGACCTGTACCACGGCTGGATTCCCGACCGGCTCGAAGGCGGCGCGGGGAACGACACCCTCCAGGGCGGGGCGGGGAGCGACCTGTACGTCTTCAACCGCGGCGACGGCGCCGATACGATCACCGACAGCGCGCAAGGGACGGTGTGGGACGCGACCTGGACCGAATGGCTGGCCAACGGCCCCAACGCCCTCGTCTTCGGCGCCGGGATCGCGGCGAACGACATCAAATATGCGATTCAACAGTTAAGGAGCGCAGCATGAGAGCGAATCCACTATGGCTGAAACGAATTGCGAAACTGGGAATGTTCTTAGTGATGGGGGTCAGCATGAGTGCGGAAGCAGGATTCTTTGGATTACTTGGTGCAACGATGAGTTGGAAAGAAGAGGTGCTCTTGCACGATGGACAGACAATTGTCGCGGAACGTTTCTATAACCTTGGAGGTTATCCGACTCTCGAGAGCAGGGAACGTGCAGCTCTCGATGAAACGGTAACGTTCAGCATCCCTGTTACGGGCAAACGCGTTATATGGAAGACGGATTTCAGGGACTCAGTGGCCGAGCCAAACAGCCTCAATTTAATCTTGCTCGATATTGTTAAGGGCGTTCCGTACATCGCTACTTATCCAGCCGGATGTATCGCTTACAACAAGTGGAAGCGACCCAACCCACCACAGATCCTATTCAAGTATGAGGACGACCAATGGAAGCGCATCGCTTTGACTGAATTCCCGCCTGAACTGAGCAAAGCTAATGTCATTGTTGGCAGGCCAGCCACTTCATTGCTCAAGTCCTTCTACACCGTCGCGCAAGTCAACGAGCAAAACCGCGACATTAAGACACCCGAATACAAAACCATCCTGCGGGAGCCGCTGGCGAATGCAGGGCATTCTTGCCCGGTAATGGTTAGGGTTGAAGGTGGTTGGGTTTCACCGGGCGGTGCGAAGGCGCCCATACCTATAACGCCTCGCAATGCAAGTGATGTTAAAAAATGAGATTTGACCAATCGAACGTATTGGAATTCAGTCTATTCCAATATGGTATGAGCCTGAACGGGAGCCCGTATTTCCAACGGGGTATGAGCCTGAAGCATGAATTTTGGGTCGATCATCCACGACATGGTGATCGATATGAACGAAACTCAGCTCAAGACGGTAGCGCAATTGCGCGCTTTTTTGGAGGGGACTCTTGAAGTCAAATTCCAGCCCATCCGCAACGATGTCGAGCGCTACGGCTTCATCGCCGCAGTGCTTGGACGGTTTGCTTACCGCCGGCTTGTTCGGGCCGACAAGGGTGTTCTGATGCGTTATCTGGCACGCATCACCGACTACTCGCGAGCGCAGCTCAAGCGGCTCTTGGGTCGGCATCTCAAGGGTGAGCCGCTGGCCAAGCGCTATCGCGCCCCGGCAGCGGGCTTTGCGCGCAAATTCACCGCCGCTGACGTGAAGCTGCTCGCGCAAACCGATGCGTTGCATAACACCCTGTCTGGCCCCGCCACCAAGTGTTTGATGCAGCGCGCCTATGCCGTTTATGGCGATGCCCGCTATGTGCGGCTCGCCACGCTCTCCGTGGCTCACCTGTATAACCTGCGTCACCAAGCCGGCTACCAGGTGACCCGAGCCCACTGGACCAAGACCCGCGGCTACGCCGTCCCCATCGGGCAGCGGCGCGCGCCTACCCCCGACGGACGCCCCGGCTTCATCCGCATCGACAGCGTGCATCAGGGCGATCAGGACGGCGCCAAGGGGCTCTATCACATCAATGCCGTGGACTGCGTCACCCAGTACGAGATCGTCGCCACCTGCGAGCGCCTGTCCGAGGCATTCCTGCTGCCAGTGCTCGAACAGATCCTGGCGGGCTTTCCCTTCGCGATCCTGGGTTTTCACGCCGACAACGGCTCGGAGTACATCAACTACACCGTGGCCAAGCTACTCAATAAGCTCAGGATCGAGTTCACCAAGTCGCGCCCCAGGCACAGCAACGACAACGGTTTGGCCGAAACCAAGAACGGGGCTATCGTGCGCAAACATTTCGGTTACCAGCATATCCCGCAGCGCTTCGCCGCCCCGGTCAACACCTTCTGCCAGGATTTCCTCAACCCCTACGTGAACTTCCATCGCCCTTGTTTCTTCGCCGAAACGCTCACCGACCCCAAGGGAAAGATACGCAAGCGCTATCTGCAAAAGAACATGATGACGCCCTACGAGAAGCTCAAATCGCTGCCCAAGGCCAAGGACTTCCTTCAACCCGGCATCACTTTCGCACAACTGGACTCAACCGCAACCGCCATGAGCGACAATGAGGCCGCCCGCAGACTCAACGACGCCAGAACCAAACTATTCCAATCCATCCATGATCGATCCAAACGTGCCGCATGAACACGGGTTATTCACCGGGCCGCCTGCCTCTCGCCTCAAAGGGGCGGTCGGCGGCCCCGTGCATAACCCTGCGGCGTAACCACATGCACACCCATCCCTCGCCACCCTCGTTCAGGCTCATACCTGAATTGGAATTGACTATGCTTCATCGGCTTCATCGGCTGGCTCTGGGCTGGAGAATCAAAGGGGTCAAAATCAAAGTAATCAAGAAAATCAAAAGCGGTCTACCATCGAAATTGTTGCGAATAGCGGCGCGTCGCTCGATCTTTCGCCTGCTCGCGCTGCTGCTCGCCGGCCGCCCCGAGACGCGCGCGGTTTGGTCTCGCCTCCGATTGTGGTAGATTGATCCATACGTCTCATGCCGAGCCGGGATGCCCATGGACCGCGCCAACGCCTACGAAACCGACCTGGACCGCAATCCGGCCAATCATGCGCCACTGACGCCGCTCAGCTTCATCGAGCGCGCGGCCTACGTCTATCCGGAGCGGACCGCCGTGGTGCACGGCGCGCGCCGCTACACCTGGAAAGAAACCTATGCGCGCTGCCGGCGCCTGGCCTCGGCGCTCGGCCGGCGCGGCATCGGCATCGGCGACACCGTGGCGGTGATGGCCGCCAACACGCCCGAGATGTACGAATGCCACTTCGGCGTGCCCATGCAGGGCGCGGTGCTGAATACGCTCAATACCCGCCTCGATGCGGAGGCGATTGCGTTCATGCTGAATCATGGCAACGCGAGAGTATTGATCGCGGACCGGGAATTCTCCGCGACTGTCGCGCGCGCGCTCGAGCAGGTGGTGCACCGCCCGGTCGTGATCGACATCGACGACCAGGAATACGACGGCCCGGGTGAGCGTATCGGAGAGAAGGACTACGAGGCGCTGCTCGCCGAGGGCGACCCGGATTACGCCTGGCAGCCGCCCGCGGATGAATGGAATGCGATCTCCCTCAATTACACCTCCGGCACCACCGGCAATCCCAAAGGCGTGGTGTATCACCATCGCGGCGCCTATCTCAACGGCGTGTGCAATATCGTCACCTGGGGCATGCCGCAGCATTCGATTTACCTGTGGACGCTGCCCATGTTCCACTGCAACGGCTGGTGCTTCCCCTGGTCCATGGCAGCCAATGCCGGTGTCAACGTCTGCTTGCGCCGCGTCGATCCGGTGCAGATCTTGCGCCTGATCAAGGAGCATGGGGTCACGCATTATTGCGGCGCGCCTATTGTGCATACCGGGCTGATCAACGCCGACCCCGGCCTGCGCGCAGGCATCACGCACAAGGTGTCGGCCATGGTGGCGGGCGCGGCACCGCCGGCGGCGATGATCGAGGGCATGGAGAACATCGGCTTCGACCTGACCCACGTCTACGGCCTCACCGAAACCTATGGGCCGGCGACGGTGTGCGCGAAGCACGAAGAGTGGGGCGCCTTGGACATCGGCAAGCGCGCCGAGCGCAACGGGCGCCAGGGCGTGCGCTATCTGATGCAGGAGGGGCTGGCGGTGATGGATGCGGCGACCATGACGCCGGTGCCTGCGGACGGCGAGACCATGGGCGAAATCATGTTCCGCGGCAATATCACCATGAAAGGCTACCTGAAGAATACCAAGGCGACGGCGGAGGCTTTCGCCGGCGGCTGGTTCCATTCGGGCGACCTGGCGGTGATGCAGCCCGACGGCTACGTCAAGATCCGCGACCGGTCGAAGGACATCATCATTTCCGGCGGCGAGAATATTTCCTCGCTCGAAATCGAGGAGGCGCTTTACCGCCATCCGGCGGTGCTCGCCGCGGCGGCGGTGGCGCGGCCCGATCCAAAGTGGGGGGAGACGCCCTGCGCCTTCGTCGAGCTGAAGGCGGGCGCGCAGGTGACGGCGCAGGAAATCATCGAGCATTGCCGCAACCATCTGGCGCGCTTCAAGGTGCCGCGCGCCGTGGTGTTCGGCGAGTTGCCCAAGACTTCGACCGGCAAGATCCAGAAGTTCGTGCTGCGCCAGCAGGCCAAGTCGGCGCAGGCGATCGAGTAGCAACAACGACGGCGTGAGGTTTTTATACAAGATCGTCGATTGCGCACGGATGCGCTTTTCATCCGTGCGCAATCGACGATCCGCGCGGACGGTTTTTCGTCCGCGCAACACCAGCAACTCTGCGACAATGGATGGGGGCGATTTAAGTCGCCCCGTATTGTTTCGGCTAGACCGGCTTACGAGCAAGGAGCACGACCATGAACGCGAATACCCCGGCAGCGGCGACCGAGCCGCTGTTGTTGCGGCAGGAGGCGGGCGGCGTGGCGACGCTTACCCTCAACCGGCCGGCGCAATTCAATTCCCTGTCGCAGGCGCTGATGAGCGAGCTGCAGGCCGAGCTCGATCGCATCGCCGCCGACGCCGGCGTGCGCGTGGTGATCATGGCCGGGGCCGGCAAGGCGTTCTGCGCCGGGCACGACCTCAAGGAAATGCGTTCCGATGCGACGAAGGGATTCCAGCAGCAGCTGTTCCGCCAGTGCAGCAAGCTCATGCTCACGCTGGTGCGCATGCCGCAGCCGGTGATCGCGCGCGTGCACGGCATCGCCACCGCGGCCGGCTGCCAACTGGTTTCGATGTGCGACCTGGCGGTGGCCTCCGACAATGCGCGCTTCGCCGTGTCGGGCGTGAACCTGGGCTTGTTCTGCTCCACGCCGTCGGTGGGGCTCGCGCGCAATCTCGGACGCAAGCAGGCGATGGAAATGCTGCTGACCGGCGATTTCATCGATGCGCAGACGGCGCTCGCGCGCGGCCTGGTGAACCGCGTCGTACCGGCGGAGCAACTCGACGCCGAGATCGGGAAGCTCAGCGACTCGATTCTCGCCAAGACGCCGGTCGCCATCAAGGCGGGCAAACAGATGTTCTACCGGCAGCTGGAGCTGGGACTGGATGGGGCCTACGAGTTGGCGAGCGAAGTCATGGCCTGCAATATGATGGCCGAAGACGCGCAGGAAGGCATCGACGCTTTCGTCGCCAAGCGCAAGCCGCAGTGGAAGGGACGCTAACCACACGAACGGGTGGTTGTTTGCCGAAGAGGTATGGCTATAATGCCTGACCCGGTGACTGCCGAGCGCCGGCAGTGGTGTAGGGGTTGCCGGATATTGTGGGTTGAAGGAGGGCCGTCGGTCACCGCGCCGCATCGCTGAGCATGGACGATTACATACTCGAAACCAAAAGCCTGAGCAAGGAATTCAAGGGCTTTCTCGCGGTAAACGCTGTCAGCCTCAGGGTCAGGCGCGGGCATATTCACGCCCTCATCGGCCCCAATGGTGCGGGCAAGACGACCTTTTTCAACCTGCTCACGCATTTCCTCGTGCCGACCCACGGGCAGATCATCTACAACGGCCGCGACATTACCGGATCGAATCCGGCTGCCATCCCGCGCATGGGAATGGTGCGCTCGTTTCAGATTTCGGCGGTATTCCCGCACTTGAGCGTTCTGGAAAACGTGCGCGTGGCCCTGCAGCGCAAGCGCGGCAACTCGTTCGATTTCTGGCGCTCGGCGACGGTGCTCGATCAGTCGAACGGCCGCGCGCGCGAGCTGATCGACTCGGTGGGCCTGTCGGCGTTCGAGGGCGCGATCGCGGTCGAGTTGCCCTACGGTCGCAAGCGCGCGCTGGAAATCGCGACTACCCTGGCGCTCGAACCGGAAATGATGCTGCTCGACGAGCCCACGGCAGGGATGACGCATGAGGACGTGGAACGCATTACGGCACTGATCAAACGCGTCGCGGCGAACCGCACCGTCCTCATGGTCGAGCACAACTTGAGCGTGGTGCAGAACCTCTCCGACACCATCACGGTTCTCGCCCGCGGCGAGGTACTCGCCGAGGGGGATTACGCCACCGTGTCGAAAGACGCGCAAGTGATGAGCGCTTACCTGGGAACGGAACATGCCTGAAGCGGTCCGGATCGTGGATGAGCCCATCGCCGGAGCCGGGACGGTGCCGCTGCTGGCGGTGAGCGGGCTCAACGCGTGGTATGGCGAGTCGCATATCCTGCACGGCGTCGATTTCGGCATTGCCGAAGGCGAAGTGGTGACGCTGCTCGGGCGCAACGGCGCCGGCAAAACGACGACGTTGAAATCGATCATGGGCATGGTCGAGCGCCGCCAGGGATCGATCCGGTTTGCCGGCACGGAGACCATCGGCCTGCCCTCGAACCGCATCGCGCGCTCCGGCATCGCATTCTGTCCGGAGGAACGCGGGATTTTCGCCAGCCTCAATGTCAAGGAGAACCTGCTGCTGCCGCCGCAGGTGGGCCCCGGCGGATTGAGCGTGGATCAGGTGTTCGAGCTGTTTCCGAACCTGAAGGAGCGCCAGGCCAGCCAGGGCACCAAGCTCTCGGGCGGCGAGCAGCAGATGCTCGCCATCGGCCGCATTCTGCGCACCGGCGCGAGGCTGCTGCTGCTGGACGAGCCGACCGAGGGCCTGGCACCGGTCATCGTGCAGCAAATCCGCCGCACCATCGAGCGCATCAAGGCGCAGGGGTTTACAATCCTGCTGGTCGAGCAGAATTTCCGTTTTGCCGCCACGGTAGCGGACCGCCATTACGTGATGGAGAACGGTCGCGTGGTCGACATGATTCCCAACGCGGAACTGGAGTCGAACCTGCAGAAGGTCCACGATTATCTCGGCGTTTGAACGCAAGAGCATCATCAACTTTCACAAGAGGAGACCCACCATGTTGCAGAAACGCAGTGCATTGCTGGCCGTTTCGCTGGCGTTCGCCGCCGGCGCCGCGCAGGCGCAGATTTCCGACGGAGTCATCAAGATTGGAGTGCTGAACGACATGTCGGGCCTTTATGCCGACCTTACCGGTCCCGGGTCGGTCGTTGCCGCGCGCCTGGCGGTGGAGGATTTCGGCGCGGCGAAGAAGGGCATGAAGGTCGAGATCGTATCCGCCGACCATCAGAACAAGCCGGACGTCGGTTCGGCCATCGCACGCACCTGGTACGACACCGACAAGGTCGACGTGATCGTCGATGTGCCGACTTCGTCGGTGGCACTCGCCGTCAGCCAGATTACCAAGGACAAGGGCAAGGCGTTCCTGGTATCCGGCGCGGCCACTTCCGACCTCACCGGCAAGGCCTGCTCGCCGAACACTATCCACTGGACCTATGACACCTGGATGCTCGCCAACGGCACCGGTAACGCGATCGTGAAGACCGGCGGCGATACTTGGTTTTTCATTACGGCGGACTATGCGTTCGGGCATGCGCTGGAGCGCGACACCGAGGCGGTGGTGCTGAAGACCGGGGGCAAGGTGCTCGGCAAGGTGCGCCATCCGCTCAGCACGCAGGATTTCTCCTCGTTCCTGCTGCAGGCGCAGGCGTCGAAAGCCAAGATCATCGGCCTCGCGAACGCCGGCGGCGACACCATCAACTCGATCAAGCAGGCGGCCGAGTTCGGCATCGTCAAGGCGGGTCAGAACCTCGCCGGGATGCTGGTGTTCCTGCCCGACATACACGCGCTTGGCCTGCAGACCGCGCAGGGATTGATTTTCACCGAGACGTTTTACTGGGACCTGAACGACAATACGCGCGCATTCACCAAGCGCTTTTCCGCCCAGGCGCCGCGCAACCTGTACCCGTCGATGATCCACGCCGGCGTGTATTCGGCCGTCATCCACTACCTGAAGGCGATCGAGGCGATCAAGTCGGACGATGGCACCAAGGTGATCGCGCAAATGAAGAAGATGCCGACCGACGACCCGCTGTTCGGCAAGGGCAGCATCCGCGCCGATGGCCGCAAGCTGCATCCCGCCTATCTGGTTGAAGTGAAGAAACCGTCGGAGTCCAAGGGTCCGTGGGACTATTACAAGGTGCGCAACACCCTTCCCGCCGACCAGGCGTTTCGGCCTGTGGCCGAGGGCGACTGCCCGCTGGTCAAGTAAGCGGGGGGTAGCGGCATGACCGAGATCTTCGGCGTCCCGACGCAAGCGCTGTTCGGGCAGTTGCTGATCGGCCTGATCAACGGCTCCTTCTACGCGCTGCTCTCGCTCGGGCTCGCCGTGATCTTCGGTCTGCTCAACATCATTAACTTTACCCACGGCGCCCAGTACATGCTGGGCGCCTTCTTCGCCTATTTCCTGCTCAACAAGGCCGGCCTCGGCTACTGGTGGTCGCTGGCAATCGCGCCGCTCGCTTCGGGCGCGTTCGGGATGCTGATCGAGCGCACCATGCTCAAGCAGCTGTACAAGCTCGATCACCTTTACGGCCTGCTTCTGACGTTCGGCCTTGCCCTCATCATCCAGGGGCTGTTCCGCAACGAGTACGGCTCCTCGGGGCTGCCGTATCCGATCCCCGAGGAACTCTCCGGCGCACGCAATCTGGGCTTCATGTTTCTGCCGAACTACCGCGCCTGGGTGATTTTCGCTTCGCTGGTGGTGTGCGTGGGGACGTGGTTCGTCATCGAGCGGACCAAGCTCGGTTCCTACCTGCGCGCGGCGACCGAAAATCCGGCATTGGTGCAGGCCTTCGGCATCAATGTGCCGCGCATGATCACGCTGACCTATGGCTTCGGTGTCGGCCTGGCCGGGCTGGCCGGAGTGATGGCCGCACCGATCTACCAGGTGAGTCCGCAGATGGGTGCCGACCTGATCATCGTGGTGTTCGCAGTGGTGGTGATCGGCGGCATGGGTTCGATCATGGGCTCGATCGTCACCGGTTTCGCGCTCGGGCTGGTCGAGGGTCTGACCAAGGTGTTCTATCCGGAAGCCTCCAACACCGTCATTTTCATCATCATGGCAATCGTCCTGATGATCAAGCCCGCCGGCTTGTTCGGTACCCAGCGCTGAGATGGTGAATTGATGGCCTCAGAGGACAGGGCGGCGGCCGGTGTGACGCGCGAGGAAGGATCGCTGGGCCACCAGCGCATCGCCTTTACCGTGATGGTGGTGCTGTTCGTGCTGGCGCCGTTCGTTTTTTATCCGGTGTTCCTGATGAAGGCACTGACCTTCGCGCTGTTCGCCTGCGCCTTCAATCTGCTGATCGGCTTCGGCGGCCTGCTGTCCTTCGGCCACGCCATGTTTCTCGGCACCGCAGGCTACGTCTGTGCGCATGCCGCGAAGGAATGGGGCTTCAACCCCGAATTCGCGATCCTGTTCGGAACCGGGGCGTCGGCCTTGCTCGGAATCGTGACGGGGTTGCTGGCGATCCGGCGCCAGGGAATCTATTTCGCCATGATCACCCTGGCGCTGGCGCAGATGATCTTCTTTTTCTACGTACAGACTCCGTTCACCAAGGGCGAGGACGGCATCCAGGCGGTCCCGCGCGGCATGTTGTTCGGCGCGATCGACCTGTCGAGGCCGCTCGCGATGTACTTCTTCGTGCTCGTCATCTTTCTTGCGGGCTTCCTGCTCATCTACCGCATCATCCATTCGCCGTTCGGCCAGGTGCTGAAGGCGATCCGGGAGAATGAACCGCGCGCGATCTCCCTCGGCTACAGGACCGATCAATACAAGCTGCTCGCCTTTGTGCTGTCGGCGACGCTGGCCGGGCTGGCCGGCGCGACCAAGGCACTCGTGTTCCAGCTCGCGTCGCTGACCGACGTGCACTGGACCATGTCGGGGGAGGTGGTGCTGATGACGCTGCTGGGCGGGCTGGGCACCGTGTTCGGCCCGGTCGTCGGCGCGTTCATTATCATCACGATGGAGAACTATCTCGCGGCGCTGGGCCAGTGGGTCACGGTCATCCAGGGTGCGATCTTTGTTGCCTGCGTCCTTGCCTTCCGCCGCGGCATCATCGGCGAACTGGGGCACTGGCTGAAGAAGCCCCTATAAGGCGCCGCATTCGTCATTGCCGCGAACGCGGCGAGGCCTGCATCGGCGGCTCAGACGATGCCTTTGGCGGCGAGCGCATCCACCGCCTGCCGCTCCATGCCGAGCAGGCCCTGCAGGATCTCCTGCGTGTGCTGGCCGAGCGTCGGCGGCGGCACCTTGTATTCCACCGGCGTTTCGGAGAAGCGCATCGGGCTTGCCACCGTCGGGCAGGGGACGCCCGCAGGCGTCGGGATGTCGACTTTCAGTCCGCGGTGCTGCACCTGCGGATCCTCGAATACCTGCTGCATGTTGTTGATCGGGCCGCAGGGGACGTTGGCGGTCTCCAGTACCTGGATCCACTCGTGCATGCCGCGCATGTGCATGATGTCGGCGATGAGCGGGATCAGCGCATCGCGGTTGACGATGCGCCCCGACATCAGCCGGAAGCGCTCGTCTTCGGCTAACTCGGGGCGCCCGGCCACCTTGCAGAAACTCGCGAACTGGCTGTCGTTGCCGACCGCGAGGATGATGTGGCCGTCCTTGCACGGGAACACCTGATAGGGCACGACGTTGGGATGGGCGTTGCCGTAGCGTCTGGGGATATTGCCCGAAACGAGGTAGCCGCTGATCTGGTTGGCGTTGAACGCGACCATGGAATCGAGCAGCGCCACGTCGATGTACTGGCCGCTGCCGCCGCGCTCGCAGTGGGCGATGGCGGCGGTGATCGCCAGACTCGCGTACATGGCGGTGAGTATGTCGGTAATGGCGATGCCGACTTTCATCGGCCCGCCGCCGGGCAACTCGTCGCGCTCGCCGGTGATGCTCATCAGCCCGCCCATGCCCTGGAACACGAAGTCGTAGCCGGGACGCGGCGCATACGGGCCCGACTGGCCGAAACCGGTGATGGAGCAGTAGATCAGGCGCGGGTTGATGTCGCGCAGCTGCTCATAGCTCAAGCCGTAGCGTGCCAGCGTGCCGACCTTGTAGTTCTCGATCAGGACGTCGCACTTCGCCGCCAGCGCTCGCACAATCTGCTGCCCCTCCGGCCTGGATATGTCCAGGGTGATGGATTTCTTGCCGCGGTTGCAGGAGAGGTAGTAGGCGGAATCGCGCGTGTCCTTGCCCTCGCCGTCCTTGAGCCAGGGCGGTCCCCAGCCGCGCGTGTCGTCGCCCGTGCCGGGGCGTTCAATCTTGATCACCTCGGCGCCGAGGTCGGCGAGGTTCTGCGAGGCCCAGGGCCCGGCGAGGACGCGGGACAGATCGAGCACGCGGATATGCGAAAGCGGGCGGGGCATGGATACGCCTTGTGAAGATCAGGAATTGATGGTGGCGACGCCGTTGTTGAGCACCAGGACATCGCGTTCGACGGCGCGGGAACGGAACAAAATGCTGCCGCCCCGGCGCCACATTTCGGTGCGTATGGTTTCCCCCGGATACACTGGCGCGGAAAAACGCAGCGACAGGCCGGCGAGTTTTTCCGGTTGGTAGCCGCAGAACGTCCTGAGAATGGCATGGCCGGCCACGCCATAGGTGCACAGGCCGTGCAAAATAGGCCGGGGAAAGCCCGCAGCCTTGGCCACCGCCGGTTCGGCGTGCAGTGGGTTGGGATCGGCGCACAGGCGGTAAATCAGCGCCGCCTGGGGCAGGGTGGGCAGATCGCAACTTGCATCCGGCGCACCCTCGGGCACTGCTGGGGGCGGCGGCGGGGCTGGGTCGCCTTTGCCGAAACCGCCGTCGCCGCGGCAGAACGTGGTGTGCTCCAGTGTCGCCAGCAGCGCGCCGCTGGCCTTGTCGACAATGCTGCGTTCCTGGATCAGCAGCGCGCCCTTGTCTTTGCCCTTGTCGACGATGGCTTTGATGCGCGTGCGGCCGACGACCGTGCCGGCCGCAGGAATCGGCCGGTGAATGGACAGCGACTGCTCGCCGTGGACGATTCTCACCCAGTCGATGCCGCTCGCCGGATCCTTGATCCAGAAGCCGGGATAGCCCAGCACCACCGGCATGGTCGGCACCGCCTTCAGGTTTTTCTCGTAGACGAACTGCAGTTGCGCTTCGTCCATGGGATCGTGGCCGTAGCCCACGCCCAGGGCGTAGAGCATGCTGTCCTTCTCGGTGTAGGTCTGCTCGACCTCGGGGAAGGGCCAGTTCTTCAGCTTGTCGTAGTCGATGGGCATGGTTTTTCCGGGTCACGCATTTGATCATGAATCTCCAGCTTCCAGCGCTTAAACCGGATCCCAGCTGAACACGTCCTGCGAGCGGTCGAGGCCGTAGAAGCCCGAGCGCAGCGCGGGGATGGCATGCTCGGCGATGCTGCGCGCGGTCCAGCCGCCGTCGCGCTGCACCGAGCGCAAGGGGCGCGGCTGGCTCATCAGGAAAATCTCGTTGGCGCGCACCGCGAACACCTGGCCGCTGACGTCCTTGGCCGCATCGCTCGCCAGGAACACCGCCATGGGCGCGATCTTGGCGGCCTCCATGGTCTTGAGTTTGTCCACGCGCGCCTTGGCTTCAGGCGTGTCGGCGGGAATGGCGCCGATCATCCGGCTCCAGGCGAAAGGCGCGATGCAGTTGGAGCGCACCTTGTAGCGCGCCATGTCCATGGCGATCATCTTCGACAACGCGGTGATGCCGAGTTTGGCGGCGCCGTAATTGGCCTGGCCGATGTTGCCGATCAGTCCGGACGTGGAGGTCATGTGCACATAGGCGCCGGATTCCTGCTCGCGGAAATAAGTGGCCGCGGCGCGGCTGACGTAAAACGTGCCGTTCAGGTGCACGTCGATCACGGCGCCCCATTCTTCCGGGTTCATTTTGAAGAACATGCGGTCGCGCAGGATGCCGGCGTTATTGACGACGCAGTCGATGCGGCCGAAGTTGTCGATCGCCGCCTTGATGATGGCGTTCGCGCCGGGCCAGGTAGCCACGCTGTCGGTGTTGGCCACGGCCTGGCCGCCCTTGGCGCGGATTTCGTCCACGACTTGCTGCGCCGGGCCGGCGTCCTTGCCTTCGCCGCTGACCGAGGCGCCGATGTCGTTCACCACCACCTTGGCGCCTTCGGCCGCCATCAGCAAGGCGAACTCGCGGCCAATGCCGCCGCCGGAGCCGGTTACCACCGCCACCTTGTCCTGCATCATCTGTGCCATGCTGGTTACCTCGATGTTTGAATATCGGAATTCGAGCTGATTGCAAAATGAGGG
>MERK01000189.1:0-438 GCA_001770575.1 Betaproteobacteria bacterium RIFCSPLOWO2_12_FULL_64_23
CGGCTTTGATTGAAGTCAGCAGCTGATTCAGCCTTACCGGCTTGACCAGATAGCCCAGGCTGCCATTGGCGACCGCCTCCTTCACCGCGTCTTCGGTGTCGAACGCCGACAGGAAAAACACCGGCGTTTTCGAAATCTCGCGGATCTTTCTCGCGGTCTCGATCCCGGATAATCCGGGCAGGCGCAGGTCCATGATCACCAGGTCCGGCGGCGCTTCGGCGCAAATCCGTATGGCGTCTTCGCCCGTGACAGCGCGCGATACGGCATAACCCGCCTGCTCCAGCCCATCGCCAAGATTGGCAAGCACCAGCCGGTCGTCATCCACGACCAGCAACCGGGTTTGAGGCGCAACACTCGACATCGGTGTCCCCCTTTTCCTGCCCTTCACCGCAGCCATGCTTCGCTCACGCGGTTCACCGCGTGATTCAGCACGGGCGG
>MERK01000189.1:554-17597 GCA_001770575.1 Betaproteobacteria bacterium RIFCSPLOWO2_12_FULL_64_23
TATTGGCAAAATCGAAACCCGGCGGGAGGCTCGCCGGCCCGTTGCGCACGCAGACTACCGCGCCAACGCCGTCTCGCTTGATTTCGATTTTCACCACAGCCTGCTCGGCCGAAGCATCGAGGTGCTTGACCGCGTTGGATACCAGCTCGTTCAGGATCAGCGCGACCGGCACGGTCTCCTCGGCATTCAGCTCGATCGCAACGAATCCCTGCGGCAGCGCGAATTCCAGCGGCACGCGCGAGATCACTTGCACGGTCTCGACGATGCTGCGCACGACGTTGCACAGGTTGAGTTCGCGGCCGCCAAATTCGCTTTGCAGCCCGTGCACCGTGGCGAGCGCGTTCAGCTGCCCGAGCACCTCTGCGATCGCCGGTTCGAGCGCGGGATTGGCCGCCGCAGGACGCTCCAGCAGGCCGGCGACGCCCTGCAGGTGGTTCTTGATGCGGTGGTGCACCTCGCGCACCAAGGCGTCGCGCTGGATGCGTCGCTGTTCGGCGCGGCGAAGCTCTGCCTCCCTTTCCTTGCCGACGTCCTCGATTATCGCGACCCGGCCGGTGACGGCGCCCTGCTCGTCGCGCAGGGCCGCACAGGTCAACCGCGCCCAGAACACCTCGCCGTTCCTGCGCACATAACGCTTGTCGATCACAAATTCGGCATGATTCCCGGCGTCCCAGCTCGCCACGGCCCGCTGCCACTTGGTTCGATCGCCGGAATGCGTGAGATCGAACGCAGTCAGTTGCGCGAGCTCTGCGGCGCTATAACCGGTCATGCGTTCCCAGGCGGGATTGGCCATGGAAAAACGCCCGTCGGGTCCGACTACTGCAACCCCCAGCGGGACACGCTCGAATATGCTGTGGCAACGCGCTTCGCTCTCAAATATGGCCTGCTCCAGGCGCCTGCGCTCGGTAATATCCTGCAGCGTGCCTGCCATCCGGGTCGCAACGCCGTTTGAACTGGCGACCACGTTGCCCCTGGCGTGGATGAAACGCGGCGTTCCATCCGCATGCATGATCCGGAATTGAATATCGAAGGGCACGCCGTCGGCAATCGAACTCTGAACCGTGCGTCGGACCCGTTCCGCGTCTTCCGCACTGAGCTTGCCGAGGAAGGCGGCATACGCAAGCGGCGGATCGTCGAGCGCCATGCCGAATATCCTGTGCATTTGCGGCGACCACCACACTGCATCCTGTTCAACATCCCACTCCCAGTATCCGATTTGTGCAATGCGCTGCGCTTCGGCCAGCCGCGCCTCGGATCGATCCAAAAGCGCACGCAGCCGCTCGATTTCGCCGCTCGAATTGGAATCGGTTTGTGACATGGCGACACCGGCTGTTTGATTCAAAGACGCACGCTTTGCATGCTAGTCGCAAATCCGGTCATGGTCAAAACGGGACTTGTGCCTGGTGTGCGTCGGTTTTGCAAGAGGACTGTTAGGGCCTGTTGACATTCATCGCATGAGACGCGTTGCCTCCAAATGCGGATGACTGCAAGGCGCGCGACGCCCCGAAGGTCTCGATCCCCCTTGAGGGGAAAGTCCCCTTGGGGGACGAAGCCAAGGGTGGTTCCCTTGGCGAGGAGCGCAACGCCGCAGGCGCCGCATTTAGAGGCAACCCGAAGGGACGGGGGATAATTTGGGACGCCGCGCGGCGTTGCTCGTCGCTTGTTTGGAATGACCAAACGGCACTCCTCGCGCCTTGCGCTGCATCCCAAATTACCCCCGTCGCGCTCATGTGCTGAATGTCAACAGGCCCTAATGAACCATATTTGGCCCTTGTTGTTCGGCCTCATGGGAAGTCATCACCGCAGCGGCCAAGGCCGATCCCGATGCACAGCCGGTTACACCGAAGCAGTTGAAATCCATGGTCCCGATGCGCGCGTTGCGCGGGCGGCCCAAGTCCGCGAGCACGAAGCAACTCGTATCAGTACGCTATAGCCCGGAAGTCTTGGCGTACTTCAAGTCCACCGGCTGATGCGGGCCTGCGGCCCAACGCCATACTCGCTTGCCTAGCTTCGCGCCGCCCTCGCGGATGCGGCGGCCGCATGCGCCAATCTGACTGCTTCTGCCGCTGCTTCGCTTGCCCGTTTTGCCGCTGCCGCCGCTTCCGCTGAAGCCTGTATCGAAGTTTCCTCTGCGTAGTGTGCCGCCGCCCCCGCGGCGGCTGCCGCTGCCGCCGCTGCCGATACTGCCGCTTCCGATGCCGCTTCCGCGGCGGCCTTCGCCGCCTCGGCTGCCGCATCTGCTGCCATGATCACCGCCTCGGACGCCGCTTCCCTTGCCGCCGACGCAGCATTCCGGGCCGCAAGGGCAGCTTTCTCGGCCGCTGTCGCTGCGCGTATTGCGGCTTCCTTTGAATGGGCCATCAATCCCTTCAGCGATGCAAGCGCTTCGCTGTATCGCTTGTTGACGATCATATAACCTTGCCGCAAATTCGCAACTTCGCTCGACAGCTCGGCCAACCTTGCATAGATTTTTTCTGTCTCTTCGTTCATGTTGTTCTTCTTCGCATCGGCATCAACGGCGGACGGATCCAACTCCAAGGCCGGCGACGGGCGAACTCGCGTGCGGGGCTTCAGGCATGAAACGCGAATTTTCCCTCGCGGAACAGCTTGAGACAGGCATCGGCGACCGCCGGATCGTAGACGCTGCCGCGACCGCGCTCGATCTCCTTCAGCGCGACATCCATGCCCAGCGCCGCGCGATACGGGCGGTGCGAGGCCATCGCCTCCACCACGTCCGCCACGGTCATGATGCGCGATTCGAGCAGGATCTGCCCGCCCTTCAGCCCCTGCGGATAGCCCGAGCCGTCCAGCTTCTCGTGATGCTGGCGCACCATGTCGGCAATGGGCCAGGGGAAATCCACGTCCTTCAGAATGTCATAGCCGGCCTGCGGGTGGACCTTGATCAGCATGAACTCGATGTCGGTGAGCTTGCCGGGCTTGGCGAGAATTTCCGCGGGAACGTTGATTTTTCCCAGATCGTGAATGGAGGCGGCAAGGTGGATGCCGCGGATTTTATCCTCCGTCAGGCCCAACTCCCGCGCAATGGCCGTCGCCAGCTCGGCGACGCGGCGTTGGTGGCCTGCGGTATAGGGGTCACGCGCCTCCAAGGTGTCGGCGATGACATGGATGGACTGCTCCAGGGTTTTCTGCAGGATCTCCGCATGATGCGCGTGCGCGTGCGCGATGCGGTCGCGCTCGGCCCGCGTGCGCAGGGTGACGATGCCGTAGGCGAGGTCGTTGGCCAATTCCGTGAGCAGCCGGGTTTCCTCCGCATCAAAGGCATTCGGCTCGCGCGCGTAAATGCACAGGGCGCCGATGATTCCTGCGCCATCCGCCAAAGGCAGCGCGAGATTGGAGGCGTAGCCGCGCTGCGCCGCGGCGTCCTTCCAGTTGGCAAAGGCCGGGTCGGACGCAATGTCGCGCGCGAGTTCCGGCTTTCCGCTGCGGATGGCGCGGGAGATGGGCCTCTGGCCCGCTTCGGTATCGGCCCAGGTCTGGATGCCCTCGGCGATGTAGCCCTCTTCCATGCCCGCCCACGCCATGGGTTTGATGCGCTTTTCCGCATCGTCCTGGACATAACCGACCCCTGCCATGCGGTAGCCGCCGATTTCCACGATGATGCGCGTGGCACTCTGCAGCAGTTCCTCCTCGCTCGCTGCCCGCACCAGCGCCTCGTTGCCCGCCGACAGCGTCCTCAGCGCCCGGTGGGCACGGTCCAGCGCCGCTTCGGCTGCCTTGCGCCTGGTGATGTCGCTGAAGCTCACCACTGCCCCGACCAAGGCGCCGCTTTCGTCGCGGATAGGCGTGCTGACATATTCGACCGGAAAACTCGTGCCGTCCTTTCTCCAGAACACCTCGTCCGTCGCGCGATGGACGGCGCCATCCCGGTAGGCCGCGTAAATGGGGCATTCGTCGTGCGGATAGGGCGTTCCGTCGGCCTTCGAATGATGATGCAGGGCATGGGTGAACTGGCCGACAAACTCCTCCGGCGTCAATTGCAGCATGGCCGCGCCCGCCGGGTTGATGAAAGTGGCACGACCTTCCACATCCACACCGCAGATGCCGTTACCGGCCGAGTTCAGGATCAGCGCGTTCTGTTCCTGCAGTCGCCTCATCGCCGCGGCCGCCTCCTTCCACACCGTTATGTCGCGCGAGGAAATGGCAATGCCCTCGTCCACCCGCACCACCTGCTGGCGCAGCCACTTCGCCTTGATTTGCGGTATATCGATGGGAAATTCTTCCTCCAGCGGCGTGCCCGTGGTCGCCACCGCGACGTACTTGTCGAAGAAGCCCCGGCTGCGGCTGAGCGGAATCAGCTCGCACAGCTTCTGCCCGATGACCTGCCCGCGCGTCATGCCCAGCAACTGCTCCGCCGGCGGGTTGAGATCGGTAAACTCGAAGTCGAGGATTTCGCCGTCTTCGCCCTGCACCCGCTTCATGATGACCAGGGCATCGATGCTGGCCCGAGCCGCCGCCCCGAAACGCGCCTCGGCTGTTGCCAGGGCGGACCGGGTGCGGACATATTCGGCTTGGGTGCGCTGGTTGGCGATGCCGAAGGCCAGGTCGTCCGCCGTCTCGCTCAGGATTTCGACCACTTCTTCGTCGAAGGCATCCGGGTCGGTGGAGCAGACGCACAGCGCGCCGATGACGTCGCCGCGCACCCGCAGCGGCAGGGCCAGCGAGGCGGCAACGCCATGACGCTGCACCCGTTCCCGCCAAGGGGCGTAGGCCGGATCGGTCTTGATGTCGTTCGATGCGACGCGAATGCCCAGGCGTATCGCCGTGCCGGCAGGCACGCGGCCCGACTCGGTTTCGTCCCAGGTGATGTTCAAGGAATCAAAAAAATCCCGTTCCACGCCCCAGGCGGCGACCGTGCGCACGTTCTTCTCCGGGTCGTGCTCGGCATAGCCCACCCAGGCCATGCGGTAGCCGCCGGCCTCGACGATCGCGCGGCACATGTCCTCGATCAATGATGGTTCATCCTTTGCACCCAGCAAAGCGCGATTACCGGCGGACAGGACCCGCAGCGCGTGGTTGACCCGGTCCAGCTGCTGCTCCCTGGATTGAATCCCCTCGGCCATGTCGTCGAAGGAGCGCGCCAGTTGTCCCAACTCGTCATCGGCGTAATCCAGTCCGGTGCGGGCGGCGAGATCCCCTTGGTCGATGCGTCGTGCGGCGCCGGAAAGCGCGGAAACGGGGCGCAGGAACCAGCGCCTGCCGCTCACCCATAGCACCCAAAAAATCGCCAGCAGCGAGGTCAAGGAAATCATTATGTAAGTCGCCGATTCACGCTCCGCCGGCCCGGTAACCACGTCCTTGGGAATACCGATCCAGAGGTATACGCGGCCCTGGATCGTGTCCATCAGCGGGGTGAAGGCGAAAACACGCCGCGTCCCGGCCGGGTCCGATTCTTCCGCGACCCCTTCGCCTTGCGCGCTCATCAACTCGAACAAAGGAAGCTCGGCGACAGACATCGCCGTCCACCCTCCCTCGTCGGGATAGCGCGCGAGTACCGTGCCCCGGCTATCGACCACGAGCAGGGTGGAGCCCGCGGGAAGCCGGGTCTCGGCCAGTTGCCGCTTCAGCCAGGACAGGTCGAGCGCCACAAACAGAACGCCGCGCGCCTGCCCCGCCTCGTCCCATAGGCCTCTGGCAAAAACCATGGCCGGCGTGCCGGTCGAGCGACCCACCAATGCACCGCCGATAATCAGCTCGCGCGTTTTGAGTGCCCGCTGGAAATAAGGGCGGTCGGCCACGTTGATGGCGGAGCGCATCGGCACGGCCATGCATTCAATGTCGCCATTCGTTTTCGCGAAGCCGATATTGAAGAACAATGCTTCCGTTTTTTCCCACTGCGCGAGGACGCGCGAACACTCTTCAGGGGACCGGTCCCCGTGCCATTGGGGGAGCCGCGTCAAGCTGAGCAGGAGCTGATCGGCGCGCCTGACAATACCGCGCTGCTCGGCCGCAACATGCATCGCGGATAGCGCGACTTTTTCTTTAGCGGCGCGTATATCCTTCTCGCGCTGCCCCAGAGTGTGCCAGGCGAGCATGCCCAGCATTACCGCGAGAGCAGCGAGAAACAGCAACAGCAGGCGGCCGCGCAGGCCGACGGCGAAAGCGGGTGTCACGTCGCCCGGCCGTTCGCGAACAGCTTCCGAAAGTGTTGCGCGCAACAGCGGAGCAGAGTCATATTTGCAAGCCCGGCAAGAAGACGAGTGGATATTCGCAGCAACTCGCGACAAGCGCCGGGCATGCCGAGCGCATCGCCTCAAGCCTTCCGCGAGATAGGGATCTTTCCTGGTTCACATGATGAATAATGGACTTTCGGCAATCTGCGGCATTGATCTGTGTCAAACGCGCATTATGCCTGAGATAACGCGGAGCCCGGCTTGGAACCGCATGGCGCCGGACAAGGGCATGCTCGCTGAAAGTGATCTCGACCGCTATCTGCGCGGATGAACCCGCGCCAGCGGGGACAGCAGGCGTTGTACTCTCGCCCCGGTCAAATAAATTGGTTCTTCAGCACGGTTTCGCCGCGCCACAGGCGCGCGAGGTTCTCCAGCAGCAGGTCGATGACGTTGTCTTCGTAGCGGCGCGTCTCGCCGGCGGTGTGCGGCGTGATCAGCACGTTGGGCACGCTCCACAGCCCCGAAGTCGCGGGCAGCGGCTCCTCCCACACGCAATCGAGCGCGGCGCCGGCGATGCGCCCTGCCTGCAGCGCCTCGATCAGCGCGGGCTCGTTGACCACCTTGCCGCGCGCGACGTTGATGAGGCAGGCCGAGGGCTTCATTGCCGCGAGCGCGTTCGCGTCGATCAGGTTTTCCGTCTGCGGCGTGAGCGGGCAGGTGAGCGCGACGAAATCGGCCTCGGGCAGCACGCCGAGCAGGCCGTCCCGCCCTACCACCGTGTCCGCCGCGCCGGCGCCTCTGGCCGGATCGCGCCTGGTGGCGATTACGCGCATGTCGAAGGCCTTGGCGAGCGTGGCGAGGCGCGAGCCGATGCGGCCCATGCCGGCGATCACCAGCGTCTTGCCGCCGAGTTCGTCCTCGCGCTTGGCGATGTCGCCGATCATGCCGCGCCACTTCTTCGCCGTCTGGTTGTCGCGCGCCTGCGGAATCTGCCGCGCGAGGGCGAGGATCAAGGCGATGGCATGCTCGGCCACCGCGCGCTCATTCGCACCTTGCGCGCTGGCGGCGCGTATGCCGGCCGCCGCGAGCGCATCGCGCGAGTACTGGTCGACGCCGGCGCTGATCGACTGGATGAAGGCGAGCCTGGGCGCCAGCGCGATCAGCTCGTTGCGCCACAGGCCGGAGCACAGCAGCACGTCGGCTTGCGCGATGCGCGCCTTCAGGTCGTCCAGGCTGCGCACCTCGAACGATTTCATGCCGGTATCGCGCAGGGCGAAGCGCTCGCCCATGCGGTAGGCGACGTGGGCGAAACAGATGGTCAGATTGTCTTTGGCCGGGAGGGGACGCGCGCTCATGGGGACCGCCTGTCAGTTCAGCCAATGGCATTGCTGGTGATGCGCAAGGGCGTTCCTTTTCAAAATGGGACTTTGCGGGAAGGCGAGGCCCGGTACTCAAAGCCGGTTCAATTCCACAATGCCATCGACAAACTCCTTGATGGCCAGGCTGGCGTTTTCGTCGATGGACGTGAATTCGACGCGGCATTCACAACTGTCGTCCACGGGAGAAACGCGCAATACCTTGGCGTAAATGGCAGACAGATCGGGGCCCAGCAACGACATGGACAGCGCAATTTTTATGTCGCTAAACGGCTCGATCGGTACGGGGCTCACAACGTACATGCCGCCATAACTGATGTCGACGACCCTTCCACGATATTCCTGCTGCAACACGAATTTGTCCTTCAGCAGCTGAAACGCCAATGGCATGTCCACCTCGACGCGCGGGCTGTTGCGCAGTTCCCGCGGTGGCGCGGTCAATGGGCGGGGCCTGGTGACTGACAGCAGTTCGTACATGCGCACGGAGCCCTTCTTGCCCTTGACTTTTACTTCGTTGACGTCACCCGTTTCGATGAAGTCCCGGGCCAGCAAGTAGGTGTTTTCACCAAGCAGAATCTGCCCGCGCAGGCTGTGGGCCTCGACCCGCGACGCAAGGTTGACCTGGTCCCCGATGACGGTGTATTCGCTGTGCAGGGCCGAGCCCAGGTGCCCGGCCACGACTTCTCCCGTGTTGATGCCGATACCCATGTACAGCGGCACCATGCCGTAGGCCTTGTTTTGCTCGTTGATGTCGTGCATCGCCATTTGCATTTCAATGGCGCAGGCCAGTGCCGCCTCGATGTCGTCGTCGCGTACAATCGGCGCCCCAAACAGGGCCATGATCGCGTCACCCATGAATTTGTCGATGGTACCGCCGTGCCGGATGATGATTTCACTCATGCGTTCGAAGTAACGGTTCAGCACTTCCACCATTTCCAGGGTGGTGTATTTTTCTGTCACTGAGGTAAAACCGCGCAAGTCCGATAAAAGAATGGTGACGCGCCGGCTGTCCCGGCCCTGGGTATTGACCATGGCTTTGTCAATCGTCCGGCCAATCCGCACCCGCAGGTCGGCCTGGCTTGCATCAGACGCCGAAAACTGCTGCCGTGCATTGAACAGCGCAAGCAATTGTTCGATGAGTTGCGTTTTGTCGAATTCCTGCATGGCTACCGCTGACGGGTTGGGCAATGCCGCAGAATAGCAGCAACGCGGTGTTTTGTCGGGCCGCCGTGATCTGCCGCGTTGCCCAGCAACTCGGCAAAGCCCTGATGCGCCGGTCGGGTGACACCGGGTCCATGGCAGGCGTTGAGCGACGGCTCCCCGGCCAGGGCCCGAGCCGAGGTGACCCAATACGGATGGCGGAAAAAATTCTACGGCCGGCGCGCTGGCTTCAGCCTGCTGCCGGGTTTTGCCGGTGCAGCCGCACGGCGCGCGGGCGCAACGCCGCTCCTGGTCTGCCGGGCTCCCGCGCGCTGCCGCGCTTTCCCGGTACCCGCAGGTTGAAACGAGGGAATCAGGTGTTTCTTGCCGTTGCCGATGAGATCGGCGCGGCCCATGCGGGTCAGCGCCTCACGCAGCAGCGGCCAGTTCTCCGGGTCGTGATAGCGCAGGAACGCTTTGTGCAGGCGGCGCTGGCGCCCGCTCTTGACCACGCTCACTTCTTCCGATGCGGCCGACACCTTGTGCAGCGGGTTCTTGCCCGTGCGGTACATGGTGGTCGCCAGCGCCAGCGGCGTCGGCAGGAAGGTTTGCACCTGGTCCAGACGGAAACCGTTGTGCTTGAGCCAGAGCGCCAGCGCCAGCATGTCGGCGTCGGAAGTGCCCGGGTGGGCCGCGATGAAATAGGGGATCAGGTACTGTTCCTTGCCCGCCTCGCGCGAGAACTTGTCGAACAGCGCCTTGAACTTGTCGTAGCTGCCGACCCCGGGCTTCATCATTTTCGCGAGCGGCCCTTCCTCGATGTGCTCGGGGGCGATCTTCAGGTAGCCGCCGACGTGGTGGGTGGCGAGTTCCTTCACGTATTCGGGCGAGCGCACCGCCAGGTCGTAGCGCAGGCCCGAGGCGACCAGCACTTTCTTGATGCCGGGCAACGCGCGCGCCCTGCGGTACAGGCCGATGAGCGGCGCGTGGTCGGTGTTGAGGTTGTCGCAGATGCCGGGATAGACGCAGGACAGGCGCCGGCACGAGGACTCGATTTTCGGGTCCTTGCATGCCATGCGATACATATTTGCGGTTGGTCCGCCCACGTCGGAAATGACCCCGGTGAAACCCGGCGTCTTGTCGCGGATTTCCTCGATCTCGCGCAGGACGGATGCTTCCGAGCGGCTCTGGATGATGCGCCCCTCGTGTTCCGTGATGGAGCAGAAGGTGCAGCCGCCGAAGCAGCCGCGCATGATGTTCACCGAGAAACGGATCATTTCCCACGCCGGGATTTTCGCGTTGCCGTAGGCCGGATGCGGCGCGCGCGCGTAGGGCAGGCCGTAGACATGGTCCATTTCGGCCGTGCTGAGCGGCAGCGGCGGCGGATTGAGCCAGACATCGCGGTCTGCGTGCCCCTGCACCAGCGCGCGCGCATTGCCGGGATTGGATTCGAGGTGGAAGGTGCGCGAAGCGTGGGCATCGAGCACCGGGTCTTGTTTCACCTGCTCGTAGGACGGCAGCCGGATCACCGTCTGCGCGCGGGCGAGTTTTTTCGCCGCGAGGCGCTCCTCGCGGCCGTGAAAACGAATCGGCTGTGCCCTCCCCCCCGGCCCCTCTCCCGTGGACGGGAGAGGGGAGGGTACGGTGTTCCCGCTCCCTGCGGGACCGGGAACAGCCGTCACGTGCGCGTACGGATCCGGACGCGCATGGAGCGCGCCCGGCGTATCGACCGTGGTCGAATCGGCTTCGCTCCAGCCTTCGGGCCGCCAGCCGCGCGGCACCATGAATGAGCTGCCGCGCAGATCGCGGATGGCCTTGATGTTTTCGCCCCTGGCCAGGCGGTGCGCGAGTTCCACCAGCGCGCGCTCGGCGTTGCCGAACAGCAGCATATCGGCCTTCGCATCGGGCAGGACCGAGCGGCGCATCTTGTCCGACCAGTAATCGTAATGCGCGATGCGGCGCAGGCTCGCCTCGATGCTGCCGATGACCAGCGGCGCATCGGGATAGGCTTCGCGGCAGCGCTGCGAGTAAACAGTCACCGCGTGGTCGGGGCGCTTGTCGGGCGCGCCGCCGGGCGTGTAGGCATCGGTGGAGCGGATTCTGCGATCGGCGGTGTAGCGGTTGACCATCGAATCCATGTTGCCGGCGGTAACGCCGAAGAACAGGTTCGGCTTGCCCAGCCGCCTGAAGTCCCCGGCCGAGTGCCAGTCGGGCTGGCTGATGATGCCGACGCGGAACCCCTGCGCTTCGAGCAGCCGCCCCACCAGCGCCATGCCGAAACTCGGATGATCGATGTATGCATCGCCGGTGACGATGATGATGTCGCAGGAATCCCAGCCGAGCGCGCGCATTTCGCCCCGGGACATCGGCAGGAACGGCGCAATGCCGAAGCGCTGCGCCCAGTGCTTGCGATAGGAAAAAATCGGTTTGATCTGCGCGTCCAAGCGCGTCGGCTCAACCGCGCCAGGCGCGCAGGCGCCGCATCAGCGCGTTGGTAGATGCGTCCATCCCGGCTTCGGCTGCAGCGGCGGCCGATTGGGCGAGGGTGCGCGCAATCTCCTTGCCCAGCTCCACGCCCCATTGGTCGAAGCTGTTGATGTTCCAGATGATGCCCTGCACGAACACCTTGTGTTCGTACAGCGCGAGCAATTGTCCCATGGTGTTCGGGTCTATCGTCTTGAACAGGATGGTGCTGGAGGGCCGGTTGCCGTCGAAGCGGCGCTGCGCCAGGCTCGCGTCCTTGCCCGCCATCAGCGCGGCCGCCTGCGCCAGCGCATTCTCGGCCGCGGCGCCGGTGGTCGCGACCGGCACCAGGAAATCGCAGGGCACGAGGTGCGTGCCCTGATGCAGCATCTGATGGAAGGCGTGCTGGCTGTTGGTGCCGACCGCGCCCCACACCACCGGCACGGTGGCGTAATCCACCGGCTGCCCGTCGCGATCCACGCTTTTGCCGTTCGATTCCATTTCCAGTTGCTGCAGATAGGCCGGCAGCTCGCGCAGGGCTTCGGCGTAGGGCAGCACGGCGTGCGACTCGGCGCCGAAAAAATTGGCGTACCAGATGCCGAGCAGCGCCAGCAGCACCGGCATGTTGGCTTCGAGCGGCGCACGGAGGAAATGTTCGTCCATCGCGCGCGCGCCCGCGAGCAGTTCTTCGAAGCGGTCCATGCCGATGGCGATGGCCACCGGCAGGCCCACGGTGGACCATACCGAATAACGCCCGCCGACCCAGTCCCACAGCGAAAAGCACAGCTCGGGTGCGATGCCGAACTCGGCCGCAGCTTTGACGTTTGCCGTGGCCGCGGCGAAATGTTTGCTTACCGCGGCTTCGCTATGCAACCCATCGATTAACCAGGCGCGGGCCAGTCTGGCGTTGGCGAGCGTTTCGCCGGTGGTGAAGGTCTTGGAGGCGACGATGAACAGCGTCGATTCCGGCTGCGCTTGCGACAGGACGCGCGCGAGATCGTCGGGATCGGCGTTGGCGACGAAATGGACAGCCTGTGCTGCGTCCGCATGGCGCCACAGCGCCTGCACCAGCATGCGCGGGCCGAGATCGGAGCCGCCGATGCCGATGTTGATCACCGTGCGCATCGGCTTGCCGCTGTGGCCCAACAGGCGCCCGCCGCGCACTGCGTCGCTGAAGGCGCGCATGCCTTGCCTCGCTTTGCGCACCAGGGGCATCACGTCGTTGCCGGCGGGGAACGCTTCCAGTGCGGAGCGCAGCGCCACATGCAGCACGGCGCGGTCCTCGCTCGCGTTGATGTGTTCGCCCGCGAACATGCGCGCGCGCCAGGCCTCGACCCCGGCCTGCCGCGCCAGATCGATGAGCAGCGCGAGCGTGGTGCCGATTACCCGGTGCTTGGAGTAATCGAGCAGCAGCGCGCCGGCTTCGAGCGAGAATTCCTGCGCGCGCTCAGGGGAGCGCGCAAACAGCTCGCGCATGTGCACCTGTGCGATTTCGGCCTGGTGCGCCTGCAGCGCTTTCCATGCCGGGCTCTGCCTCAGCTTGCCTGGTGTCGGTTGGTTCATGGCGTCGATTTGTCTTTTACATATAGGCGCAATTTCTCGGTGCGGTCGCCGGCGCGGTTGCCTTCCCAGATTTTTTTCCAGGATGCGCCCGGATTTGCTGCGGGCAGCCGGGCATTTTCCTGGATCAGCAGCAGGGCGCAGTCACGGCGGGCGCGGATTTCGGCGCGTTCGGTGACAATGCCCGCATGATAGTCCAAGGTGGCGCGCTGTGCCTCGCCCAGCCCGCGGCTGGCGATGCAGCCCGGATGCTTGGGCAGGCTCGACCGTAGCGAGTGCGCCACCGGACGGTAGCTCTTGCCGTAATCGATCCAGGGCAGCCACAGCAGCATCGCCAGCGCCCAGAACAGTGCGAGGCCGGCCGCCCAGAAGGTGACGCAGCGCTGCGACGCATTCTCGCTGCGCAATATGAGCACGATCCAGGCGAGCGTAATGGCGGCGGCGGCGATCAGCGGCAGCCAGGCAAAGTGCGAGACAAAGCCGGGCTCTATGCGTGCCGCGTTGGCCGCGATGCGCGGCGGAAAGCCCGTCTGCAGCGCCAGGTAGCCTAGCCAGATCAGGCCGCCGAGCAGGCTGAACGTCATGGCGCCGAACCAGGCGAGCGCGTTGGCCGCGCCGCGGCGCAGATCGCTCAATACCTGCGCACCCAGCAGCGCAAGCGGCAACAGCAGCGGCAGCAGCGGCAGTTCTCCCGGCGCACGCGCAAGCACGGCCAGGCCCAGCCCGGCGATCAGGGCGACCAGCGGCAGCACCACGCCGGCAGAGCCGGGCTTTCTGCGATACAGCCACAGCGCCCACAGCGCGATCGGCCATGTCGGCCAGGCGAACCAGGCGAGCGTGCCCAGCGCCTGCGTGGCTGCCGCCAGGCTGGGCGCCTGGGTCAGGGCAGCCAGACCGTCGTTGTTCAGCCAGGCAGCGAACAGCTCGGGCGAGCGCGCATACAGCAGCGCCGGCCAGGTCACGAGCCAGGGTGCAAGAATCAGCGCGCCGCAAACCAGGGCGAGCGCGGCGTTACGGCTGCGCCAATCCGGCACCAACAAAGGCGTCGCGACCAGGGCGAGGATGAACGGCAGGATGTGCACGAATCCAGTGGCAAGAAATGCGGCGCCCAGGCCGCAGCCCAAGGCGATGCCGGCAGCATACGGGCGCTTCACGACTTGCGCGGCGCCATAGTAGGCGCAGGCGAGGCCCGCGAGCAGCGCCGTCTCGCTGATGGCCTCGTGCGCATGTACCAGCAGGCCGGTGCTGCCCATGAATAAGAGCATGACGCCGTCACCACGGCGTTGACTGTCCTCGCCCCGGCTGTCGGTGTCGTATCTGTCCTTGCCGTGGAAGGCGCGTCCGGCCAGGCGCAGGAACGCGAGCGTCAAAGCGACGAAGGCGCCAGCGGCCAGGCGCACCGCGTCGTGCTGCGCGACGAGCCCGTCGAGCAGCCGGGCGAACGCCGCCGCGATCCAGTAGAACAGCGGGCCGTCGTTGGCGTAGTGCTCGCCCGCGAGCCGCGGCAGCAGCCAATCGCCGTGGCTGGCGAACTGGTGCGCGATGCCGATGCCGATGGCGTCGTCGTTTTTCCAGGGATCGTGGCCGATCAAGCCGGGCAGCAGCCAGATTGCGACCAGAATCAACAGGGGAATACGCGCCAGCGGCAGCGCGATGCGCAGGCCGGCCACTATTCGATCACCTTGAGCGTTTGCCCCGGCTTGGGCTCGCCCGCGGGATAGAGCGCGTTGATCAGGCGCAGAGTGCCCTCGGCATTGCGGCCCAGGGGCGAGCCCCGGGCGAGCTCGGCAAAGCGCGTATTGGCGTCGGCGGTGACGAGCTTGATCGAGAGCGGGCGGGCGAGCTTGCGTTCGGCCTCGCTTATCGCGTGAAACGACTTGACGCTGGTGCGCATGGCCTCCAGGTGCCTCGCCGCGAGCTCGGGCGAGCGCGCGCTGCCGGCGAAAAGGTAGGCGCGCTCGCCGAGATAGATCACCGCGAACAGGCGCCCGCGTGTATCCAGCACGGCAGCCTGCAGGCCGTTGATCGGTGAGATGTCGATGTCGCCCGCGTCGATGCGCAGGGCGCGGCGCAGGAGGTCCTGCGGCGGCGTCGCCGGTTTTTTCTGCGTTGTCATTTCGAGGCGCGCCTCTTCGCCCGGAGCGGTCATCACCAGCTTGTCGGGCAGGTTGGCCGCGCGCCAGGGTTGCGGCAGCCGCAGCGCCAGCCCGAGCTCAGCGTGATAGAACTGGCCGGCACGGATCACGCCCTGCTGTGCGTTGTCGCCGTACACCAGACCGGTGGTATGCGCGAGATAAGCGGCGCGGCCGTCGTCGCGCCTGCCGTCGCGGTAACGCGAGGCGTCCGCGATCACCTGCTTCAGCCGGGTGTCGTTGTCCGGGTGCGAGGCGAACAGGCCGTGGTAGGCGCGCGCCGCCCGGCCCTCCTGCTTCGCGGCCTCGGCGTCGAACAGTTCCTGGTTCTTGAGCGCGCCGATGACGCGGATCATGGCATGCGTATCGTAGCCCGCGCGCGACAGGTATTCGGCGCCCAGATGGTCGGCCTCGAGCTCGTGCTCGCGGCCGTAGCCCGAGAGCAAGGCATTGCCGAGCAGGCCGGTCAGGTTCTGCACTTCCTGGTTGCGCAGTCCCGGACTGAATATCGAGGCGATGGAAAGCGCGAGGTCGGCGCCCTGCGCCGCGCTTATCTGGCGCACGCTGTGGCGCGCGGTGACGTGGCCGATTTCGTGAGCCAGCACTGCGGCGAGCTCGGCCTCCGAGTTGAGAAAAGCGAAGATGCCGCGGCTGATGTAGACATGCCCGCCGGGCAGCGCGAAAGCGTTGACCTCGCTGCTGTCGATCACGGTGAAACTGTAGCTGAGCGTGTTGCGATGGCTTTGCCGCGCCAGCCGCTGGCCCACCTCGTCCACGTACTTGGCCAGCCCGTGCAGATCGTAGAGCGCGTATTGGCGCTTTGCCTCCTGGTCCGCCTGGCGGCCCAGAGTCAGTTCCTGCGCCTCGCTCATCATGACGAAGTCCTGCTTGCCGGTCACCGGATTTTGCGCGCAGGCGGCGAGCAGGAACAGCAGGGGCAGCGCAAGGAACACGGCTTTCAGGCGCGAATTCACGCCCTCATTTTACTCGGCGGGAAAACAAAAAAGGCAGCCGCAGCCGCCTTTTTACGGGCAAAGCGAAGCTCAGGCGGTCTTTTCGGCTGCCGCCGGTTTCTTCGCATACTTCTGGCGAAACTTCTCCACGCGGCCGGCGGTGTCGATGATTTTCTGCTTGCCGGTGTAGAACGGATGGCAGTTGGAGCACACCTCGACGTGCAGCGCCTTGCTCATGGTCGAGCGGGTCTTCCAAGTGTTGCCGCAGCTGCAGGTGACCTGGATTTCGTGATAGGCGGGGTGAATGTCTGTTTTCATGGTTTTTCCTTTGGCGCGGTCCGGGAATAGGAGCCGCGAAAGGCCGCAATTATCCCAGAAATCAATGCGCTAAGCAAGCGTTGCAGAGTTTCGATTTGGCGCGGACGAGAAGCCGTCCGCGCGGATCGCCGATTGAGCACGGATGAAAAAGCGCCATCCGCGCTCAATCGGCGATCTTGTAAAAACCCCACCCCAAACTGACCTAGTACGACGACAGATTGATTTCGAAACATGTCTGCCTTGCAGTTGTAGGAGCGAGCTTGCTCGCGAATTCGATGATTCGCGAGCAAGCTCGCTCCCACAGAGCAGTGCGTCGGAGGTATCGGTTACTCGCCACATTGTCTGGCAACTAAGATGTCGTCGTACCAGCTTTAATCCAGAACCATGTTTTCTGTACGGATGCGCTTTTCATCCGTATAGAAAACATGGTTGGCGCGCGCAGCGCGCAATGGCCGTTCGGCGCATCCGATTCCCAAGGCGCGGAAGATCTTGTTCTGAAGCGGCTTTATCCGCGACGCATTGAATCAAAGAAATCCGCATTATTTTTTGTGGCCCGGATCTTGTCCACCAGGAACTCCGCCGCTTCCAGGTCGTCCATCGGATACAGGAGCTTCCTCAGCACCCACACCTTGGACAGCACTTCCTTTGCGATCAGCAGCTCCTCGCGGCGCGTGCCCGAGCGGTTGACGTTGATCGCCGGGAAAATGCGCTTTTCGTACATGCGCCGGTCGAGGTGGATTTCCATGTTGCCGGTGCCCTTGAATTCCTCGTAGATCACGTCGTCCATGCGGCTGCCGGTGTCGATCAGCGCCGTGGCGAGGATGGTGAGCGAGCCGCCTTCCTCGACGTTGCGCGCGGCGCCGAAAAAGCGCTTCGGGCGCTGCAGTGCGTTGGCGTCGACGCCGCCGGTGAGCACCTTGCCCGAGGCCGGCACCACGGTGTTGTAGGCGCGTGCGAGGCGCGTGATCGA
>MERK01000190.1 GCA_001770575.1 Betaproteobacteria bacterium RIFCSPLOWO2_12_FULL_64_23
CGAGCACCAGATCGACCATCTCGCGCCGGTTCTGCATCGCGTATTCCTGCGCCCAGCTCACGGCTTCGACGTAGTCGCCGAAATGTTCGCTGCCTTCGGCAAAGTAAGCGAGATCGCGATCCGGCAGCTGAATCATCGAGCGCTCCATGTCGCGCCGGGCGAGCCCGATGAAATAGGTGGCGAGCGCATTGCCGATGCCGCGGCTGCCCGAGTGCAGCATCACCCACACGCGGTTCGACTCGTCCAGGCACACCTCGATGAAGTGATTGCCCCCGCCCAGCGTCCCCATCTGATTGACCCACTTCGAATGCCTGCCGACCGACTTCAGCAACTGCGGATGCTTTCGCGTCATCGCTTCGAGGCGCGCGGCGAACGGCCGCGCCGCTCCCGCGAGCGCACGGCTGTCGCTATGCTGCTCGCGCCCGACCGGCACGTCGCGGCTGATCTGGTCGAACACCTTCTTCAGCGATCGCTCGTCCAGTTGGCTTCCGCTGAGGGAAAGCCGGCAGGCGACCATGCCGCAGCCGATATCGACGCCCACCGCGGCCGGGATGATCGCCTCGCGCGTCGCGATCACCGAGCCGATGGTCGCGCCGATGCCCAGGTGCACGTCGGGCATGGCGGCGACGTGGTGGTGGATGATCGGCAGGCTGGCGATGTTCTCCAGCTGGCGTTTCGAATTCGCGTCGGCGTCGTCGGTCCAGATCTTGACCGGGACGCGCTGCGAAGTGAGGACTTCCCTGATCGGCATTGCCTACCCTGCGGCTCGATCAGGCCGGCGCCGTGGTGGGCCGGCAGCTTCGCTTTGCTGTCGTCGCCGTCCTCTCATCCCAGAGCCTTCTTAACCAGACCCACGCACTCGTCATAACTTCGCCGGAAATCGAGGACGTCCAGCGCGGCGAATGCCTCGCGCAACGCCGCGTCTTGCGTATCGATTCTTTCCAGCACCACGTCCCGGCGGCTCTCCAGAATATGCCCGATCGGCCGGAGCGCTTCGGGCTCTTTCTCGCTCACCAATGCCAGATCAAAAATGTCGCGTGCCGTAAACAGTGCTCCCCGGTGCCAAACTTTCTTGGCGATGATTTCCGAAGAGGTCTCCACCCCTACATCGCGCCCGAACAGGGTCTCGACGACTGCCGGCGCTTGCGTCAACGGCGTGCACGCCACGAAATCGATTTCACCTTCGTCAAAGTACAGCTTCAGGAAGCCCGCCTGTTCCAGATAATTCGATACCAGTGACTCGGCCCTGGCATTGAGACGCGGCGTCAGATAGCCGAGCCACTGAGGGTCTGGGACAAAGATATCCACGTCCTTGCTGATGCGATGGTGGTGTCTGCGCATCAGCACGGTTCCCCCGCCAAAGGACCAGCCGTCTTGCGTCGCGCCTGCGGCAACCGCCGCGTCAATGATCGAAAGCGCGTGCTGGAAGAGCCTTTCCCAAATCTTCAGCCGTTGGTCGGGCATCTGCACGCTCATTGCGAAATGTTCAGCGCCTGCGACAGCCGGGCGAGGTTGCTCGCGACCTTGCCCGGCCGTGCCCACCCGCCGACCTGCAGAGCCAGTCCGTCGAGCAACGCCCGCGGCGCTTCCTCGAACAATCTGCGCAAATGCGGACCGCGGTTGCGCGGCACTTTGCCGGAGAGCAGCGCGTGAACCAGTTCGTCCTCGGTGAGCGCGTGGCGATAGGGCACATTGGCCGTGACGCACGCCATGCGCACGTAATCCGGCCCGCGGCTCTTCGGCGACGGCACGACCGACAGGTCCAAGCCGAGCCGGTCGAGCACGTTCTGCATCTTCTTCACGCCGAGGTCCGGGAACAGCCCGTTCTCGAGTTGGTTCAAAGTTGTGCGGGACAGCCCGGCGCTTTCCGCAAGCCCGGCCTGAGTCAGTCCGTGCGCCGTGCGCGCCTTGCGGATCAAGCCCCCGATCTCCTGCAGCCGCATTGGGTTAGGTCCCGAGATGTTCAATATGTTTAACATTGTAGCCGACTTTGAACGTCTTCGCAACACGTGAACTTGTTCCCTAAATCACCTGGAGAGCCGCACCCATAGCGCATCTCCAGCCATTCCTTCTCGATGGAAGAAGGGGTCAGGCCCCGCTTATCTGCATTGCGGTCACCACCAACTCCAATTTGCGTTGTGGTTGTGCCAGGCTCGAAACACCGGGTCGAATTCAGGGTCAGCCAGCCAACGCCGCAACATGCGGTCGTTGGCAGTGCGAATCCGGTGATCGAACGTCTTGCGATACCAGCGTGGCGCAGAACTGCGCAGGGTGACCGTCTTATCGGAATGAAAATGGGCAACCGCCTTGCGCCCGGCTTTGGATCGGGGATCGAGCTGTACCCAGTGGCCGAACGGAAGTCGAGACTCCCAGTCGTGCAGCACCCAGTAATACTCGTGACGCTCCCTCTTGCGGCGAAACGTACGTGCCATGACATAGCTCCAGATGTTGGTAACTACGTCATGGCGACCTCCTTTTTCCTTGGGCAGATTTGGATTTCATCACTGACTAACGCTCGTCAGCCAATTTCGCTGACGAGGTCCGTGTTCGCGCCGATTCGCCCGCTACTCCCGCGCCGGCTCCTTGAACACCTCCGCCCGGTGCCACGCCAGAAACTCCGCATTCGGCAGGCTGGCGATGTTCTCCAGCTGGCGCTTCGAATTCGCGTCGGCGTCGTCGGTCCAGATCTTGACCGGGATGCGTTGCGAAGTGAGTTCTTCCCTGATCGGCATGGCCTCTCCAGATCGCTTTCCGCGCTCATGTCGAGCGCGGGCCGCACCTCGGCTAAGCCGCTTGCAGCATGAACTCGATCTTCACCGAATCGAACGGAAACACGATCCCGCCGCCCTCGGCGCGGTCAAGCACACCCGCGTTCAGAAGCGCTGTTACGTCGCCGTGCACTGCCTTGACGTCACGGCCGACGCGCCGGGCCGCCTCGCGGATCGACACCGGGCCGGCCCCGCAGAGCGCCTTGAGCAACTCCCAACGCTTGGCACTCAGAACCTGCCAAAGCAGCTCGGGAGTGGCGAAGCTGATACGCGCCGACTTTTCGGCCTTGCCTGTCTTCGAGACACGCACGAAATCCGCCATCGTGTCGGCGGGGGTGCGCACATCAAGAATCACGGTTTTCATGTTTCCACCTCGAAATGTCTCGTTGGAAGTCGGCGATCAGCCGCTCTGGCGTCGTGAATGCATAGGCGCCCTCCTTGCCGCGAACATGCCGGTGATCGCCTTTGCCGTCCTCGTTGTCGTAGCGCAGTACGCACACTCCGTGCACCACATACGCCAATCGGTATTTGAAGCGATGCGCCGAACCCGCAACCGGCTTCGGGATTTGCCAAATTGCCAACTCGGCGAATACTGCGTCAGCGTAGATTATGCGCGTGCGAAGCAGCGGAACGGCCTTCATGTTGGAGATGATACCAACATACGCATGTGTTGTCAATTACTCCAACGCTGACGCACCAACAGGCGCCGTTCGAGAGCATGTTGGTCGCGGTTTCGTGGCCCGCGGTCATGAGAAAGGTGGCGTTCGAATAGATCTCGTCCTCCGACAGGCGGCCTTCGCCGTCGGCCGCGGCGATCATCGCCGACAGGAGGTCGTCGCCCGGGTCGGCGCGCCGGCGGGCCGTGAGAGCGCGCAGGTACTCGCGCATTTCGGCGAAGTGGCCCTCGGCCGCAAGCGCGAGCCGCTCGCTCGGCGAGCCCGAGCCGACGAGGAAGACGATGTCCTGCGCCCACCACTTGAAGCGATCGAGGTCGGCCTCGGGCACGCCGAGCATCGCGCCCACCACCATGGCGGGCAGCGGGTAGGTGTAGGCGCGGTGCAGGTCGGCTTCGCCGCTGGCGGCAACGGCATCGAGGAGGCGCGTGGAAATGCGCTCGATCATATCGGTGACCCGCTTCACCATGCGCAGGCTGAAGGTCGATGCGAGCAGCCGGCGGATGCGGGTGTGATCGGGCGGATCGCGGAAGGCGACGATTCCTTCGAGCGTGCGCGCAACCAGCGGGCAGCGCGCGCGCACATCGGCGTCCAGGGGTTGGAGGATGCCGCCGGCGCGATCCGAGCTCAGCCGCCGGTCGGCAAGCAGCGCGGCGACCTGGTCGTAGCGCACGACGACGCGGCCGATGTCCTCTCCCGCCGCCTCCGCCGCGCGAAAGCGCGCGTACACCGCGTACGGATCGCGCAAGCCCGCGGGGGAGGCGAGGTCGCGGACGCTGGGGACCGTGTTCGGCGTGGGCTCCTGCATCGCTCCTCGTGCGACGCTCAGTCGCGCGGATTCTGCGGATCTTCGCCGAAATAACCCGGCGCGATCTCGTCGGCGTAACACACGGGTGAGCTGAGGCTCGATCCCTTCGCGTTGCCCGGCACGCCGAGATATTCGAGCTTGCCGTCATCGCGCCGGTATACGCCGCGTTCGGTGACGACGTAATCCATGGGCCTATCCCAGGGCTGGGGATGGATGGTGGGGATCGCGCCGAGTTCGTAGCCGACGCCGATCACCAGCGGCTTCGCATCGCGCAGGCTCTCCAGCGTGCGGTCGAAAAAGCCGCCGCCGTAACCGAGGCGATAGCCCTGCCGGTCGAACCCGTTCAGCGGCAGCAGTACCGTATTCGGCACCAACTCGGCGCCCGCCTTGGGATAGGGGATGTCGAGCTTGCCCAGCGCCATTTCCACGCGCGGATGCCATTCGCGAAAAATGAGCGGCGTATTCGGGGCGAGCACCACCGGCAGCGCGGCGATCGCGCCCTGCTGGCGCAGCCGGTGAATCAGGTGGCGCGCGTCGTATTCGTTGCGGATCGGCCAGCAGAAAGCCACCACGCCTCTGGCCAGTCCGGGGAACCCGCATTGCAGATGCCGGTCCATGGCTATACGCCAGGCGTGCAGCCGTTCGGCGGGCACGGCCTGCCGGCGCGCGAGCAACTCGCCCCGCAGCTTCTTGCGCCAGGCCATCAATTCAACGTGCTGCATATATTTGACGCGCGTCATCCATCTGTTCGGCAGAGCGTTTATACTAGTTTCATCATGGGCTTAGCCATAAAAGTCACTATAGCACCGATGCTGCGCGCGCTGCCGCTCGCGCTCGCCCTGGCGCCGCTTGCGCTGCTGGCAAAGCCGTCCCAGCCGCAGACGCAGGACGAGATCTTCCTCGCCGCGCGCGCCGCAGCGCGCGCGGGCGACTACGACAAGCTCGGCAAATACGAGGCGCGGCTGCAAGGCTACCTGCTCCAGCCCTATGTCGAGGCCTGGCAGCTGCTGCCGCGCCTCGAGGACGCTGCGGCAGAGGAGGTGCGCGCTTTTCTCGCACGCGAGCAAGGCAGCGTACTCGCGCAGCAGGTGCGCAAGGAATGGCTGAGGGCGCTGGGCAAGAAGCAGCAATGGGATTTGTTCCGCGCCGAGCATCCGCTGCTGGCCGGCGACGACAACGAGATCGCCTGCTACGCGCTACAGGCGCGTTGGCAGCAGAAGGACGAGTCGGCGCCGGCCGAAGTCCGCGCGCAGTGGTACGCGCCGCGCGAGCTGCCCGAAGGCTGCGTGCCGCTGGCCGAGACGCTCATCGCGCAAGGCCGGTTCACCAGCGGCCAGGTGTGGGAGCGCATACGCCTCCTGCTTGAGGCGGGGGCAGTCAGCGCGGCGTGGCGTACCGCCGAATACCTGCCGCCGAGCGAAGCGTTGAATCGCGGCCGTCTTTTTGCGGTCGCCGCCGGAGCGCAGCGCCACCTCGACGACAAGAAGAAAAACCTGTCGCCGCGCGCGGCGCGCGAACTCACCATGTTCGCCCTGCACCGCCTGGCGCGCACCGACCCGCCCGCGGCCGCGGGCTATTGGGACCGGAAGCTGCGCGCAAGATTTTCCACCGGGGAGCAGGGCTACGTCTGGGGCCAGCTCGCGCTGCACGCTGCGCGGCGCAACCTGCCCGAGGCGCTGGAATGGTACGGCCATGCCGAGGCGGCGGGAGCGCAGCTGTCCGAGGAACAACTCGCCTGGCGCATGCGCGCGTCCTTGCGCCAGGGTAACTGGGGCGAAGTCAAAATCACGGCGGACACGATGTCGCCGCTGCAACGCAACGAACCGGCGTGGATTTACTGGCAAGGGCGCGCCGCCTTGGCGCTGGGAAATGCCGCCGAGGCGCGCACCCTGTTTGCGCGCATCGCCGGCGAGCATCATTTCTACGCCCGGCTTGCCGGCGAGGAACTGGGTCTCGCGTTCAACATTCCGCCCAAAGGATATACGCCGACGGCGGAAGAGGTGGCTGTGATCGCACGCACGCCCGGCTTCCAGCGCGCGCTGGCGCTGTACCGCCTGGACCAGCGTCCCGAGTCGGTGCGCGAATGGATCTGGTCCATACGCGGCATGGACGACAGGCAGCTGTTGGCCGCGGCCGAATTCGCGCGCCAAAACGAAATGTTCGACCGCGCCATCAACACCGCCGACAAGACGCTGGCGCTGCACGATTTCAGCGTGCGCTATCTCGCGCCTTATCGCGAAGCGCTGGGCGAGAACGCGCGCGCGCAGCAACTGGAGGAAGCCTGGGTGCTCGGGCTGGTGCGCCAGGAGAGCCGCTTCATTTCGGCGATAAAGTCCTCGGCCGGAGCGGCCGGCCTGATGCAACTCATGCCGGCCACGGCGAAGTGGGTAGCCCGGCGCATGGGCATGCAGGGCTATTCCTGGGCGCAGGTGACCGACACCGGCGTCAACGCGGCCCTGGGCACGTATTACCTGCGCCACGTGCTGGACGACCTCGACGGCAATCCGGTGCTGGCCGCGGCGGCTTATAATGCGGGGCCCGGGCGGGCGCGCCGGTGGCGCGACACGCGTCCGCTGGAAGGCGCGATTTACGCCGAAACCATACCCTTTAACGAAACCCGCGACTACGTCAAGAAGGTGATGAACAACACCATGTATTACGCAGCCATGCTGGGAGGTGAGGTGCGCTCCCTGAAAGCCCGCCTCGGCATCATCGCGCCGCGCGGCGGCAACGATCGCGCCATGGCGCAGCGCGAGACCGGGCAGGAAGAAGCGCAATGAAACTGGAACGCATAGCCGTACTCGGCGGCAGCGGTTTTGTCGGCCGCCATGTGGTGGGCATGCTCGCCGGACAGGGTAGGCAGGTCGTGGTGAGCACGCGCCGGCGCGAGCGCGCCAAGCACCTGTTAATGCTGCCGACGGTCGAGGTGGTCGAGGCCGACGCGTGCAATCCGGCGCAGCTCGCCGGCGTTTTGTGCGGCTGCGACGCGGTGATCAACCTGGTGGGCGTGCTGCAAAGCAGGCCGGGCGAACCTTACGGCGCCGATTTCCGCCGCGCGCATGCCGAGTTGCCGCGGGATCTCGTGTCCGCGTGCGAGCATTTGCACATCCCGCGCGTGCTGCACATGAGCGCGCTGAACGCATCGAGCAAGGGTCCCAGTGCCTACCTGCGTTCCAAGGGCGACGGCGAGAACTGGATGTTCGCCGAAGGCAAGCGGCTGGCGATCAGCGTATTCCGCCCTTCGGTGGTGTTCGGCCCGGAAGACCGCTTTCTCAACCTGTTCGCACTGCTGCAGCGTTTTCTGCCGGCGGTGTTTCTCGCCTGCCCCGAGGCGAAATTCCAGCCGGTCTATGTCGGGG
>MERK01000191.1 GCA_001770575.1 Betaproteobacteria bacterium RIFCSPLOWO2_12_FULL_64_23
CGCCGGCACCAAATACCGCGGCGAATTCGAGGAACGATTGAAGGCCGTGTTGAAAGAACTGTCGCAGGACGAAGGCCAGACCATCGTTTTCATCGACGAGCTGCACACCATGGTCGGGGCGGGCAAGGCCGAGGGCTCGATGGATGCGGGCAATATGCTGAAGCCGGCGCTGGCGCGGGGCGAACTGCACTGCGTCGGCGCCACCACCCTGGATGAATACCGCAAGTACGTGGAGAAGGACGCGGCGCTGGAGCGCCGTTTCCAGAAGGTGCTGGTGGGCGAACCCAGCGTGGAAGACACCATCGCCATTCTGCGCGGGCTGCAGGAGAAATATGAAGTCCATCATGGCGTAGATATTACCGACCCGGCCATCGTCGCCGCGGCCGAACTGTCGCATCGCTATATCACCGATCGTTTCCTGCCGGACAAGGCGATCGATCTGATCGACGAGGCGGCCTCGCGCATCAAGATGGAAATCGATTCCAAGCCGGAGGTCATGGACCGGCTCGACCGGCGCCTGATCCAGCTGAAAATCGAGCGCGAAGCGGTGAAAAGGGAAAAGGACGAGGCGTCGAAAAAGCGCCTGGCGCTGATCGAGGACGAAATCAACAAACTCGGGCGCGAGTACGCCGACCTGGACGAGGTGTGGAAAGCGGAAAAAGCCGAGGTGCAGGGCGCGCAGCACATCAAGGAAGAGCTGGAGAAACTCAAGCTCGAGATGGAAGCGGCGAAGCGCAAAGGCGACTGGCAGCGCATGTCGGAATTGCAGTACGGCCGCATTCCGCAGCTCGAAGCGCAGCTGAAGAAGGAGGAAAAAGCAGGGGCCAAGCCGACCAAGGCAAGGCTGCTGCGGACCGAGGTCGGCGCCGAGGAAATCGCCGAGGTGGTGTCGCGCGCGACCGGCATCCCGGTGTCGAAAATGATGCAGGGCGAGCGCGAGAAGCTGCTGCAGATGGAGGCGAAGCTGCATGAGCGCGTGGTCGGCCAGGACGAGGCGGTGCGCCTGGTAGCGGACGCGATCAGAAGGTCCCGGGCCGGATTGGCCGATCCGAACAAGCCCTACGGTTCATTTCTGTTCCTCGGACCCACCGGCGTGGGCAAGACCGAACTGTGCAAGGCGCTGGCCGGATTCCTGTTCGATTCCGACGATCACCTGATCCGCATCGACATGAGCGAATTCATGGAGAAGCATTCGGTGGCGCGGCTGATCGGCGCGCCGCCCGGCTACGTCGGCTATGAAGAGGGCGGCCATCTCACCGAAGCGGTGAGACGCAAACCTTATTGCGTGATCCTGCTCGACGAAGTGGAGAAGGCGCATCCGGACGTGTTCAACGTGCTGCTGCAGGTGCTCGACGACGGGCGCATGACAGACGGCCACGGCCGCACCGTGGATTTCAAGAACACCGTGGTGGTGATGACCTCCAACCTCGGCTCGCAGATGATCCAGCAGATGGCGGGCGACGACTACCAGGTGATCAAGCTCGCGGTGATGGGCGAAGTGCGGACGCAGTTCCGCCCCGAGTTCGTCAACCGTATCGACGAGATCGTGGTGTTCCATGCCCTGGACGAAAAGAACATCAAGAGCATCGCCAAAATCCAACTCGGGATTTTGTCCAAGCGCCTGGCGGGTATGGAAATCAAGCTCGACGTGGCCGACAGCGTGCTGGCGGAGATCGCCCGGGCCGGCTTCGATCCGGTGTACGGCGCGCGCCCGCTCAAGCGCGCGATCCAGGCGAGCATAGAGAATCCGCTGGCGAAGCGCATCCTCGAAGGCGAATTCGGCGCCAAGGACACGATCAAGATTGCGGCGAAAGGCGGCGCGATCCAGTTCAGCAAAGGCTGATCCCGACCTGTCACCCGGTCGGCGAACGTATAATTGCTGCCTGGGATTTTTTTCAAAGGGGGCAGCCATGCAGTTCGATCCGAAACGCAGTGATTTCACCCTCGGCATCGTTGGCACCGGCGCCATGGGGCGCGGCATCGCCCAGGTCGCCGCCAGCGGCGGCATGCGCGTGCTGATGACCGATGCGCGCGCGGGCGCGGCCGCGGAGGCCAAGGCCTTCATCGGCAAGATGCTGCAGCGCGCGGTGGAGAAAGGCAGCCTGACCCAGGAAGCGCATGCGGCGGCGATGGGCCGGATCGAGGTGGTCGATGGCCCCGCGGCCATGGCGCCTTGCCATCTGGTGATCGAGGTCATCGTCGAGGACCTGGCGGCGAAGCAGGCCTTGTTCGCCGAACTCGAAGGCATCGTCAATGCCGACTGCATCCTCGCCACCAATACCTCCTCGCTCGCAGTGACTACGATCGCGGCGAAGCTTAAAACGCCGGAGCGTTTTGCCGGCATGCATTTCTTCAATCCGGTTCCCCTGATGAAATTGGTCGAAGTGATCGACGGCGTGCGCACTGCGCCCGAGGTGGGCGACGCGTTGATGGAACTGGGCCGGCGCATGGGGCGCGAACCGGTGCGGGTGAAGGATGCCCCGGGCTTCATCGTCAACCAGGTCGGCCGCGGCTTCGGCGTGGAAGCGGCGCACATCGCCACCGAGGGCATCGCCGGCTTCGCCGATATCGACCGCATCATGCGCGACGTGGCGGGTTTTCGCATGGGCCCGTTCGAGCTGATGGAGCTGACCGGCCTGGACGTGAGCCAGCCCGCCAGCGTCGCCATCTACGAGCAGTGCTATCACGAGCCGCGCTATCGCCCGGCGCAGCTGATGCGCAGCCGCTACGAAGCCGGCATATTCGGGCGCAAGACCAACCAGGGTTTCTACGATTATGTCGACGGCAAGGCCGTGGTGCCGGCCGAGCCCGCAGCGCCCTCCGCGCGCCCGCAGAGCGTCTGGGTAAGCAGCGCCGAAGCCGATGGCCATGCCGCGCTCACGGCGCTGCTGAAGATGCTGAACGCGCCGTTGGAGACCGGCGCCAAGCCCAGCGCGCAGGCGCTGATCCTGGTCACGCCCTACGGCGACGATGCGACGACCTGTGCGGTCGAGCAGGGGCTGGATGCAAAACGCACGGTGGCCGTGGACACGCTGTTTCCCCTGGTCAAGCGGCGCACCATCATGACCACGCCGGTGACCGATCCGGCCTACCGCGATGCGGCGCAGGGACTGCTCGCGAGCGACGGCGTGCCGGTTACCGCGATCAAGGACAGCCCGGGGTTCATCGCGCAACGCGTGGTCGCCATGATCGTGAACATCGGCTGTTATCTCGCGCAAAGCCGCACGGCGGCACCGGCCGACATCGACAAGGGCGCGACGCTGGGGCTCAACTACCCGCACGGGCCGATGGCGTTCGGCGACACCTTGGGGCCGGCCAAAGTGCTCAAGGTGCTGAACAACATGATGAAGCTCTATGCCGATCCGCGCTACCGGCCGAACCTGTGGCTGACGCGCCGCGCGCGCCTGGGCGTGTCGCTGCTCGCGCCGGACAGCTGATCGCGCCCGGGACAGCCGGCCGGCGCTAGCGCAGCAACGCGGTGACCGCGCGCACGCGCAGGAGCAGTTCGCGCCACAGCGTGCCCGTGTCCCTGCGGAACACGGTCTCGGCATCGGCGTTGAGCACGTACCAGCCGCCGCGCTCCAATTCGAGCGCAAGCTGTCCCGGCGCCCAACCGGCGTAGCCGTTGAAAAAACGCACCCGCTCGGGCGGAGCGTGCAGCAGTCGTTCCACCACGGCGGGATCCAGGGCGAAGGATACATCGCCGAGCACGCGTAGCGCGTCCGGCGGGTTCTCGCGCGCGCGGAACACGGCGAACAGGCCGGCGGGTTGCACCGGGCCGCCGAGGTAGAGCGGCTCGGTGTGGCGCTTCATCACTTCGTTGTCGGGCAGGATCTGGGCGAGCGAGCGCTCGCCGGGGCGATTGACGATGAAACCCACGCTGCTGCCATCCGCAGCCTGCGTGACCAGCACCACGCTGTGGCGGAAATTGGGATCGGCCAGCGCCGGCGAGGCAACCAGAAATACGCCATTTGCGGATTCGCCGGTCTGGGCCGATGCGATGGGCGCCGGTCCGAGCAAGGCGGCAAGGAGCAGAAACAGCCGCAAATTCATCGCGCGCCTCGCACGCGCGAGTCGCGAAAGCATCCGGGCAGGCGGTCCGTAGGCATGGCGCATGATAGCGGCATCGCGCAGGATCTGTCATGGCGAACTTGGACTGTCCCCGGGCCCGCGGTGGCGATGCTCTGCATGCGCTTACGCTGCTTTTTCGCAAGTCATGGAAAACAGAAGATTTTCCCGGAGATTGTGGCGGAGCTTGATCTCGGTCGAACTGCAAGCACGCGCTTTGTGCTAGCTTACGCTGTCGGTTGAGCGCTGCGCATTTCGCCGCCTCGATCGCCTGCGCCGCAGTAATGCGCAGCAGACGTTTGACTATGCGTTTTGGCGATGCACAACTCATTCGAGAAGGGAGTAACCATGGCAGAAGTTCTGGCTCCGCTGGCGGGAAAAATCCTGGCCGTGCTGGTCGAACCCGGTGCGAAAGTCGAGGAAGACGACGAGCTCGTGGTGATCGAGGCGCTGAAAATGGAGAACACCGTGTACGCGCCCAGCGGCGGCACGGTCAAGGAAATCAAGGTGAAGGTCGGCGATAGCGTCGAGGATGAGGACCTGCTCCTCGTGCTCGAATGACGAACCGCAGGCAATATCCCAACATCGGGCGAGGCAACGATGAATTTCGAACTTAGCGAAGAGCAGCGACTGATCCAGGACACGGCGCGGCGATTCGCGGCGGAGGAGATTGCGCCGACGCTGGAGCAGGAGGAGGCAAAGCACGAGTTCCGCGCCGATCGCGTCGCCAAGATGGGCGGGCTCGGCTTTTTCTCCTGCGCGTTGCCGGAGGAACTGGGCGGCAGCGGCATGGGCTACATGGAGTCGGTGCTGATGGCCGAGCAGATTGGCAAAGTGTCGGCGTCCTGGCGGCTGCCGTTCAACATGCAGAACCTGGGGCCGGCGCTGACCGTGAGCAAATTCGGCAGCGAGGCGCAGAAGAAGAAGTACGTTCCCGGCTGGGTGGCCGGCACCCAGCTCGGGTTTTTTGCGATGACCGAGTCCAATACCGGTTCGGACGTGGCCAGCATGAAGACCCACGCGATCGACCGCGGCGACCACTGGGAGGTTCACGGCAACAAAATGTGGATCTCGCAGGCGCACGTGGGCGATGCCGGGCTGCTCTATGCCTACACCGACCGCGAGAAAGGCAACAAGGGCATTACCGCGTTCATCATCGAGCCGAAGAACATGAAAGGCTGCAGCGCGCGCGCCATCGAGACCAAGCTTGGCCTGAAATGCGCGCCGACCGGCGAATTCGCGTTCGACGGCATGAAGGTGCCGAAGGAAAACGTGCTCGGCAAGCCGGGGGAGGGTTTCCGCATTTGCATGTGGCAATTGAACCAGACCCGGCTGGGTTGTGCCGCGGGCGCGCTTGGCGTCGCCGGCGGGGCGCTGGACCTTGCGATCCAGTACGCCAACGAGCGCACCCAGTTCGGCAAGCCCATCTCGCAGCACCAGATGATCCAGGCGCAAATCGCCGAAATGGTGGTCGAGCACCAGTCGGCGCAGATGCTCGTATACCGGGCGGCGTGGCTGAAAGACCAGGGCAAGCCGAACCAGTACGAGACTTCGGTCGCCAAGTACGCTGCCTCGGAGGCAGCGGTGCACGCCGCCAACGAGTGCATGAAAATCTACGGTTCCTACGGCTATTCGACCGAGTATCCGGCGAGCGCTTCTACCGCGATGCCAAATCGCTGCAAATCGTCGAAGGTACGTCCAACATCCAAAAAATCCTGATCTCGGGCATGGCGCTGGGGTTTACGCCTAACCGCGAGTAGGGAAAAGAGCTAAGGCCCCATTTTCCCCTGTAGGAGCGAGCTTGCTCGCGAATAATCGAATTCGCGAGCAAGCTCGCTCCTACGATGCACGGGAAAAGGGACGCGACCCGTAATTCAGGAAGGAAACAGCATGAGACCTTATTTCGAAAAGATGCCGGGCTTTGGCAAACCGCTGAAGGAAAACCGCATCGCGCGTACGCAGGAGAGCCGGGCTCGGCTCGAAGCGATCGAAGCCGAGATCGCCGCCGCGAAGAAGGCGGTGGAGGAAGTGGGCATGCCCACGGCCAAGATCAACGAGCGTGGCGGACTGACCGTGTGGCAGCGGCTGGAATATCTGGTCGACCCGGGTACCTGGCAGCCGCTGCACAGCATGTTCAACCCCGAGGACAACGAGG
>MERK01000192.1 GCA_001770575.1 Betaproteobacteria bacterium RIFCSPLOWO2_12_FULL_64_23
CGGCGTCGAGACCCACGACTTTCAGCCGCTGCCCGGCAACCGCTATGCCGTGCTCACGCAGCGCACGCCGATGGATATCGCGCCCGGCAAGAAGGGAGTGGATGGACAGATCGAACTCTACGACCTCGTGAAGAAGCAACGGGTCGGCAAAACCGTTTCGGTGTGCGATTCCTGCCACAAGCCCGCCAACATCCAGACGACTGCGGTCCTGTGCGGGATAGACAGCGTGTGGAAACTGTAAGGCGCAGGAGCGAGGCATGAGGGTGAGCGCGGGGGCGCTGCTGTGCGGCGTCTTCCTAGCGCTCGCCGCTTCGCCACTCGTCGCGGGCCAGGCACCGGCGACCATCGAGTTCCGGGGCGAGAACCAGGCCCAGTGGGAGCTCGTCCCATACCGGCGCTCGATCACGGTGTCCCGCGGCGAGGTGTTCGAGACCGAGTTCACGATCCGCAACAAGTCCGAGCGGGAAGTCCTGGCCGGTGTCCTGACGGAGTTCGGCCCGCCGGGCGCTGACAGCGCCCTCGTTCATCTGGGCTGCGGGTCGACCTTTTCCCTGATCCTGAAGCCCGGTGAGGCGGCGGCGGTCCCCGCCTCGTACTTCGTCGCCGAAGACGCGCCGGAAAAGATTGGGACATTTCACATGAGCTATACCGTCTATTCGTTCGAAGCCCTGAGTCCCGATCCGCGGCAGGTCGGCCGGCAGATCTATGCGTCGCGCTGCGCTACCTGCCACGGGAAGCTGGGACGGGGCGACGGGCGCATCGCCCGCTTTCTCGACGGGGGGGTAGGCGATCTCAGGCCGGCGCTGCGGCGGAAAGCGGACGAACCGCTGCTCGATGCCATTGCATCCGGCGTGGGCCCCATGCCGGCGTTTGCCCCGGTACTGACAGTCATGGAGCGACAAGCCCTGCTCCTGCATCTGCGGGACCTGGGCAGGGTGGCGCCATGAGACGGTGGAGATCGATGCGCTTGGGGCTGGTTCTGGCCTTCCTGAGCGGGGCGGTTCTGGGCGCAGGCCCTCACGGGTCCCCGGGGCAGCATGCGAGCGTGGCGCCGCCTGTGCGGATGTTACGGACGCAGGTCGCGACCAAGACTCCGGATAGCGTCCTCACCGATCAGGACGGCCGGCGCTTCGCCCTGCGCGATCTCAGGGGCAAGGCCGTACTGGTCTCGTTCGTCTACACCTCCTGCCCCGACGTCTGCCCGGTCATGTTCCACGTGGTCACCGAAGTCCAGAAACGCGTGCAGGCAGAGGGCCATGGAGATGTGGCGTCCGTTTTCGTGACTACCGATCCGGAGATCGACTCGCCGGAGGTATTAAAAACCTTCGCCGTGCGCCGTAGCGTTGATTTCTCCGCCACCACCTTGCTCACGGGGAAACCGGATGAGCTCCAAGCCGTGTGGTCCGCGTTCGGGGTCAAGGTCAAACGACTGGGTCGAGGGCTGGTTGACCACTCGCCGCTGACGGTCCTGATCGATACGCGGGGGGTCATGCGCTACCGCTACCTGGGTGGATTTCCGCAGGCCGAGATCGTCGCGGCCGATGTGCGCAAGGTCCTGAAAAACCGCGCGACGAAGTGACTCTTCCGGCGCCAGCCAAAGCGGCGCGCTTTCGGACTCGCCGTGATCATTGCGCGGATAAGAAACTCCAATTCGGTCATATATTCAATAGTGCTTGACTAGAACCCGGATCGCTGACATGGTTGCTGTGTCTGAGCGGTTTGCTGTTTAGCTGACGAACGGCGCAAGTCACGGATGTCAGGAAAACCGAACAAATGCTGCTCAGGTCGTTCTGCCGGATACGGGCGGGATGCAGACGTTGATTTCATAGCGGAAGAAGCACATCGTTATTTCGAACCGGGCATGCAAGTCCCGGAATAGCTGTCGGAGTTCCCTTAAGTATGTCAAACGCATGGACAAGGAGGTGGGTGATGGAGAAGCGCTACGAAAGATGGGACATTTGCAGGTCAGGCTTGCTGGCGGGTGTTGTTTTTTTCGCCGGGCTCGGAACGGCATCTGCGCATCACGTGATCGTGGAGACGGACTATGTCCTGAAGAACAAGGACAAGCCCGGCGTGGTGCTGGTGGATGCACGCGCGGCGTCGGCTTACAAGAAGGGGCTCATTCCGGGCGCCGTGGTGCTCGGTGAGAAGGCCTGGGCGGTGCCCCTCCGGGACGTGGATGCGCGCATTTTGCCCGTGACGAAACTCGAGAAGATCCTGGGTGAGGCCGGGCTGACACGCGAGAATGAGATCATCGTGTATGGGACTACCGGAGACACGAGTCCGACGGTGGTTTTCTGGATCCTCGAGTACCTGGGGGCGGAGAAGGCCAAGGTTTATCTGGGCGGCATTGATGACTGGATGAAGGCCAAGCACCCCCTGACGAACGAGGCGCGAAAACTTCCTGCCGCGAAATTCACCGCCAAGGTGCGGGCGGACCGCCTGGCCACGACGGACTTCGTCAAGAAAAACCTGAAGAACAAGGAAACCCAGTTCATCGATTCGCGGACCGTGAAAGAGAATGCGGGAGAAGACATCCGGGCGGTGCGCGGCGGGTATATTCCGGCCGCCAATCATGTCAACATCCCGTACGAGTATGCCTGGAAGGATCCCGAGGCGGCGAAGAAACTGGCGGAGAAGAAAGTCCAGGACCGCGAGGGCATGGCCTTGAAGGACGCGGCGGGGATCAAGGAACTCTACAAGGGAGTGGATGCCAAGAAGGAAGTCGTGGCCTACTGTCAGACCGGCACGCGCTCCACCCAGACCTACGCCGTGCTGCGGGAAATGGGGTATCAGAAAGTCCGCAACTACGACGACTCGTGGATTGTCTGGGGCTCGCAAGTCGATCTGCCGGCCGGCAATGCCAGCTACTACGACTTCGTGAAGGCGAACGCCGCGCTCAAGCGGCTGGACGCGTTGGAGAAGAAGGTCGAGGAGCTCGCGCCGAAGAAATAGGTCAGGAGCCGTTGTGCGTCGCGGCTGGGGCAACTATTGAGCTTGTCCCATGCCGGAGTGTTTGGTCGCAGCCTGGTGTCATGCGTCGGGCGCCAGCGCCGCGCGGCAGAGGGTTCTCGCGGGTGGTGTGTCGAACTGCCCGGTTCCTCGCGCCGCCCGTGCCCGTGTGGCGCGACGAGGCCGGCGATTTCAATGAATCCGAAACATCCGGCGATCATCGCGTTCAGGCAGGATCATGGTGCCGCGTACGCGGCCGGCGCTCGCGTCGAAGAGCACGACGAAACGCGCGGGGTTGCCGTAGATTTCGCGGAAGCGCCACTCCCACGCGAGCTCGTCGCGCGCCTTGAAATAGACGCTGCGGCTATGGTCGGGCGGACCGATCAGCCGCAATACCTCGTCCTTGGTCAGGCCGGCGTGGATGCGGGCGAAGGTCTGCTGGTCGAGGACGTTCGCAATGCTTTGCAGGCGTCCATCCGGCGCGAGCTTCGCCATATAGGTGTCGAGCCCGGCCGGTCCGCGCGGATACGCGAGTTGGACAGAGCCGTCGGCATCCTGCCAGCGCATTGCAGGCGACCCCATCAACGCCTGCACCTCGTCCAGCCGCGCCTCGCCGGGCTTGAGGCCGGAGCCGCTGTAGGACGCGCAGGCGGCCAGCAGCAGGGTCGCAATCAGGCTGGTCCAGGGTTTCATGCTTGCATCGGTCATGCGCAGATGCGGGGTTCCGCTAAGTTCGCGTGCCTATTTTACTATCTTCCCGCAGCTGCGCCGATCTGCGTACTCGGTTGCGCGCACGGCAAGGGGCTACAATGCGCAATCGAGTTGCGCTCACGGCTTTGGCATGAATCTCATCACCTGGAACATTCAATCCTGCCGCGGCTGCGACGGCCGCGTGGACCCGAAACGCATCGTCGACGTCTGCCGCGGCATGGCCAATGTCGACGTGCTCTGCCTGCAGGAGGTGGCGCGCAATTATCCGGATCTGCCCGGATCGTCGGGTGAGGACCAGTTCGCCTTGCTCGGTGGCCTGCTGCCGGGATTCACTGCGGTGGAGGGAATCGCCGTGGACGTGCTTGGCGACCAAGGCAGGCGGCGCCAGTTCGGCAACCTGATCCTCACGCGCTATCCGGTGATGCAGGCGTTCCGGCATGTTCTTCCCTGGCCGGCGGATCCCGCTGTGCCGAGCATGCAGCGCATTGCGCTCGAGGTGGTGCTCGCCGCGCCGTTCGGGCCGGTGCGGGTGACCACCACGCACCTCGAATACTATTCGGAGATGCAGCGCAGGCAGCAGGTGAACCGCCTGCGCGAGCTGCATGCGGAAGCCTCCGGCCACCGCGGCGACGGCAAGCATGCGCGCAAAGAGGGCGGGCCGTTCGAAACCCTGCCGCGGCCGGCTTCGGCCATACTCACCGCCGACTTCAATTTCCGCGCGGACGATCCGCTGCATGCGCGCATCACCTTCCCCTATAGCGACGGCACGCCCGCGTATCGCGACGCCTGGCAAGTGCGCCATGGCGGGCGGCCGCACGATCATACCCTCGGCGTGTACGACCGCGAGCAGTGGCCGCAAGCGTACGCCTGCGACTTCATTTTTGTCACCGAGGACCTCGCCGGCCGCGTCGAGGAGGTGGCGGTGAATCTCGATACGGATGCGTCCGACCACCAGCCGGTGCTGTTGCGCCTGAAAGACTAGATTGTGAGCGACGGACGCTGGATAGCATCGCTATGCCTGGCGCGCGTCGGTTTCGCGCTGATATTCGTCGCCTATTCCGCCTCGCTCGGGCTGCTGAAGCAGGACTGGGGCCTGTCCTCGGCGCAGGCGGGCCTGATCCAGTCGGCCTGGCATGTCGGCTATCTGGTGTCGCTGTTCGCGATCGGCTTTCTCGCCGACCGTTACGGCGCCAAGCGCACTTTTCTTGCTACCAGCGTCGTCGCTTGCGCGAGCGGCCTCGCATTCGCCCTGTTCGCCGACGGCTTCGTCTCAGCTCTCTTGCTGCATGGCCTGGCCGGCTTGTGTTCGGGCGGATCCTACACGCCCGGCATGACCCTGGTTGCCGAGCGTTTTCCGGCAGTGCGGCGTGGCCGCGTGATGGGCTATTTCCTCGCTGCGGCGTCGCTCGGCTATGCTTTGTCGCTGTGGCTGTCGAGCGTGCTGGTCGTCACCTCCGGCTGGCGCGCGGCGCTCGTCGCCTGCGCGCTCGGCCCGGTCGCTGCCAGCCTGCTCTCCTTCTGGGCGCTGCGCAGCACGCGCAACGTAGTGCATCCTTCCGGCTACTCCAATCCCTTGCGCGCGCTGGCCGAGGTGTGGCGCAACAAACCCGCGATGCTCGCCGTCTGGGCCTATGTATTCCATTCGTGGGAACTGCTCGGCATGTGGGCCTGGCTGCCGACGTATCTCGGCGTGGTACTCGCCTATGGCGGCGAAGGCGGCACCGGCATGGCCGGCCTCGGCATCGCGTTTGCCGCGCTTACGTATTTGATCAGCATGGTGGGCAGCATCGGCGGCGGCGTGCTATCCGACCGCTGGGGGCGCACCGCGGTCATTTTGCTCATGTCGCTCGCCAGCCTCATCTGCTCCTTCAGCTTCGGCTGGCTGATCGCCGCGCCGGCCTGGATCGTGATCGCAGTGGCCATCGCCTACAACCTCACCGCGATCGGCGACTCCTCGATTTATTCCACCGCCCTGACCGAGCTCGTGCCCGGGCACTGCCTGGGAGCGGCGTGGGCGCTGCGCTCGGTGCTGGGTTTCGGCGCCGGCGCCATCAGTCCCTGGGTGTTCGGCCTGGTGCTCGACCTGGGGCAGGGTGCGGGCGGCGCGCGCGCAGACGCTGCCTGGGGTTGGGCCTGGACCGCACTCGGTCTCGGTGCGATGCTGGGTCCGATTGCCACGCTGAGGTTGCGCGCGCTGCGCGAGAGCGTGCAGATGGCGGGGGGAAGGCGCTGACACGCTCGCCATCCTTTGGCCTCTGGTTCGAGTCCAGGCCGAGCAGAAGACACTCACCGATCGGTTACGACCCGGTGCAGATGCCCACGGCTTTCTGCTCAGATGCCCGCTATGTTGCGATTGCGGTCAGCGGCCGCTGCTGAATGTACTTCCGCGCTTGGCCAAAAAAGCCGACCATCCTGGTCAAGTATGCTTTCCTTACCAACCGATTACTTACGCTCCCCCCGTCAACGCGCGCTGCTGAAGTTCTGCTTGGCTTCCTATCGCTTCGCGCCCTTCGGGTTCGGGTAACGGTCTATTAAATCTGACACGGGTAAGCAATTTTGACTATGTCATAATAAAGACCCGTTGACTCATGAACGCAGAAAAGGTCAAGCACTATGGGTCTGTCATTACCTACAGTTGAATTGTTGTTTGCCGAAAACAAGTACAAATCGATCGAAGGTGATGTCGGATTCATTGGAAGACAAACGACATATGCGACTGCCGACTCGATACATTTCTTGTCAAAGAAATACGGTTTTGGGCAAAAGGAGGGCTTTTCCTTTGAACTCGATACCGTCACCCGATCTAGTAACGTGGGCGGTGGCCACCTCATTACTGACAAAGCACTGATGAATTACTTTGGAAGTAACAGCTTTAGTTGCATTGATGTTTCCGATTACGAGGGTGCGGACATCATCTGCGATCTGAGCGATGATATTCCTGAGGAACTACATAATCGCTTTGACTTTATCTATGACGGAAGTTGCTTGGACAATATCTTTAATCCTGCAACGGCACTGATGAATATATCGCGCCTGCTACGTCCAGGTGGCCGAGTCATTCTGGTAAACCATGCAACTTGGTTTAATGGTCCGTACACCGTTTTTTCCCCCGGATGGTTTTTCGACTATTTCGTGGCAAACAGGTATGAAGATTGCCAAGTATTTCTTGGTATCTTTTCAAACACCGATGAACTCATGTATGGGCCTATGCAGGTGTATTTTAGTAATTGGGCTCATCAGGAAATCGAGTGGGTAAATCTAGAGCGGAATAGGGCTGAAAGCCGCATGTATATTGGCTTGCAGGGGTT
>MERK01000193.1:0-6075 GCA_001770575.1 Betaproteobacteria bacterium RIFCSPLOWO2_12_FULL_64_23
CACAGGCATTGGCGTTCCAGCCGCTTCCGCCCAGGATCGCGAGCGGCCGCTGCGCCGCGGCCAGCATGGCGCGCAGCTTGGCGACGTCGCCGCCGCCGGGATAGGCTACCACCTCGCGATAAGGATCGGTGTCGGCGGCGACAGCGGTCTGGGTAAGCATGTCTTCCGGCAGGGCCAGCACCACCGGGCCCTTGCGCCCGGACATGGCGCAGTGAAAGGCGTGGCTCAGGTACTCGGGCACGCGCTCGACGCGGTCGATGCTCGCCACCCATTTCGCCATCTGGCCGTACATGCGGCGGAAATCGACTTCCTGAAACGCCTCGCGCTCGACGAAATCGGTGCCCACCTGGCCGATCAGCAGGATCATCGGCGTGGAGTCTTGATGCGCGGTATGCACGCCGATCGCCGCGTTGCTCGCGCCCGGACCGCGCGTCACCATGCAGATGCCGGGCCGGCCGGTGAGCTTGCCGTAAGCCTCGGCCATGTTGGCCGCGCCGCCTTCCTGGCGGCAGACGATGAGTTTGATCGCATCGCGCGCGTCGTAGAACGCATCGAGCACGGCGAGATAGCTCTCGCCCGGCACGCAGAACGCGGTATCGACACCGTGCACCTTCAGCGCGTCCACCAGCAACTGCCCGCCGGTGCGTGATTTCAGTTCGTTCTTCATGGTCTGGAAGGAGCAGAAGTGGAAAAGGACGTTTCAATTTTACGCTACAATTTGGCCACAGCCTCCGCCCCCGGCCCGCTCATGCACAACGACATCCAGACCCTGCGCCGCATCCTGCGGGAGAACCGCGTCATCGCCGTGGTGGGCTTGTCGGCCAACTGGTACCGGCCCAGTTTTTTCGCGGCCAAATACATGATGGAGCGCGGCTATAGCGTCATTCCGGTCAATCCCGCGTACAAAGAAGTGCTGGGACAGAAATGCTACGCGAGCCTGCGCGACATTCCGGTTAAAGTGGATATCGTCGACTGTTTTCGCAAGACCGAAGACATCATGCCCATCGCCGGGGACGCGATCGCCATCGGCGCCAAGGTGCTGTGGCAGCAGCTCGGCGTCAGGAACGAAGAGGCTGCGCGCAAGGCCGAAGGCGCGGGCCTGGACACGGTGATGGACCGCTGCGTGAAAATCGAGCATGCGCGCCTGTTCGGCGGCTTAAATTGGGCGGGCGTAAATACCGGCGTGATCTCGGCCAAGCGGCCGCGCTGGCTACCCTACTAAGGTCCGAAAAAAATGGCAGACAGAGAATTCGGCTTCGGCACCCTGTGCCTGCACGCGGGACAGATCCCCGACGCGGCCACCGGCGCGCGCGCGGTGCCCATCTACCAGACCACCTCCTACGTGTTCGATTCGGCCGAGCACGCAGCGAGTCTGTTCAATCTGCAAACCTTCGGCAACGTCTACACGCGCCTGTCCAATCCGACCACGGCGGTGTTCGAAGAGCGCATGGCGGCGCTCGAAGGCGGGCGCGCGGCGCTCGCGCTCGCCACCGGCCAGGCGGCGGAAACGACGGCGCTGCTCACGCTGTGCGAACAGGGCGACGAGATCGTTTCGGCCTCGACGCTGTACGGCGGCACTTACTCCCTGTTCGAAGTAAATTTCCGCAAGCTCGGCATCAACACCACTTTCGTCGATCCCGACGAGCCCGAAAATTTCCGCCGCGCGATCACCAAGAAGACCAAGGCGCTGTACGCCGAGACCATGGGCAACCCGCTGATCAACGTGCTCGACCTCGAGGCGGTGGCGAACATCGCGCACGAAGCCGGCATTCCGCTCATCGTCGACAACACCTTCGCCTCCCCGTATCTTTGCCGACCGTTCGAGTTCGGCGCCGACATCGTGGTGCACTCGGCGACCAAATACATCGGCGGGCACGGCACCACCATGGGCGGGGTGATGGTCGAATCGGGCAAATTCCCTTGGGACAACGGCAACTTCCCCGGCATGACCGAACCCTCGCGCGGTTATCACGGCGTGCGCTTCTACGAGACCTTCGGCGATTTCGGCTACACCATGAAGGCGCGCATGGAGACGCTCAGAACCTTCGGCCCGGCGCTGTCGCCGTTCAACGCCTGGATGCTGCTGCAGGGCCTGGAGACCCTGCACCTGCGCATGCAGGCGCATTGCGACAACGCGCTCAAGGTAGCGCAGTTTTTGGAAGCGCACGCGCAGGTGAGCTGGGTGAACTATCCCGGCCTCGCTTCCAGCCGCTACCACGCGCTCGCGCAGAAATACCTGCCCAGAGGCTGCGCCGGAATCATGACCTTCGGCGTCAAGGGCGGCGTCAGGGCAGGCGAGGCCTTCATCGATGCGGCGCAGTTCATGAGCCACCTTGCCAACGTCGGCGACGCGCGCACGCTGGTGATCCACCCGGCCTCGACCACCCACCGCCAACTGTCCGAGGAAGAGCAGATCACGGCCGGTGTCACGCCCGACATGGTCCGCATCTCGGTCGGTCTGGAGGAGATCGACGATATCCTGTGGGACCTGGATCAGGCGCTCGCCGCGGCGGCGAAAATTTGAGCCATCGCGGCTCCCGGTCGGCCTGACGGCCGGCTCATTTCAGACTACTCGACGCAAGGACACAACCGGGAGAAATCCATGCTCAAGCTTTGGGGACGCAACAACTCGGTCAACGTGCAGAAGGCGATCTGGTGCCTGGAGGAGCTGAAGCTACCCTACGAACGCATCGATGCCGGCATGCAGTACGGCGTGGTTAACGAGCCCCATTTCCGCAAGATGAATCCCAACGGCCTGGTGCCGGTCATAGAGGACGGCAGCGCCGTGATCTGGGAGTCGAACGCCATCGTGCGCTATCTCGGCGCGAAATACGGCAAGGGCAGTATGTGGGCCGAAGACCCGGCAGCTCGCGCGCAGTCGGACAAGTGGATGGACTGGTGCACGACCGTGTACTGGCCGCCCATGCGCACGGTATTCTGGGGCCTAGTGAGAACGCCGCCGGAGAAGCGCAATCTGGAAGAGATCGAGGCCGCCCGCAACAAGGCCGGCGAGATCCTGAAAATCCTCGATGCCGCGCTCGCCGGTAGCGACTACATCGTCGGCAACGAGCTCACCATCGGCGATATTCCACTGGGCGCCATCAGCTGGCGCTGGTTCGGCATCGACATGGAGCGGCCGCCCCTGCCCAACGTGGAAGCCTGGTTCAAGCGCTTGAGCCAGCGCGAAGCGTTCAAGAAAAGCGTGCTGCTGCCGCTCAACTGAAAATCGCGACTCAGCGGTTTCAAGGAAAAAATCACCGTCGCCACCGACCCGATGACCGGCGCGGCGCTGACCATGGACCTGGGCTGGACTGCGTGGTAAGGATATTTAGCGCAAAAAACCTGGCGCGGACGAAAACCCGTCCGCGCGGATCGCCGATGGCGCACGGATGAAAAGCACATCCGTGCGCCATCGGCGATCTTGGATAAAACCCCCGCACTGCGTTTGGTTTTATCCATAACCATGTTTTCTGTGCGGATGCGCTTTTCATCCGCGCGGAAAACATGGTTGGCGCGCGTAGCGCGCAAGGCCGTTCGTCGCAAACTACGTATAAGCGCTCGTGCCTGCGATGCGCAGCAGCTCAATTCTCGAGTACGGAGCGCATCCGCGCGTCGCGCTCTTCCTTGGTTAGTTTAGCCAGCTCTTTCGCCGCGGCGTAGAAGCGCGGCAGGTCGCTCCCTTCACGCTCGAGCAGCGCGCGGAAAGCCGGCACCAACTCGGTGTACAGCGCCACCGAGGCGAGGGTCGCGTTGTTGGGTTTACCGGCAAACCAGCGGTCGTAGCCGGCGAACCCGTCCCATGAGGCCTTGAGCTGACGGTACTCTTCTTCCATGTCGGCGAAGCGCTGCGCCTTGCCCAAGCGCTTTTCTTGCGCGGGCAGATCCTGCCGGTAGTACTGCTCCAGTATGGTTCGATACTTCAGCACCAGCGCAACAAACTCGCGTTTCATCCGTTGCGAACGATCAAAGGCGGCGCGCTCGCGCTCGTTTCCGTTTTCCACCAGCCAGCGTTCCACGCCCGCCTGCTCCACCGTCGTGGCGAAGGATTCGTTGAAACGCGTGTCGTTCTTGACATAGAGCAACTGGTGCGCGAGTTCGTGGAAGATCAGGCGCGCGAGCTGTGCTTCGGGGTAGTGAATAAAGGTGTTGAGCACCGGGTCGTCGAACCAGCCCAGTGTCGAGTAAGCGGGCACGCCTCCCACGTGGGCATCATAGCCCCGCGCTCGCAAGGCTGCGCTTTCGGCCTGGGCATCGGCTTCAGCGAAGTAAGCGCGGTAGCCGACGCAACCGGCGAACGGAAAACAGGTGCGGATCGGCTCTATCGAAAATTCAGGCGCGGCGAATACATTCCATAGTGCGTATGGCCGCCCCAGATCGGCATAGCTCTTGTAGCTGCCGTTGTCGGGCAGCCCGAGCGCGCGGCTGGCGAACTGGCGAATGCGCAGCACCGCGTGCAGCTTGACCTTGAGTGCTGCCGCGACGGCATCGCTGCCGAGTTGTGCGTCGATGGGAGAGGCGCGGCGCATCAGATCCAGGTGCCCGCTCACTGCCTGCGAGTAGTAGCGCAGCGTGCCGCAGCCGCAAAAAAGCGGCGCGAGCGCTGCAAGGAGCAGCAGGCAGCGCACGCGCATCAGCGCCCTTCGCGCGTGAACGCGCCGCGGCTTTCGCGTTCGAACACTCCTCGACCGTCGTGATCGAACGCTCCGCGTTCGAGGAAAGCCGCGACCTCGCGCGCGACGCGCGTGGACACGAGCATGCCGCTGTGACTGACCGGCAACACGATGCGATCGCGCATGCCCGCCACCTCGGTCTCCTCCAGCCGCACCAGGCCGTCGTTGGTGCCCGGCAGGCGCATGACCAGGCTTCCTAAGCCCCAGGGGCGGCTGCCGGCGATTACCCCCAACTCGCGTTGCGGCCGGTAATCATCCGGCAGGCTGCGCCAAATCTCGCGGCTGGCTCCCAACAGCCGCTCCGCCGCAGCCATATTCTCGAAGCGCAGCGCGGCCATGCACGCGCGTACAGGCGTGCCGAGCAGCACGATGCGGCCGATGCGCCGTTCACCATATTTCCTCAGATAGCGCAGGATCACCAGGCCTCCCAGACTGTGACCGACCAGATGAATCGCCGGTTGCCGCAATTCGGCGATGCGCGCGGCAAGCAAGCGCGCATGCTCGTCCAGGCCGTGCGCCAGGGTGGGATAGTCGAAGGCATAAGCGGCATAGCCGCGGCGCGACAGCAACAGGCGCAGACCCTGCATCGCCCAGCCGCCCATCCACAGGCCGTGCGCGAGGATCACCGCTTCGCGCAGCGGATGCTCCACAGCAAACGGTGCGGCCTGCATCTTCAGCTCCGGCGCAAGCGAGCAAGCAGGTCCGTGCCAACTGTTGGAATATCGCGCAATATTAGAAATGTGTCGTGCACCTTGGACAATGCTGAGGGTTGACTTTTCTCATTACATGATAATTCAATACGAGGCATGCCCACCATAAAATTGATTTTCGCGTATAGTCGAAAGAGCATTGCGTTAAGCCCCATCTGGTATAGAGGTAGCGCGAGATCGGGGGTTGCGCGCCAATCCGCCGGACTTGAAGTCCCAGGCCGCGCCGATCATACTTGCGGCATATTACAATCATCAGTTCTGTCTCGAATTCATTTCATGTCTTAAAGGAGAAGAAAATTGGACCTGCAACTCACCGGCAAGACCGCCCTCGTTACCGGCGCGAGCCAAGGCATCGGCCGCGCCATCGCCAAGGGCCTGGCGCGTGAAGGTGCGCATGTCGCCCTGGCTGCACGCCGCAAGTCCCTGCTCGACCAATTGGCAGGGGAAATCGAAAGCGCGGGTGGCCGGATGCCGGCCATCATCGAGGCCGATCTTTACGACCCCGAAACGCCCGAGCGGCTCGCCGCCGCGGCGAAGCGGCAACTGGGACGGATCGACATCCTGATCAACGCTGCCGGCGGCAGCCGTTCCGTGCCTTTTGAGGCGGGCGTCGATAAATGGGAAGAGGGCATGATGGTGAATTTTTTCCGTCTGCGCGAACTCACGCACGCGGTGATCCCGGGAATGATCGAAAA
>MERK01000193.1:6085-6246 GCA_001770575.1 Betaproteobacteria bacterium RIFCSPLOWO2_12_FULL_64_23
CGCATCGTCAATCTCACCGGTACCTCGGAGCCGGATGGCATCATGGGCATCAATGTTGCCAGTTCCGCCAAGGCCGCGGTCCACGCCTGGGCCAAAGGACTGTCGCGTATGAAATTGGCCGGGCACGACATCACCATCAATTCACTCCAGCCCGGCCGCAT
>MERK01000194.1 GCA_001770575.1 Betaproteobacteria bacterium RIFCSPLOWO2_12_FULL_64_23
GCTTGTTGGCTTTGGAGAACGACAGGCCCCAGGTCAAGTCCATCGTTGCCTGGGACTGGATCGTTAATGCCCTATTGAAGTAGAAATGGAATTACCCAACCAGCGCTGCAGCAGGAAACCGATTGCAATTGCGCCGAGCGCGAGCTTCAGGCCGGCTTCGTTCACGTAACGGAAGGTAAGCGCGCCCAGAACGATGCCCACTAGGCCGCCGGGCAGCATGATTTTCATGTTCTCGCGGCTCCATCGGCCGCGGTAGGCCCACAGTGCGGCCAGATCCATGACGCACAAGATGGGCAGCATGATGGCGGCGGCCTGGCTCGCTGGAATGGTGAGCGCGATCAGCGGCACGGCGAGGATGCCGAGACCGGTGCCGAAGCCGGCTTTGGAAATGCCGGTAATCAGCAGCGCCGGGATCGCGGCGACGTAGAACAGGGGATCGGTGATCAAAATGGATGGCGCTTTGTGGCCGCGGGAGTTTGCGCATTATATATGGCGTACCAAGTGCCGCCGTCGGCGGTCACCTGCGCTTTCGCAGCGCCTCGGTGCGCTTCGAATCGACGGAACCGTCGCCACCCAGACTCACGCCGAACAAACTCTCGGCCTGCACGGTCGTGTAATAGCCGCGCGTCACATCCTGCGCCACGCGCTTTGGCTCACGTTTGAACGGATCGCCGAAACCGCCGCCGCCGGGCGTGGAAACAAAGATGCGGTCCCCGGGTTGCATTTCGATGTCCTGGTCCTTGGACAAATGCGGCGGCACATAGCTCGTGGCGCCGCGCTCGATGCGCACTTTGTTCACGCCGCCGTCCGCGCCGCCCAGCGCGCCCAGGGGGCCGGTGCGGCCATGGTCCATCACCATCGAAGCGCGCGCAGTGCCGCGGCGCAGGCGAATGGTGTAATTGACGCCGAAGCCGCCGCGGTGTTCACCCGCGCCGCCGGAACCTTCGTGCAGCGAATACTCCTCGAACAGCACCGGGTAATATTGCTCCATCACCTCGATCGGCGTGGTCTTGGATATGCCTATGGTGGAGCAGCCGTTGGAGAGGCCGTCGCCGCGCGGATTGCCGCCATAGCCGCCGCCCGAGATGACGTACATGACATAGGAGCGCTGGCGTTTCGGATCAAGTCCGCCCAGCGCCAGATTGCCCGAGGAACCGGCGGGCGCCGCGAACAGCTGGTCGGGGATCGCGTGGGTGAGGGCGCAGAACACGGCCTCGGCGATGCGCTGGCTCACCTCGGCCGCGCAGCCCGAGACCGGGCGCGGATAATGCGCATAGAGGAAGGTGCCTTCGGGCTCGATGATGGTGAGCGGCTCGAACGTGCCGGCGTTGATCGGCACCTCGGGAAAAATGTGCTTCATCGCCAGGTAGATCGAAGACTTGGTGGTGGCGATGACCGAATTCATCGGTCCGCGGCAAGGCGGGGAAGATCCGCTCATGTCGAACGTGAGCCCGCTCGCCTGCTTGGTGATTTTCATTTTGATCAACAGCGGCTCATCCACCACGCCGTCGGAATCGACGATGGCATGGCCGGCGTAGGTTCCATCGGGGATGGTGGCGATCTTGGCACGCATTTGCTGCGCGGCGCGCGCGCGCAGTTCGGCGATGGCCGCATCCACAGTGTCCGCCCCATAGCGGTCGAGCAGGGCGGCGAGGCGTTTTTCGCCGATGGCGAGCGCCGCCGCCTGCGCCTTGATGTCGCCGATGCGCTGATCGGCGATGCGGATGTTCGACAGAATGATGGCGAGGATCTCTTCGTCCATCACGCCGCGCTTGAACAGTTTCACCGGCGGCAGGCGCAGGCCTTCCTGCTCCGATTCGGTGGCGTGCGCGGAAAATCCGCCCGGCACCATGCCGCCGATGTCGGGCCAGTGGCCGGTATTGGCGAGCCAGGCGAACAGCCTGCCCTGATAGAAAAACGGTTTGACGAAACGCACGTCCATCAGATGGGTGCCGCCGAGATAGGGGTCATTGACGATGAACACGTCGCCCGGTTCGACGCTTTTCGCGCGCTCGATCACCGCCTGGGTGGAGAACTGCATGGTGCCGACGAACACCGGCAGGCCCAATTCACCCTGCGCGATCAGCGCGCCGTCGTCGCGGTGGTAAATGCCGTCGGAGCGGTCCATCGCCTCTGAGATCACCGGAGAAAACGCCGCGCGACAGAACGCCAGATCCATTTCGTTGCAGACCTGGTTGAGGCCGTTCTGGATCACGGCAAGGGTGATGGGGTCGATGGCGATGCTCATGGTTTCGCCCATTCGGTGAACAGGAGGTCTTTCATCGCGTCACACCGTCACCAGCAGATTGCCGAGCGCGTCCAGTTCGACCCGGTTGCCCGGATCGATCACCGTGGTGCAGTCGAGCTGCTCGATCACGGCCGGGCCGGTGAATCTTGCCGCCTGCGGCAGCTTTTCGCGCTGATAGATCGGCGTGTCGCGAAAGCCGCCTTCGAACCAGACCGCTCGCACGCCGTTCAACGCGCCCTGCAGGTCCCGGGCGCGCTGTTCCGCGCGCGCAAGCACGGCCAGGTCCAGCCGCGGCCGCAGGCCGATCACGGCAGTGTGCAGGTTGACCAGCACGGCGCGGATCTCGGGCAGCTCGACGCCGAAGCGCTCCCAGTAGGCGGCCTCGAACAGGCGCTGCAGTTCGTCCTTCGCCACCTTGAGCTGCGGCAGGCCGAGCGTGAGTATGTGGCTCTGGCCCTGGAACTGCATGTCGGCAAAGTGCAGGATGCGCGTGCCTTCGATCGCCACGCCTTCGCGCGCGAGCGTGGCCCGGCCTTCGGCGATCTGCGCCTCCAGGGTGGACCAGACCAGCCCAATATCGAGCGCGGGCAAAGGCTGGTTGACGGTATTGACGTAATCGTGGCGGGCATCGGCAACGACGCAACCCAGCGCATTGGTGATGCCCGGCAGCAGCGGGATCAACAACTTCGGAATGCCGAGCTCGCGCGCCAGCGCCGCCGCATGCAGGGGACCTGCGCCGCCGAAAGGGAACAGCACGAAGTCGCGCGGATCGTGGCCGCGCGCAAGTGAAACCATGCGGATCGCGCCCGCCATCCTGTCGTTGGCGATGCGCAGTATCGCCGCAGCGGCTGCGCTCGCGTCCAGCCCCAGCGGCTTGCCTATTTTCTCGACGATGATAGTGCGCACTTGGGCCAGCGACACCGGCCGGTCCACGGCAAGCAGTTTCTCCGGATTGAGCCGCCCCAGGATCAGATTGGCGTCGGTGATGGTGGGTTCGCTGCCGCCGCGGCCGTAGCAGATCGGGCCGGGCGTGGCGCCGGCCGATTCCGGGCCGACTTGGAGCATGCCGGCCTGATTGATGAAGGCGATCGAGCCGCCGCCCGCGCCTATGGTGTGAATGTCCACCATGGGCACGTGGATCGGCATGGCGTATTCCAGTTCCAGCTCCGAGGACACGGTGGGCACGCCCGCCTGGATCAGCGCCACGTCGGTCGAGGTGCCGCCCATGTCGTAGGTGACCACTTCGCTGTAGCCGGCAGCCGACGCGGTGTAGGCCGCGGCCATCACGCCCGAGGCCGGACCGGACATGACCGTGTTTACCGCATGCTCGGAAACAATGGCCGAGGACACGGTGCCGCCGTTGCCCTGCATCACCAGCAGGTCGTTGCTGAATCCTTTGGCGCGCAGTTCGCTGCGCAGGCGCTCGATATAGCGTGCGAGTATCGGCTGCACCGCGGCGTTGACGCAGGCGGTGGTGCCGCGCTCATATTCGCGGTATTCCGACAGGATCAGATGCCCCGCGGTGAGGTAGGCGTTGGGCCACAGGCCGCGCGCGATTTCCAGCGCGCGGCGCTCGTGCGCCGGATTGATGTAGCTGTGCAGGAAATGGATCACCAGCGCTTCGCAGCCTTTGGCGATCAACTCCTCGACCGCGGTTTTCACCGCCGCATCGTCCAGCGGCGTCACCACTTCGCCCTCGGCATCCATGCGCTCGGGCACTTCGAGGCGCAGCTCACGCGGCACCAGCGGCTCGAACGAGCCGGTGAGCCCGTAAGGCTTGGGGCGGGTGCGCCGCCCGAGTTCGAGCGAATCGCGAAAGCCGCGGGTGGTGATCAAACCGACCTTGGCGACCTTGCGCTCGAGGATGGCGTTGGTGGTGGTGGTCGTGCCGTGCACGATCACCTGCAGCTCGGGCAGGATCGCGCCCGCGGCCGAGAGCGCCGCGACCACGCCGTAGGCCTGGTTGTCCATCGTCGTCGGCACCTTCGCCAGGCGCACCGTCGCGTCCTCGACGTTGAGCATGATGAGGTCGGTGAACGTGCCGCCGACATCGATGCCCACGACCCAGCTGTGCGCATTCATGCTTCAGACGGACAGGTAGGTGGCGCGCACTTGCGCGTTGGCGGCAAGCTCGGTCATCGTGCCCTGATAGCGGATATGGCCTTTCTCGATGATATACGCGCGATCGGCGACCAGGTTGGCAAAATGCAGGTTCTGCTCCGACAGCAACACGCACAGTCCTTCCTGCTTCAGCTCCAGGATGGTTCTGGCCATCTGCTCGACGATCACCGGCGCCAGGCCTTCGGAAGGTTCGTCGAGCAGGATGGCGCTGGGGTTGCCCATCAGCGTGCGCGCGATGGTGAGCATCTGTTGCTCTCCGCCCGATATGTGCGCGCCGCGCCGCTCGCGCATATCGGCCAGATTGGGGAATAACTCGAACAGTTTTTCCGGGGTCCACCGCGGCGCGCCCGTGCGCGGCGCCTGTCGGCCCACTTCGAGGTTGTCCATCACGCTGAGATCGGTGAATATGCGCCGCTCTTCGGGCACATAGCCCAGGCCGAGGCGGGCGATCTCGTAGGGTTCCAAGCGCTCGATGCGCCGGCCGTCGAAGCTGATCTCGCCCGCGAGCGGCCGCACCAGGCCGATGAGCGTTTTCAGTGTGGTGGACTTGCCCGCGCCGTTACGGCCCAGCAGCACCACGACCTCCCCGCGGTTCGCCGACAGGCTGAGGTCGTACAGAATATGCGCCCGGCCGTAGGCGCTGCTGACGTCCTTCATCTCAAGCATGCGCAGCTCCGAAAAGGCTGCCCGAGCCGAGGTAGACTTCCTGCACCTCCCGATTGGCGCGCACTTCGGCCGGCTTGCCTTCGGCGATGAGCCTGCCGCGATTCAAGACGAGAATGCGGTCGGCGTGCGCGAACACCACGTCCATGTCGTGTTCGGTAAACAGCACCGCGATGCCGGACGCGCGCGCGAGTTCGGCGGTTAGCTGCATCAGCGCCACGCGCTCGGGCGGCGCCATGCCCGCGGTGGGCTCGTCCATCAGCAACAGGCGCGGCCGGTTGGCCAGCGCAATGGCGAGTTCCACCCGCTTCAGGTCGCCGTAGGCGAGCACGGCGCAGGGGCGCCCAGCCTGCTCGGCGATGCCCACGCGCGCGAGCAGTTCCATCGCCTCGTCCAGGTACTGGCGCGCGGCCAGGGAGACGAGCGAGTTGAGCCTGCCGTGGAAATTGAGCAGGGCAGTCTGCACGTTTTCGCGCACACTCATGGAGGAGAACGTGGCGGTGATCTGGAACGTGCGTCCCACGCCCAGGCGCCAGATCTGGCGCGGCTTGAGGCCGATCAGGCTGCGGCCCTCGAATTCGGCGCTGCCGCTGTCGGCCGCGATCTGGCCATTGAGCAGGTTGAAGCAGGTGGTCTTGCCCGCGCCGTTGGGGCCGATCAGCGCCAGCAACTCGCCCGAGGCGAGGCTGAAGCTGACGTCGCATACGGCCTGCACGCCGCCGAAGGCCTTGGAAAGCTTGGCGACGTTCAAGACGTTCATCCCTTGCTCCCGCCCGCGCGCGCTTCCCAGCGCTCGCGCAGAAAGCCCGCGATCCCCTGCGGGAATACCAGCACCAGAAACAGGATGATGCCGCCGAGCAGCGCGCGCCAGAATTCGGTCTGGCGCGAGATGGTGTCCTGCAGCCAGGTAAACACTGCGGCGCCGGCGACCGCGCCGGTGAGCGTCTGTATGCCGCCCATGAGCACCATCACGAGGCCGTCCACCGAGCGCGGAATCGACAGGCTGTCGGGAGAAATGCTGCCTTTGGAGAACGCGTATACCGCGCCGGCCAGGCCAGCAAATAGGCCGGCCAGCGCGAAGCCCAGCCACTGCTGCCGGCGCACGTCGATGCCGATGGCGTCGGCGCGCAGCGGCGAGTCGCGCCCCGCGCGCAGCGCGTAGCCGAAAGGCGAATACAGGATGCGCCACAGGATCAAGATGCCGCCGGCGCAAAGCGCCAGCGCGAGATAGTAGAACGCGGTCTTCCCGGCGAGCCACTGCGCCGGCCAGACGCCCACCAGGCCGTTGGAGCCGCCGGTGAAGGCATCCCATTGGTACACCACCGACCAGGCGATTTGCGCGAAGGCGAGCGTCAGCATCGCCAGGTACACGCCTGACAGGCGCACGCAGAACCAGCCGAATGCGAGCGCGCCCAGTCCGGCGGCAAACGGCGCGAGCAGGAGCGCGAGCTCCATCGGCAGCGCGTGCTTGAACAGGAGTGCTGCGGCGTAGGCACCCAGGCCGAAGTAAGCCGCGTGGCCGAAGGAATGCATCCCGGCCGGGCCCATGATGAAATGCAGGCTGACCGCGAACAGCGCGAACACCAGGATGTCGGTCAGCAGCACCAGGGTATAGCGGTCGGAGACGAGCGGCAGCAGCGCAAGCGCGAGCAGCGCCGCCGCGAACCCTTTGAGCAGGGCAGGCGAGGGCAGGTGCAAAGGCGGCTCCACCGATGCCGCGCCGCGCGGTATGCCCTGCGATCGACCGAGCAAACCCCAGGGCCGGATCACCAGCACCACCGCCATGACGATGAACTCCACCACCAGCGTCAGCTTGGAAAACGAGAAATCGATGCCGAATGCGCTGACGTTGCCGATGCCGATGCACATGGCCTTGAGCACGCCGATGATCACTGCGGCGAGGAAGGCGCCGGGGATGCTGCCCATGCCGCCGACCACCACCACCACGAACACGTCGGCCAGGATGGAAAGGTCCATGGTCAGCACCGCCGGCTCGCGCGGAATCTGGATCGCGCCGCCCAAGCCGGCGAGAAAGGCACCGAGCGCGAATACGCTGGTGAACAGCCAAGACTGGTTCACGCCCAGTGCGCCGGCCATCTCGCGGTCTTCGGTCGCCGCGCGCACCAGCGTGCCCCAGCGCGTGCGCGTGAGCAGCAACCACAAGAGACCGAGCACCACCGGGCCGAGCGCGATCAGCAACAGATCGTATTCGGGGACCCGGCGGCCGGCGATGCCGACCGCGCCGTCCAGGCCGGGCGCGCGCGGACCCAGCAAGTCCTCCGGACCCCAGGCCCAGAGCGCAAAGTCGCGGATGATCAGCACCAGCGCAAAGGTGGCGAGCAGTTGCAGCAGTTCCGGCGCGCGGTACAGGCGCCGCAGCAGCAGGCGCTCGACCAGTGCGCCGAACACGCCCACGATCAGGCCCGCGGCCAGCACCGCGCCCCAGAAGCCGAGGATGCCGCCGCCGAAGGTTTTCACCAGACTGTAGGCGGTATAGACGCCCAGCATGTAGAGCGAACCATGGGCGAAGTTGACGATGCGGGTGACGCCGAAAATGAGCGACAGCCCGGCCGCCACCAGAAACAGCGACGAGGCCGAAGCGAGGCCGTTGAGCAGCTGGACGAAAATGGCGCTGAGGCTCAAATTCGGCTCGTTGAATGTTTCTTACGAAGCGCCCGACGAGGCATTCCCTCTCCCTGTGCGGGAGAGGGAAAAGGGGAGGTATGGCGTATTGCGCTTACTCCGCCGGCCGCAGGGCTTTGACCTCGGCGTCGCTGGGCAGGAAACCGGCGCCATCGGCGTATTTCCAGTCGACCATCATGCCCTTGCCGTCCTTTTGCGCCAGGCGCCCGACATAAGCGCCCATGGTGGACTGGTGATCGAGGGCGCGATAGCTGAACTTGCCCAGCGGAGAATCCATCTGCAGGCCTTTCATTGCGGCGATCATTTTCTCGGTGTCGGTAGAGCCGGCTTTCTTGATCGCTTCGAATGCAGTCATCATGGTGGCGTAGCCGACCACCGAACCCAGACGCGGATAATCGTTCCACTTGGTACGGTAGGCTGCCAGGAATTTCTGGTGCTCGGGCGTATTGATCTGTTCCCAGGGATAGCCGGTCACGTACCAGCCGGCAGGCGTTTCGTCCTTGAGCGGATCGAGATACTCCGGCTCGCCCGCAAGCAGGTTGAACACCGGGCGGTCCTTGAACAGTCCGCGCTGATTGCCCTCGCGCACGAACTTCTGCAGGTCGCCGCCGAACAAGGAGGAGAAAATGGCGTCCGGCTTGGCGTCGATCAGGGCCTGCACGACGGCGCCGGCCTCGATCTTGCCCAGCGCCGGCGCTTGCTCGGCGATGAACTCTACGCCGGGCTGTTTGGCCGAGAGCAGTTTCTTGAAGCCGGCGGTGGCCGACTGGCCGTACTCGTAGTTGGGATAGACGATGGCCCAGCGCTTCTTGTTCAGCTTCGCCGCTTCCGGCACCAGCATGGCGACCTGCATGTAGGTCGAAGGGCGCAGGCGGAAAGTGTAATGATTGCCCTTGTTCCACACGATCTGGTCGGTCAGGGGTTCGGCGGCGATGAACAGCGTCTTTCTCTGTTTGGCAAAATCGCTTACCGCGAGGCCCACGTGCGAGGCGAAAGTGCCCATGAGGAAGGAGACGCTCTCGCGCGACAGCAGTTCTTCGGCCACGCGCACCGCGTCTCCCGGAGTGCCGTTGTCGTCGCGCGAGATCACTTCGACTTTCTTGCCGAGGACACCGCCGGCCTTGTTGATTTCCTCCAGCGCCAGTTCCCAGCCTTTCTTGTACGGTTCGAGGAACGCGGGGAAGTTCTTGTAGCTGTTCAACTCCCCGATCTTGATGGTGTTTTGCGCGGTGGCGGGCCCGCTGAAAACCGCTGTCATCGCCAGCGCAACCGTGCCCAACAAAAAAGCTCTGCGTGTCTTCATGTGTTCCCCCTGAGGTTCGTTGTTTCCAGCTATTTCGGATACCGGCTTCCGGCGGGCAGTCCGATACGAAGCATGATAGCGCGGAGCGGGGTGGTGCGGCCAGTTGGATTGCGAGCCGGGGCATATTCCCGCAGCACTGAAGCGCTCTGGCCATTTAGTACCAATTACTCTATAATCAGTACCGTAATCAGTACTTATAGGAGCTAGCCATGAACAACACCCTTACCGTTGCCGAACTCAAGCGCCGCGGCATGGCCGCGATAGAGGATGGCCTGCGCCGCGGCCCGGTGCACATCGTCAAGCGTAACCGGCCGGCGGCCGTGGTGCTATCCGAGGACGACTATCAGCGACTGGCGCAGGGCAAGGTGGCGGCACCAAGCGGCTTGACCGCCATGCAATGGCTGTTGTCGCAGCCTGCTGCCGGCAAGCGCAGCAAAGCCAGGATCGACGCTGACCTCAAGGCCGAGCGCGACTGGTGATCGCTTTTTTCGACGCCAGCGCCTTGATCTACCTGATTGAGGGAAGGGAGCCGTTTGCCGGCAAGGTACGCAAGGAA
>MERK01000195.1:0-13831 GCA_001770575.1 Betaproteobacteria bacterium RIFCSPLOWO2_12_FULL_64_23
GCCGACGTCGGCGGCATCACCCCCGGCTCGATGCCGCCCGACAGCAAAGTGGTGGAAGAGGAAGGCGTGCTGATCGACAACTTTCTGCTGGTCGAGGAGGGGCGCCTGCGCGAGGAAGAGACCGTCGCGCTCCTCGGCTCGGGGAGATATCCGGCGCGCAACATCGAGCAGAATCTCGCCGACCTGCGCGCCATGATCGCCGCCAACGAAAAAGGCGTGCAGGAACTGCGGCGCATGGTCGAGCATTTCGGCCTGGACGTGGTGCACGCCTATATGCGGCACGTGCAGGACAACGCCGAGGAGGCGGTGCGCCGCGTGATCGATGTGCTCAAGCCGGGCGAGTTCAGCTATGAGATGGACTCGGGCGGGGTGATCCGCGTCAAGATCGGCATCGACCACGCGGCGCGCAGCGCCATCATCGACTTCAGCGGCACCTCGGCGCAGCTGCCGAACAATTTCAACGCGCCCTCGGCCGTATGCATGGCGGCCGTGCTGTACGTGTTCCGCACGCTGGTGGACGACGACATTCCGCTCAATGCAGGTTGCCTGAAGCCGCTCAAGGTGATCATTCCCGAGGGCAGCATGCTGCGGCCGCGCTATCCGGCGGCGGTGGTCGCCGGCAATGTCGAGACCTCGCAATGCATCACCGATGCCCTCTATGGCGCGCTGCGCGTGATGGGCGCCTCCCAGGGCACGATGAACAATTTCACTTTCGGCAACGCCGATTACCAGTATTACGAGACCATTTGCGGCGGCTCGGGCGCAGGTGGGGCGGACGCCGGCGCAAAAGGCGCGCTGCAAGGCTTCGACGGCACCGATTGCGTGCACACGCACATGACCAACACCCGGCTTACCGACCCCGAGGTGCTGGAATGGCGCTTTCCGGTGATGCTGGAAAGTTTCGAGATCCGCCGCGGTTCGGGCGGCAACGGCAAGTGGCGCGGCGGCAACGGCGCCGTGCGCCGGGTGCGTTTTCTCGAGGCCATGACGGCCGCGATCCTGTCGGGGCACCGCCGCATTCCCCCCTATGGCATGGCCGGCGGCGAACCGGGCAAGGTTGGACGCAATTGGGTCGAGCGCTCCGACGGCAGTATCTTGGAGCTTGGCGGAGCCGACAAGGCGGAGCTGATGCCGGGCGAAGTGTTCGTCATCGAAACGCCCGGCGGCGGGGGATACGGGACGCCGGGCACTTGAGCGTTTCGGCTCGGGACAGGAAGTTTTGCCTATCGGGCCGGCAGCGGATTTCCTATAATTGGTTCCTTGGAAGGGTAGCGTTCGGCCACTGAGGCAGCATGGATCGTAAAACCATTTTTACCAAGACCGCCAAAGGCCTGATGGAGGCGACTGGGAAAACCAGCGCCCTGTCGCGCGACATGCGCGCCCTGCTCAATGAGATCGACGGCAAGGTCACGCTCGGCGAAGTGCAGGGCAAGCTCGGCAAGGTGCCGGAGGCCAAGCTGCGGCAAGCCCTGCAGGTACTGGTCAAGAACGACTTCATCCGCGAATCAAAGCAGCCGCAGAGTCCGGTCGAGGACGATTACGACTTCATCCGCGAATCAGGGCGGCCGCAGGACCCCGCCGAGGACGATCTTGACCTCGATTTCACCATGGCGATTCCCACCATATCCGCAGCGGCAAAAAAAGCCGAAGAGGAGGCCCGGAAGAAAGCCCAGGCCGCAGCCGAAGCGGCTGCGCGTGCCAAGGCAGAAGCGCAAGCGCGGGCGAAGGCAGGAGCGCAAGCGCGTGCCAAGGTGGAAGCGGAAGCAAGGGCGAAGGCCGCGGCAGCAGCGGCCGCCGCGCGGGCACGGGCCGAGGTCGAAGCCCGGGCCAAAGCAGAGGCGCTGGAGAAGGCCAAAGCCGAAGCGGAAGCGCGCGCGCGCAAAGAAGCGGAGGAACACGCGCGCGTCGAAGCCGAACTGAAAGCCAGGCTCGAAGAAGAGCGCGAGGCGCGCGAGGAAGCGGAGCGCGAGAGAAAGGAGGCCGAGGAAAAAGCGCGCCGCGAGGCCGATGAATTGCGCGCCGGGCTGGAGGAAGAGCGCAGGGCACGCGAGGAAGCCGAGCGCGAGCGCAAGGAGGCCGAGGAAAAAGCCAGGCGCGAAGCCGAGGAGCAGGCGCGCCGGGAAGCGGAAGAATGCGCGCGCAAAGAGGCCGAGGAAGCGGAGCGCAGGGCACGCGAGGAAGCGGAGCGCAGGGCACGCGAGGAAGCGGAGCGCAGGGCGCGTGAGGAAGCGGAGCGCGAGAGAAGGGAGGCCGAGGAAAAAGCGCGCCGCGAGGTCGATGAATTGCGCGCCAGGCTGGAGGAAGAGCACAAGGCACGCGAGGAAGCGGAGCGCAAGGTACGCGAGGAAGCCGAGCGCAGGGCACGCGAGGAAGCGGAGCGCGAGCGCAAGGAGGCCGAGGAACAGGCCAGGCGCGAAGCGGAGGAGCAGGCGCGCCAGGAAGCGGAAGAACGCGCGCGCAAAGAAGCCGAGGAAGCCGAGCGCAAGGAGGCCGAGGAAAAAGCCAGGCGCGAAGCCGAGGAGCAGGCGCGCCGGGAAGCGGAAGAATGCGCGCGCAAAGAGGCCGAGGAAGCGGAGCGCAGGGCACGCGAGGAAGCGGAGCGCAGGGCACGCGAGGAAGCGGAGCGCAGGGCGCGTGAGGAAGCGGAGCGCGAGAGAAGGGAGGCCGAGGAAAAAGCGCGCCGCGAGGTCGATGAATTGCGCGCCAGGCTGGAGGAAGAGCACAAGGCACGCGAGGAAGCGGAGCGCAAGGTACGCGAGGAAGCCGAGCGCAGGGCACGCGAGGAAGCGGAGCGCGAGCGCAAGGAGGCCGAGGAACAGGCCAGGCGCGAAGCGGAGGAGCAGGCGCGCCGGGAGGCGGAAGTACGCGCGCGCAAAGAAGCCGAGGAAGCCGAGCGCAAGGAGGCCGAGGAAAAAGCCAGGCGCGAAGCCGAGGAAGCGGAGCGCGAGCGCAAGGAGGCGGAGGAACAGGCCAGGCGCGAAGCGGAGGAGCAGGCGCGCCGGGAAGCGGAAGAACGCGCCAGGGCGGAACAGCAGGCGCGCATTGAAGCCGAAACGCGCGCGCGCGAAGACGCCGAGGAAGCCGAGCGCAGGGCGCAGGAACAGGCGGAGCGTGAGGCGAAGGAACAGGCGAAGCGCGAACGCAGCGAGGCAGAGGAGAAAGCCGCGCGCGAGGCTGCGGAGCAGCCGCAGGCTCCAGTCGGGTCTGGAGCTTCACTGGAAGATCTGGTCAAGATCGAAATCAATTTCGATAGCGTGCCGGCGAGCGGAGACGCGACACAAGATGCCGCGAAGAGTTCGGCCGGCGCAGACGACAAGTTGCACAAGGAAGCGGAGGAAAAGGCGCGCAGGCAGGCCGAGGAACGGGCAAGCAGGGAGGCGGAAGCAAAGGAGCGCGCGGAGGCGGAGGCGGAGGAGGAGGAGGAGCGCGCCGAGGAGGAACGTCGCCGCAAAGAGGAAGAGCAGCGACAGCGCGAGCGCACGCCGCAGGAAGCGGACGATCAGGCGGCGGCGTACGAGCGGGAGCACGCGCAGGCGCAGCATGCCGAGACCGAGCGTCACTTCGCCGACATGGAGAAAGAGCTGGAGGCGGGGCAGGCTGCGGCAACCGAGTGGAAACAGCCGCCCAAGCCGACCAAACGTGCGCGCAAACGCGAAAAGGAAGAGGCAAGAGAGCGTGCCCGCGCAGAGGCCACAGCGCAAGCGGCCGAGGCCAGGGAAAAGACTGAAGCAAGGCCGGCACCGGCGGTGCATCGCACCCCGGTCAACTGGGGCAGACCGGCCGCGCTGGGGTTGTTCCTGATCCTGGCTCTCGGCCTGGTCCTGGTCCATTTCGTCTCTTTCGACGGCTATATTCCGCAGTTTGAGAAGCTTGCCGGCGCCCATATGCAACAGCCGGTGAAAATCAAGGCGCTGCACCTGTCGCTGGTGCCGCAGCCGCATTGGCGCCTGGACGGCGTTGCCGTAGGCAATGAAGGCCAGCTCGCGGCAGCGCAGGTCATAGCGGTCCCCGAGCTGGGCAGCATATTTAGCGACCAGAAGGTGTTCACGTCGATCGAGCTCGAATCGCCGGTACTGAGCGAGGACGGACTGCTCGGCTTGCTCTTCGGCAAGCCGGCGGGGCAGGACTTCAGAGTGGCGAGCGTGATCGCAAAGAACGGGAAGCTCGACTCCAAGACCTTCATTCTGCCGGCGCTGGAGGCGAAGATTGCGTTTGGCGAAGACGGCGGCTGGCAGAAAATCGCGCTCGATACGCCGGACCGCAAGACGAGCCTGCTGCTCAGGAAGGAGGGCGAAGGCGCCCGGCTCGAGTTCGAGACCAACGCGTTCAGCCCGCGGTTCAATCCCTCGTTCGTCCTGGAGAACTTCGTCGCGCAGGGCGAGATCCGCCGCGGCGAGCTCAGGCTGAGCGAACTCAAGGGCGGGATTTACGGCGGCTATCTGTCGGGCAACGCCAGCCTCAAATGGGGCGCGGACTGGAACCTGGGCGGAGAAATCAAGGTGAGGGCGATGGATCCGGTCAGATTCGCGCCCGGGCTGTTCGAGGAGGGCAAACTCGAGGGCAAGGCGGCGTATTCGATGCGCGCGAAATCCTACGACGAGCTTTTTGCGGCGCCGCGCCTGGAAGGCAGCTTCGAGATCCGCAAGGGCACGCTCCTCGGGGTGGACCTGGGACGTTTCTTGCAGGGCGGCGAGATGGGAGGCAAGACCGGGTTCGCCGAACTTAGCGGCAGTTTCGTGCGCGAGGCCGACAAGACCCAATTGCGCCAGGTTCATCTTGTTGCGGGCCCGGTATCAGCCGGCGGCAGCGCCGACGCCCATGCCGGCAAGCGCCTCAGCGGCCGCTTCACTGTCGAGCTCAAGTCCCCCGTGGCGCATGCGCGCGCCAACCTTGCGCTGTCCGGCACGCTCGGGGAGCCGCGATTCAGTCGTTAGGGACAGGATTGGAGGCGTCGCCTTGCTGGCAAATTCAAAGTGCGGTGCCGGGTGTGGCGTGGCCGGCATTGCCTGCTCCGGCCGGGGCAACTGTGCTCGCGCTGCTGTTTCAGTTCGACAGATCCCAGTGGCTGCCTTTGGACCAATTGCGCGAGCGTCAGTTGCGGCAACTGGAAGTCCTGGTTCGACACGCGCTGGCCACCGTTCCCTATTACCGCGAGCGCTGGGGTGATCGCCATGATCCGGCGCTGCCGCTCACGCTTGAGCGCTTCGCCGCCCTGCCGCTGCTGACGCGGCGCGAATTGCAGGAGCAATTCGAGCATCTGAAAAGCGGCAACCTCCCCCCCGGTCACGGCGGCGTAAAGGAATCGCAGAGTTCCGGCTCGACCGGCGCCCCTGTGCGCATTCTCAAGACGCAACTATCGGGCTTGTTCTGGAACGCGTTCACCTTGCGCGACCATGCCTGGCACCGGCGCGATCTGCGCGGCAAGCTGGCGACCATACGCCACGGCATTCCCGCGGGCGAGTTCGAACACTGGGGAGCGGCGACCGGCGGCCCTGGTGGCCGACGGCCCCTCGGTCGTGCTCGGCGTGCGCGACAGCGCGCAGGCCCAGCTTCGCTGGCTGGAACAGCAGCAACCCGAGTATCTGATGACTTACCCGTCGATCGCGGCCGAGCTGGCGAAACTCGTTATCGCGGAGGGCAACCGCCTCGCGCACCTGCGCGAAGTGCGCACATTGGGCGAAGTGCTGACGCCCGAAGTGCGCGCGCTGTGCCGCCAGGCCTGGGCGGTGCCGGCGACCGACGCCTACTCCGCGGAAGAAGTCGGTTACATCGCGCTGCAATGCCCGCAGCACGAGCACTATCACATTCAGGCGGAAGGCGTCCTGGTCGAAATCCTCGACGACGAGGACCAGCCTTGCGCTCCCGGGCAACTCGGACGGGTCGTCGTCACTTCCCTGCACAATTTCGCTTTGCCGCTGATTCGCTACGAACTGGGCGACTACGCCGAACCCGGCGAGCCGTGTGCGTGCGGCAGAGGCCTGCCGGTGTTGCGCCGCGTAGCGGGGAGGGTGCGCAACATGCTGGTGACGGCCGCGGGCGAGCGTTATTGGCCCACATTTGGAACGCGCTCGCCTGCGCTGTACGCTTCGATCAGACAATGTCAATTTGCGCAGATCGAATACGATTTGGTCGAGGCGCGGCTGGTGACCGCGGCCGTGCTGCCGGCTGCGCAGGAGGACGGCTTGCGCGCGCTGATCCTGTCGCGCCTGCCGCCCGGTTTTCGCCTGAACTTCGCCTACCGCGAAGAGATTGCACGCAGCGCCGGCGGCAAGTACGAGGATTTCGTGTGCGAGATTCCTGCGCGCGTCACAGGCGGGTCGCGATAACCTGCACCCGTTCCCCGCTCCCGGGGACCGCCGGCCCCTCCGGCCGCTCCCCGGCGGCGGCGGCACGGGGCGCATCGGACAGTTCATCCACTCTGAAGCCGCAATCCTCGAACAACTGTTGAACTTCCTCGCGCGAGCGCACCGGCCAGGGCCGCTGCCTGCTCATGTAGATGTCGGCTTCTTGCGCCAATTCGTCCGGATCCACTTGCAGCAAAGCGCGCATGGCCTCGGCCTGGCGCAGGACCGTGGCGCGGAACGCTTGCGCCTGTTCCGGTGAAAATCGGACCCGCTCCGTCCCGGCGGCAGCGCGCACCCTGGTGACGGTGATGACCGTGCCACCCGGGCGCAGCAGTTCTCGCCACTTTGCCAGCAAGCGGATACGCTCGTCGGGCGAGAACTGCACCAGGAAAGAATGGGTGCACACCACGTCGAATGGCGTGGCCGATGCGTACTCGAGAATATCGGACCGGCTGCACTCCACGCTCGCCGATGCGCGCTCCGCATACCAACGGTTGAGAAACAGCGGCGTGTCGCATTCGTCGACCACCGTTATGACGGGCTCGAGACCGCGTTCGCGATGGATCGCCAGCGCGAGCGCCAGCATCGAATAATCGGCCGCGCCGCTGACCAGCACGCGCGGCGCGCCATTGCCGCCCGTGACCGACTGAAACGCGCGGCGATAGAAATCCACCTGATGCCCGGGCGTGGCCGCGAGCCTCATCAGTCTGAGGTACTGCCAGAGGCCGTGGCACCAGGCGCAGTTTTCACCGGTGGCGGGATCCTTGCGGCATAGCTGCGGCGCAAGCCGCCGCGCCAGGGGCGCGCTCAATTCGAGCGGTTCTATCGGATTTTTCATAATGCTCGGATGGTGGACACAAAAGAGGACGGGTTCGCTATCATAGCGCGGCCGCGGCGATGTCCTCGATGCGGCGGATGACAGTCAAGTGCAGGGCCAATTTATTCGGCCGGCGATGGGATAGTTAAGTTCGGTAAGCATGCCCGATATTGGGACGAACAAGCCTTGGCTCCGATGACCATGACTGGTCACGGTAGGCGTTACAATCAGCGTGACTTCAAGACATCGCATATTCTGATGCAAAAGCCACCCCCAAAAAACCACTGGAACGATATCGCAAGGCAATGGAACAGGCTCGCTTCCCCAATGCGCCCCTGCCGCGAGGATGTGGAAACCATCCGGCAGTCTCTCGAACCTGGTGACGGCCTTTGCCTGCTATTGGGAGTCACCCCGGAATTCACCAATCTGCCCACTCGCCTTGTCGCCATAGATAACAGTGCAGCGATGATCAGAGCCCTCTGGCCTGGCAATCGGCCCGGGCGCAATGTCGTACGGGGAGATTGGCTTGACTTGCCGTTCGCGGCGAGTTGTTTCGATGCCATCATTGGAGACGGCAGTCTGACATTGCTGTCCTATCCTCTGCAGTACGAGCGCCCGTTCGCCCAGCTAAGCCGCTTGCTCAAACCCGGGGGCAAGATACTGATAAGGTTTTTCGCCAGCCCCGAGGCAGGGGAAACCTGCGCGGAAGTCTGCCAAGAGGCGCTCCGCGGGCGGATAGCCGGCTTCCACGCATTCAAGTGGCGGCTATCCATGGCGGTGGCAGCGGAATCGCATAGCCCCAACATCAGCGTCGCAGATACCCATGCGGCTTTCAACCGTCTGCTGCCGGACAGGAAACGGCTTGCCGCGGCCACCGGCTGGAGCCATGAAGCCATTGCGACCATCGATCTATATCGCGGATCTGCGGCACGTTACAGCTATCCCGCGCTGGCCCAGTTACGCCGGGTGTTTGCACAGCGCTTTAGGGAAACCGGCTTGACGCAAGGATCATACGAGCTTGCGGAGCGTTGCCCAATACTCATTCTGGAACCCCGCGAATGACCAGATTTCAAGCGAAGCTGAGCGGGATCGTCGGTAACGTTTGGCCTCCTATGGTAACCGGGCTGCCCGCCTCGCTTGCCGCGCTGATGCATCAGCTGGAAGAAACGCAATGGTTGCCAGCGGATGAAATTGTGCAGCATCAGCACCAGCAGTTGATCAAGGTAGCAACGCATGCAGCAATGCATTCGCCTTATTTTGGGAGCCGCTTGCAGGCTGCCGGAGTCCGGCCGGATCAATTGTCCGACTTGGAAGGATTGCGCAGTATTCCCGTGATGGTGCGGCGCGAATTGCAGTCTGCCGGGGAAGATCTCTTTTGCACGCAGTTGCCGCAGGCACACGCGCCGGTCGAGATATCCCAGTCATCCGGTTCCATCGGGGAGCCGGTGGTGGTCAAGCGCACCGCCATCAATCATTTATTCTGGCTGGCCATCACCTTGCGCGAGCACTTGTGGCACCAACGCGATTTTCTCGGAAAGCTCGCCGTCATTCGCGTAAATTACCCCGTTGGGAATTCCGAAAACCTGGATTCGTGGGGCGCCCCGGTCAGCCTGTTCTTCAACACCGGCTCTTCACATGCAATGCGGATTACTGTCGATGTCGGGCAGCAGGCTGAATGGCTTGAGGATATCGATCCAGACTACCTGCTTACCTACCCGACCAGCCTTGCGGCACTGCTGCAGCAGTTTGAGCGGCGGGGCACGAAACTGCCCCGGCTTCGCCAGGTGCGCAGCATCGGCGAAACGCTCGCCAGCGGAATACGCGAAGCTACGCGCAAGTCTCTCGGCGTGGAAATCGCCGACACCTACAGCTCGCAGGAAGTCGGCCCCATCGCACTTCAATGCCCGGAGAGCGGGATGTATCACATCATGTCGGAAAGCCTGATTGTCGAAGTGCTCGATGAACACGATGAGCCCTGCCCGCCGGGGCAGGTCGGCCGGGTGGTCATGACCGACCTGCACAATTTTGCCACGCCGCTCATCCGCTACGACATCGGCGACTATGCCGAAGCCGGCGCGGCTTGCCCGTGCGGCCGCGGCTTGCCGACACTCAATCGCATCGTGGGGCGGGAACGCAACATGTTGCTGTTGCCCGACGGACGCCGCCATTGGCCGCTGGTCGGGGCTTATCACTACCGCGACATTGCCCCCATACGGCAATATCAAGTCATTCAACGTAACCGGGAGATGATCGAAGTGCGCCTGGTTTCGGACATGCCGCTGACCGATGTGCAGGAAACCCGGCTGAAACAGATTGTCCACGAATCGCTGGGGTTTCCGTTCCAACTGCAATTCGTTTATTTTTCCGGCGAGATTCCCCGCGGCCCCGGCGGCAAATTTGAGGAATTCATCTGCGAGGCAAAATGAGACATGCGCACGCATGCAACGATAGGAAATTTGATCCTGCTCTTCTTGTTGCGTGCTGAAATATGACACTGCTGCTTGATGCGCTCGACCGGACCTTGATGGAGCCCCAGTGCGCCCCACGCTGGCACGCTTTGATGGCGATCTGGCTTGAAACTCCGGACGAAGCCACGCAACGCTCGGTGCTGAACGCCCTCCAGACCCTGCCGGACAGCGACGCGCGCGCGGATATCCTGCGACTGACATTTCTTGCCAGCGCAAGCGGCGAATCCCGGTTCGAAAGCGCTGCCGCAGCTCGGGTTCTGGCCGCACAGCCGAGTGACCCGGATCGCCTGGCCGCCTTCATGGCCTACCGGTGGCTGAGCGCTTTGCAGAGTCTCGAGGGGCGGTCCGAATTCATCGCCGCCCTGTCCGCCGGACGCATGCCCGAGATGGCCGCGCGCCTGACGCACAACGCAGCCCAACTGCTCCCGCCAGGTTTCCTGCCACGCGCGCCGGAAGAAGTTCAGCGTGTAGCGGTGGTGGTTCCGTATGTCGGCAATCAGTTTCATACGCCAAGCGTATTGGCGGTAGAGCAAAGCGCCGTCCTCGCCGGTGAAGGCCGACAGGTGCACCTGTTTTCCGCGCAGGAGCTTACGCCGCGCGGCGCATCGCTGTTCCGCGGGGATGGCCGTGAATTGCGGCTGCCATCCCTGGACGCGCAGGCGATCGCCAATATCCTGCCGGCCGGCGTGAGCATGACGATCAGCGACAGCCGCTTCAGTCTGCCGGGTCGCTGGCGCAACCTCATGCCCGTGCTGGCCGATTTCAATCCCGATGTGGTGCTGCTGGTCGGGCTCTATTCTCCGCTCGCAGCGGCGCTCCACGCTATCCGCCCGGTAGTCGGTATCAGTGCCAATACGGTGGCGCCGATCGCCCCCCTGGATGTCTGGCTGACCGGCGGTCCGGAGGAGGAACGCCGGGAAGTGTGGGGAGCGAGCTTCCCGCCAGCGCAGCCGGTATATCACCCCTACCGCGTAAAACGCGCCAAGAAGCAGTGGCAGGTCACGCGGGCAGAGTTTGGACTGAGCGACACGGCCGTGATCTGGGTCACCGCAGGTTTCCGTCTCGAACATGAGATTAAAGGAGAATGGGCGAGCCGAATGCTGCAGCTGCTGTCGCGCTATCCCCGGGTCGTCTGGCTTTTGGCGGGAGGCGAGGGCAAACTGCCGCAAGCCTTGCTGCAGGCAGCGCCCCGCCGCGTGCTGGCGCTGGCGACCCGCGACGACTTGCCTGGCATCTTGCGCAACTGCGATATCTACGTCAATCCGCCGCGCATGGGAGGCGGCTTCAGCGTCGCCGAAGCGATGGCCGAAGGCTTGCCGGTGACCGCCTTCAGCGGTTCGGATGGCGGCGACAAGGTGGGCGCACTGGCCCTACCGGACATGCATGCCTATATGGGGCGCCTCGCCGCCCTGACGGAAAACCCCGGCCTCCGTAGGCACATGGGCACGGTTCTGCGCAAGCGCTTCGCTGAACGGTTTGACCTCGAGGCCTCAGGCCCCGCGCTGGTAGCCGCTTGCCAGCAGGCAGCCACGCTCGCCAGGACGCGACTCACAAAGCCTTCTTGAATTTTGCGGGAACCCCCAGCACCAGCACACCATCAGGCACATCCTCGACGGCCACTGCGCCTGCGCCGACCATCGCACCATCGCCTATCACCAGTCGCTCCAGCAAAGTTGCGCCGATGGCAACCGTGACCCCGCTGCCGATCCGAGACGCCCCCCCCAGATTGGCACCGGGCTGAATCCGTGAATAAGATCCGATATGGGTATCGTGGCCGATAGTGACACCGCGGTTGACGAAGACATGATCCCCCAGGCAGGCGCCGGGGCCGATCACGCTTTTGGCGCCGACAAAGCCCCCCTGACCGAGCTGGGCCAGGGGCGAGACATAGGCAGTCGGATGGACCAGCGTATGGTAGCGAAGGCCAAAGCGTCGCTCGAGTTCTGCCGCCAGATTGGCGCGGGTCGGCGTAGTCGGGCCCAGCAGGTAAAGCTCGCCGGCACCGGGCTGGAACGTGTCCAGCGTTTCCACCTGCGGCGCGTCACACAGTCCTTTCAGCGCGGCGATGCGTGCAGCCAGGGGAATGTCGCGTTCGCCAGCCGATTCGGGCAAATGCAGCACCACCTTGGCGGGAAGCAGGCCGTTGGCCAGCGCGCAATCAAAGAGATCGGAGATGATATTGCTGGCGCCGAAGATTACCAGCCGGCGGGGAGCGGATCCCGTCATGGCCGGGACTCAACGGCTACGCGCCAGGATTCGGCGAAAACGAATCCATCAGGCCGGACATCGACGATCTGCATTGCACGCATCAGGAAGAAGACTCCTCTTGTTTTAGCCGCCGGTCGGCGCCCGGGCCGCAGCGATGTCTTCGATGCGGCGCACGAGGTGGGCGATCACCGTGTCCTGCGGGAAATTCTCATACTTGCGCGCAAACGCCTGCGCGTTCAGGCTGAAATCGGCTTCGAACAGGATGCGGCGCAACTTCAGCTCCAGATCCACCGGCGGCTGCTCCGGATTCACTAACAGGCCCGCGCCCATTTCCTCGATGCGGCGTGCAAGCAGAAATTGTTCGAGGTGCCCGGGCAGCAGCAGCAGCGGCTTGCCCTTCAGCAGAAAACTGGTCGCGGTGGACATGCCGGCGTAGGTGATGGCAGCGTCGGCTTCGCGGGCGGTCTGCGCCAGCGCCAGCGGTGTCGCGCTGAAGACCAGGTGGGGGGCGGCATAGCGCGCCAGCAGCGCAGGTGGTGCGTCCGGAAAAAACACCACGCTGGGTTGGCCGAGCGCACGCAGCGCGGCCAGCGCCGCTTCGTGATGCCGGGTCCCCGTGCGCAGATAGCCGAAAATGCGTTTTCCCGGCAGCGCCGGCCAGGCGGGGGCATCCCCGACCCCGGCATCGGGCAGATTGCCCCAGTAACGCGCTGGACCCCGCTCGGCATAGTGATCGAGTTCGGGGAAACCGAGCAGCGTATCCTCGGCGACGTCGAACAGTTGCGCCACCGCGTCCAGCGGCGGCTGGTCGAAGTGCCCGAGTACGGCATTGATGCTGGCCAGCGCTTGGTTTTCCAACGCGTCGAGTTGGCCCGGCGGCAGCCCGATCCACGGCCGCATGTTGGGCAGCGGCCGATGCCGCGGTGGCGCGAAGAAACCGAAGCTGAATAGCACCACGGGAATTCCCAGCGTGCGTGCGGCAAGGATGGCGGTCGGCGCGTGGTCCGCCAAAACTACTTGCGCACCGTTCAGGCGCAGCAGTTCGCGCCAGGCGATGACCAGGCCGAGCAGTTCTTCGTGGCGCGCATAACCAAAGCGCAGCAGAATGTCGTTGTAGGAGAGGGGCGGTCCCGCGCGCGGCGTTTCCGGGCGACCAGGTGCCTGCAGCCAGGTAAAACCCTCCTTCGCGAGCAGGGGCGCCGTCGGCGCGACCTGTGCCACCACCCAGCGCATGTCGTGGCCGCGCGCGCGCAGCGCGCGTGCCAGCGGCAGGAAGGCGCCGACGTGCCCCAAGTTGGCGCCGAATTCCCAGGCGTAAAGGAGTTTGCTCATGTCGTCCGATGGAAGGCACTGTATCCTGTTTGCGCGCAGCGATAGCTTGCGGTAGATTGTACCGGCTTGGGAAAGAATCGTTGTTCGTTGCTCGTTGTTCGACGTCGTGGAGGCTGCTCGCGTGACCCAGACTTATTTGCGTATGCTGCCGAACCGATGAGCGCTTCGCCTCGCAAATCCCATTGGGACGATCAGGCAAGGCAATGGAGCAGGATCGCTTCGCCTCTCAGACCCCATGGCGACGACATAGACAACCTCAGGCGCGCGCTGACAAACACCGCTGGCCTGCATTTGCTGCTTGGGGTCACCCCGGAATATTCCAGGCTGTTCGATCGCGTCGTGGCGATCGACAATTGCGCGGCGATGATAGGGGCGCTGTGGCCGGGCAATTTGCGCGGAAAGGACGCGATTCAAGCCGACTGGCTGCATCTGCCGTTGCGGGAAGGCAGTTGCGATGCTTGCATAGGCGACGGCAGTCTCAACTTCTTTTCCTGCCCTTCGCAATATGGGCTTTTCTTTCATCAAGTGCAGCGTGTGCTCAGACCGGGCGGCAGGTTTGCGTTGCGCGTGTTCGTCAGACCTGCCGCGGGAGAGACCTGCGCCGCCGTTTGCGAGCACGCGCTGCGCGCGGGCATCGGCAGCTTCCATGCCTTCAAGTGGCG
>MERK01000195.1:13839-14606 GCA_001770575.1 Betaproteobacteria bacterium RIFCSPLOWO2_12_FULL_64_23
TGGCGATCGCCGCGGAGTCGGGCGATTCCAACGTCCGTGTTGCCCGTATCCGTGAAGTTCTTATGAGCCTGCTTCCCGACCGGGAACAGCTCGCGGCGGCGAGCGGCTGGAGCGTGGACGACATTGGAACGATCGATGCATACCGGGACGCGGCGGCGAGCTACAGTTTCCCCACACTGTCGCAGCTACGCGACTCGGTACCGGCTTGTTTCAAGGAGATCGATCTGAGGTACGGGACGTATGAATTGTCGGAGCGCTGTCCCATGCTGGTGCTGGAACTCGGCAAGTGAAACTCAATTGCGCCGCTGACGGCAGACCAGGAACGACGGATTGGCGCTCTCATATGTGAAGCGCTGGATTATTCGTTCAAACTCCAATTCACTTATTTTCCGGAAGAAATCCCCCGCGGCCCCGGCGGGAAGTTCGAAGAGTTCGTATGCGAGTTGGCGTGACCGCGAAGTCCGCGCCGGCATGGAATTAACCGATTGATTTGCAAGCGCGGAGGAAATCATGGAATACCGGTCAATATCCACGATAAAGCTATTGTTTTGGCAAGAATTTAGCTAGAATTATCAAAAGCGGATAAACCTTGGACCAGGCTCACGGTTTGCACTGGAAAGAAGGCAGATGAAGAAAATAATCTCAAGCTGCGCGTTAGCCCTTTCGCTTGCGGCCTTGTTGGCCGCTCCCAGCCATGCCCAAGACGAGCACTTCGACATCGTCCGCTTCCAGATCGAAGGCAACACCCTCCTGCCTGAAGCCGAAGT
>MERK01000196.1 GCA_001770575.1 Betaproteobacteria bacterium RIFCSPLOWO2_12_FULL_64_23
CAACACTTCCGCCCTCGCGCCGCATTGAGGTCAGATGACTGTCTTTTGACGAATCTCACAACGCGCGCAAAGCCGAAGGGCTAGTCTATTCAGTGTAAAGCCGTGGCCTGGCGGCTCGAACCGACCAACTTGAGACAGATCAATTGCAGCACGCTGGCAATCGACGGATGCGGCGATTTCCACAGCCGCGATCTATGCGACAGAACCTTCAATAACGCTGGGAGATACTTCAACATGAAATCATCGAAGCAGATTACCCCTATTGTCATGCTCTTGGCATCTTGCCTGGCACTGTGCGTCCCGACGGTCGTCGCAGCGAGCGAAGTCGACAGCTCGATTGCCGCCTGCCTGAACGCTTGGGGCGAGCATCCTTTCGGGAAGAACCCGCAATTCAAGACCCTGGATATGTCGGTGACGGTGGGAATTGGAAGCATGCCTGCCGACACCGAGCCGACATCTTCTCCTTCGCTGGTATTGATCGACCCGATTGTCAACGTGCTGAGCGGATCCACCATTGAATTGATGAACCCCAATGGCTGGTATTGCATGCGCACGACGGTGAGTATCATGTGCGGGGTGCACATCCGCGCGCACTGCAAGGCTCATTTGGTTGCGACTTCGGCTGGAATAACGGCGGTGGGCAACAACGTCGAAAACAGAAATATCAGAGACATAACCGTGACTGCAGTCGGCCGCGTTTCGGTCGAGCGTCCCTGCAGTTGACGGCTGCCAAGTCGACGAAGGACAGCGCGTTGCGCGCTTGCGTCGGCGATCGACGCTTGCGGGTTGTTTCCAGGTGTTTAGCGATGGCGGCGATGTAGCGCGCTTTTGACGCAGCGCAGCCTCCGGGTTGCTTCTGAGGGGCGGCACGTCGGGAGCCGGTAGAATGCGCGGGGTAGGAATCCGGGCAGACCGATCGCAGAAGCATGAAACCGCAGCAATACCGATACTCCGCAGCCGAGCTGGCGCAGCGCCGCGCCGCGTGCCCCAAGCCGCAGTACCCGGAAGAACTCCCGGTCAGCGCCAGGCGCGCCGACATCGCGCAGGCGATCGCCAGACATCAGGTGGTCATCGTTTGCGGCGAAACCGGCTCGGGCAAGACCACCCAGCTGCCCAAGATTCTGCTCGAACTCGGGCGCGGCGTGAACGGCTTCATCGGTCACACCCAGCCGCGGCGCATCGCCGCGCGCGCGACCGCAGCGCGCATTGCGCAGGAGTTGAAGACTGAGCTCGGCAGCGCGGTCGGCTACAAGATTCGTTTCAACGACAAGGTCGGCCCGCGCTGCTACATCAAGCTGATGACCGACGGCATATTGCTTGCCGAGACCCAGGGCGACCGGGATTTGCGCCAGTACGACGCGATCATCATCGACGAGGCGCACGAGCGCAGCCTGAACATCGATTTCCTGCTCGGCTATTTCAAGCAATTGCTTGCGCGTCGTCCCGATCTGAAGCTGGTCGTGACTTCCGCAACCATAGACGCAGAGCGCTTCTCCAGGCATTTCGACGCTGCGCCGGTGATCGAAGTGTCCGGCAGGCTGTATCCGGTGGAGCTACGCTACTGGCCGCGCGCGGCCGGGAAAACGGCCGGCGCCGCCGCGCCCCGCGCGGGCGTAAATGAAGCGCCGGATCTGGCCGATGCCATCGTCGATGCGGTGGACGAGGCAGCCCGCTGCGGCCCTGGCGACGTACTGGTGTTCCTGCCGGGCGAGCGCGAAATCCGCGAGACGGCCGAGGCGCTGCGCAAGCACCATCCGCCGACCCATAGGGAAACGCGCGAAATCCTGCCGCTGTACGCACGGTTGTCGGCGGCGGAGCAGGAGCGGGTGTTCAAGCCGCACGCCGGCCGGCGCATCGTGCTCGCGACCAACGTCGCCGAGACCTCGCTCACCGTGCCGGGCATACGCTACGTCGTCGATCCGGGCGAGGCGCGCATCAAGCGCTACAGCTATCGCAGCAAGGTCGAGCAGCTGCAGGTGGAGAAGATTTCGCAGGCGAGCGCCAACCAGCGCGCCGGGCGCTGCGGCCGCGTGGCGAGCGGCGTGTGCATACGCCTGTACGGCGAGGACGAGTTCACGGCGCGCCCGGCCTACACTGAGCCTGAAGTCCTGCGCTCCTCGCTTGCCGGCGTGATCCTGCGCATGAAGTCCCTGCATCTGGGCGAAGTGGAGGATTTTCCATTTCTCGATCCGCCGCTGCCGAAAGCAGTCAGCGACGGCTATGGCCTGCTCAGCGAACTGGGCGCGGTGGACGAGGCGAACGATTTGACCGAGATCGGCAGGCAGCTCGCGCGCTTGCCGCTCGACCCCTGCATCGGGCGCATGATCCTGGCGGCGAAGCAGGAGGGGAGCCTGGCCGAGGTGCTGATCATCGCGGCGGTACTGTCGCTGCAGGATCCGCGCGAGCGGCCGCTGGAGCGGGCGGGAGCCGCCGACGCGGCGCAGCTCAAGTTCGATGACGAAAAATCCGATTTCCTCTCCTGGCTCAAGCTGTGGAAATTCTATCAGGAGGCGCTGGCGCACAAGAAATCGAACCGCAAGCTGATGGATCTGTGCCGCGACAACTTTCTGTCCTACAAGCGCATGCGCGAGTGGCTGGACATCCACAGCCAGTTGCATACTTCCGTTGCCGAACTGGGATGGAAAGTGTCGGAGAAGGAGGCGACCTACGCGCAGATTCACCGGGCGCTGCTCGCCGGGCTGCTCGGCAATGTGGGTTGCAAGTCGGAGGACAGCGAGCATTACCTCGGCGCGCGCGGCATCAAATTCCTGATTCACCCCGGCTCGGGCGTGGGCAAGAAGGCCGGACGCTGGATCATGGCGGCGGAGATTACCGAAACCACGCGCCTGTATGCGCGCTGCATCGCCCGCATCGAACCGGAGTGGTTGGAGGGCATAGGCGCGCATCTGGTCCGGCGCCACCAGTATGAGCCGCACTGGGAGAAACAGCCCGCCCGCGTCGCCGCTTTCGAGCGCGCGACCCTGTACGGCATCCTGCTCTACGCCAAGCGGCGCATCCACTACGGCCCGCTCGACCCGGACGAGTCGCGCCGGATTTTCATCCGCCAGGCGCTGGTCGAGGGCGAGTACGAGACGCGCGCGCCTTTCTTCCAGCACAACCGCAAGCTGATCGCCGACATCGAAAAGCTGGAGCACAAATCGCGCCGCCCCGACGTGCTGGTGGACGAGGAGTTGATCTACGCCTTTTACGACAGCCTCGTTCCCGAGGGCATTCACAACGGCGCCGCCTTCGAGCACTGGCGGCGCGAAGCGGAAGCCGGCAAGCCGAAGCTGCTCTACCTCAAACGCGAGGACCTGATGCGGCACGAGGCGGCGGGCATCACCACGGCGCTGTTTCCGCACCAGCTCGAAATCGGCGGGCGCAACTATGCGCTCGAATACCTGCACGACCCGGGCAATGCGCGCGACGGCCTCACGCTCACCGTCCCACTGATCGCGCTCAATCAGCTCGCAGCCACGCGCTGCGACTGGCTGGTGCCGGGTTTGCAGAAGGAGAAGGTCGCGCTGCTCGCCAAAACGCTGCCGCAGAAAATCCGCCACAAGCTCGGGCCGCTGCCGGAATTCGCTGAACAATTCGTCGCGGCGATGGCGTCCGCGGAGCCGCAGCGCCAGGAAGACCTTGCCTTGGTCGAGGCCATTGCCCGCTACGCGCGCGAGGAACTCAACCTGGCCCTGCCGCCGGATGGCTTTCGCCCCGAGCTGCTGCCCGCGCATCTCTCCATGAATTTCCGCGTGGTGGACGAGCACGGACGGCAACTGGCCATGGGCCGGAACCTGGCGCAGCTGCGCGCGGAACTGGGCGAGCAGGCGGGGGCGCAGTTCAGCGCCATCGCCCAACCCAAGGCCGCCCTGTCGGGCATCACCAGCTGGGATTTCGGCGAGCTGCGCGAGATCATGGAAATCCGCCAGGGCGCGCAGACCCTGATCGGCTATCCGGCGCTCGTCGATCGCGGCGACAGCGTGGATCTGGAGGTGCTCGATACGCCGCAGAAGGCGCGCGAGCTGCACCGCGACGGCTTGCGGCGGCTATTCATGCTGCAGCTGAAGGAACAGACCCGATACCTGGAGAGAAATCTGCCGGGGCTGCGCGACCTGGGGATGCAGTTCCTGGCCTTCGGGGATGCCGCATCGCTCAAGGACCAATTGCTGCGCGTGAGTTTCGACCGCGCCTGCATGGCCGAACCCCTGCCGACGATGCAGGCGGAGTTCCTGCGGCGCTGCGACGAGGGGAAGACGCGCCTCGCGCTCCTGGCCCAGGAAATCTGCCGCCTCGCCGGCAGTATACTCACCGAGTATCAGGCGCTGCAGAAGAAACTGCAGGGACTGAAGAATTTTCCGCAGCCCGCGCGCGAGATCGAGGAGCAGCTCGCGCGCCTGCTGCCGAAGGATTTCATCGCCGCAACGGCGTGGGAGCGCCTGCAGCAATTCCCGCGCTATCTCAGGGCGGTGGCGCTGCGCCTCGCGAAGCTGCGCGCCGACCCCGCGCGCGATGCGCGCGCGAGCGCCGAGTTCAATCCGCTGTGGCAGCTGTGGCTCCGCGAAGATCTCAAACAGAGAAAGCAAGGCGTGGCCGATGCGCAGCTCGCGCAGTACCGCTGGCTGCTGGAGGAGTTGCGCGTCTCGCTCTATGCGCAGGAATTGCGCACACCGGTGCCGGTGTCGGTGAAGCGGCTGCAGAAAATGTGGCAAGCTATGCAAAGATGAAATCCAATGGCGGGTAGCGTCTCCAATATTTCCCGCTCTGTCATTCCGAGCGACGCGAGGAATCTGCTGTTTCCGGAACCAAAAGCAGATTCCTCGCTGCGCCCCGAAGGAAGTCCCCTTGGGGGACACTCGGAATGACATAATCGGACCGCGGTTGGAATTTGTTACGGAAGGTTTCATTGTGAGCGAAATTACCAAGGCCTTGATCAGGGCGTTCGCCAGCCTGCTGCATCCGCGCATGCTGCTGCTGATGCTGTGGCCGGTGGCCATTGCGCTGGTGCTGTGGCTGGGATTGGCGTTCGCGTTCTGGTCGCAGGCGGCGGCCTGGCTGCAGCTGCAGTTCGACCAGTCTGCCGCCATCGGCTGGGCCATCACGGTCTGGCCGCTTTCGCTCGTCGCCACGCACCTCGCCTGGATCCTGCTCGCGCTGCTGTTCCTGCCGCTGGTGCTGATCACGGCGGTGCTGATCATCGGCGTGTTTGCCATGCCAGCGATGGTCAAGCACGTGGCGGGGCGCACCTATCCCGGGCTCGCGCTGCGGCGGGGAGGCACCTTTGCTGGCAGCGTGTGGAACAGCGTGGCCGCGCTGGCCTGGCTCGCGCTGCTGGCCCTGCTGTCGCTGCCCCTGTGGTTTTTCCCGCTGCTGTGGCCGCTGTTGCCCATCGTGCTGTTCGGCTACCTCAACCAGCGGGTGTTTCGCTACGATGCGCTGGCCGAGCATGCCAGCAGCTGGGAAATGGAAACGCTGATCCGGCGCCACCGGCGCGAGCTGTTTGTGTTGGGTGCCGTGCTGGCGCTCGTCGGCCTGATTCCAGTGCTCGGGTTTTTCGCGCCGGTGTACGCTGGCCTGGCTTTCATCCACTATTGCCTGGCGCGCCTCGCGCAACTGCGCGACGAGCCGGTCGCCACCCAATAAGGAGCAGAGGAATGGCCATCGGTGCCCTGATCATCGGCGATGAAATCATGCGCGGCAAGCGCCAGGACAAGCACCTGGCGCAGCTGATCGCGATGCTGCGCAGCCGCGGCCTCACGCTCGCCTGGTGCCTGTACCTCGGCGACAGCCCCGAACTGATCACGGCGACGCTCAAGCGCACGCTCGCCGGCCCGGACATCGTGTTCAGTTTCGGCGGCATAGGCGCGACCCCGGACGACCATACGCGAGCTTGCGCAGCGGCGGCGGCCGGTGTGGATCTCGTGCTTCATGCCGAGGCCGAGGCCGAGATCCGCGCCCGCTTCGGCGCCGACACCACGCCCAACCGCCTCAAGATGGGCGAGTTTCCGCGCGGCGCAAGCAGCATTCCCAACGACTACAATCGCATTCGCGGTTTTTCGCTGGGCGAGCATCACTTCGTCCCGGGCTTCCCGATCATGGCCTGGCCCATGGTCGAGTGGTTGCTCGACCAACGCTATGCCCAACTGTTTCACCGGCAACCGGAAGCCGAAGCCTCGATCATGGTGTACGACTCGGTCGAGAGCATTCTTACGCCGCTGATGGAAGCGGTCGAGGCCAGATACCGCGGGCTCAAGGTGTTCAGCCTGCCCAGCGTGGGCGAGGAGGGGCGGCGCCGGCATATCGAACTGGGCGTGCGCGGCGCGCCCGATGAAGTGCCGTCCGCGATGGAGGAACTCAAGCGCGGCGTGATTGAGGTGGGTGGGAGCTGGGAGGCGCAGGGTGGCCCTCCGGCGGCAGAGACTGCGGGATGGTGAAGCTGCTTTGGGTGCGGTGCTCTGGAGTCGATCTGTCGAAGATTGTCCGCGCCAAGAGCGTGCGGAATCAACCATCATGTTCGCAAACGCCGGGATGCGTGCTTCCGGCTGCTGCAACATCGCGACACACCATCCCGGTTGACCGGACTGCCCGCTGCCGAATCCTTGCAATTCCACTGCATAAGAATGAGAATGCCGCCATGGGCGTTCAAGGGCAACTATCGGCATCGAAGCGGGGCGTTTTGCTTTTCGCGCTGGTGCTCGGTGCTTCGCTCGGCGGTCTGGCGCAGGCGCAGGGATTCAAGTTCTCCGACGAGAACGAAGCCAAGAAAGCGCGGGCTGCCGAGGAATCCGCCCGGCGCGACAAGGTCGAGGCGCAACTGTCGACGCCGTGCCTGGCCCGGATCAAGAACCGGAAGATCATGGTGCTGATCGGCGCGAACCAAAACGGGTTCGTCAGCGCCAGGCAAGCAGACTACGGCGCCCACTTCGACGCCATCGACCGGCGCTTGCGTGCGCTCGGGCTGCGGACGTACACGCAGGAGGAGATCCGCAAGCAGATCGCCCAGGCCGAGATCGACGCCCAGTTCAGGAACGATCCGGACGCCGCGATCAGCGCATCGAGACGGCTGGCCGCGCAATACATCCTGCGCGGACTGATCTCGACCTCGGCCACCCGCAATCCGATCATCAACGTGAACCAGGTCAGCATTCGGATGGACTTCATGCTGACCGGTGCCAACGGGCGTATGATCTCGGAGGCGAACGCCAGAAACGAGAGCTATTCGGGGCAGGACACGCTTGGAATGGCGTTGACCCTGATCAACGAGCGGGCGGACGAAGTCGTCGCCCAGCTCTACAGCGACTACTGCCAGAAGGCCGGCGCCAAGTGAGCGAGCGCCCGAAAACCGTATTGAACCCAGGCCAGCACCACCTGTAGCTCAGGCGAATGTCGAGGAGGTCCATGATGAAACCCAAGCCGCACTATCTGCAAGCGTTCGCTTCGCTGGCGCTGATTTTCTCAGCCGGATCGAGTTGGGCGCAGCCCACCTTCGGCAACCCGTCGCCGACTGCCGGCAGTTCGACCTCGCAGGCGGCCAACGCCGCAGCCGACCAGGCCGCCTACAAACCCGTCGATTATGTGAACAAGGCGAAACAAGGCCCGGCGCTGGTCGTCATACCCGGCGAGGTCAAGAGCAACAACGCGACTTTCGTGCAGAAGTTCGGCCCGAATAACATCGCCGACTTCGGCGAGCTCGAGCTGTCGCAGGCGAATTTCCAGGTGCTGGAGCGGAACAACCTAGGCAACTTGCTGCAGGAGATTACGCTCGCCTACAATCTCGGCGACGCCGACAAGGCGCGCCAGACCATGGGGATGGGCAAGCTCAAGACCACCAAGTGGGTGGTCAAGTTCGACATACTCAAGGCGGAGCAGATCGCCGAAAACAAGCAGGGCTTCGACGGCAGGCCGATCGGAGCGCTCGGCGGGTTGTTCGGCGGCGTCGGCGCAATAGCGGGCCATGTCGTCAGCAATACCCAGACCAAGGAAGCGACCGCAGTGTGGCTGATCGGCATGCGCTACAAGATCATGGACGCCACCACCACCGAGCAGGTGGCCCAGGGTTACAAGGAACTGAAGATGGAAGTCGGAGCGAACGAGACCAGCGTCATGGGCGTTTCACAGGGCGCCAAGGGTGGCGCCGGGCTCGATACGATGGTTCAGCGGCTGGTGCAGACTACCGTCTGGGAAATCGACAGCAAATACAAATAACGTTCCCGCGGCGGCCGGGACGGTCGATTCGGCAACCGCGCGCGTTCGAATGAGCGAATCCACTGTCAAGCTCGGCAAGTATGAACTCCGCCGCGAGCTCGGCCGCGGCGCGATGGGCGTCGTCTACGAAGCGTTCGATCCTTCAATCGAGCGCATCGTCGCGCTGAAGACCATACGCAGCGACCAGCTCGAGAGCGCGGAAGGACAGGACGTGGTCGGACGCTTTCAGCGCGAAGCCAAAGCCGCTGGACGCCTCAACCATCCGAACATCGTTTCGATCTACGATTTCGGCGAAGACAATGGCACCTCGTTCATCGCCATGGAATTCGTGAGCGGACGCGAGCTCAAGAGTTACTTCGACAACAATGAGCGATTCCCGATGGCCGACATCGTGCGCGTGATGAGCCAGTTGCTCGATGCGCTCGAGTATTCGCACCAGTACGGCGTCGTGCACCGCGACATCAAGCCGGCCAACATCATTCTTTTGCCGGACGGCCGGGCGAAGGTTGCCGATTTCGGCATTGCACGCATCGAATCGTCACAATACACGCAGGCCGGCACCGTGCTCGGCACCCCGGCTTACATGTCGCCCGAGCAGTTCATGGGCCAGACCGTCGACGGCCGCTCCGATATTTTCTCCGCCGGCGTGGTGCTGTACCAGTTCCTCAGCGGCGAGCGCCCGTTTTCCGGCACCGCGACCACGATCATGCACAAGGTGCTGATGGAAGATCCGCTGCCGCCGTCGACGCTGAACGTTCAGGTGCCGAAGCCTTTCGACGCCGTGATCAAAAAGGCGATGGCCAAACGTCCCGAGGAGCGCTTCCAGACTGCGCGCGAGTTCGCCGAGGCGATACGCGCGGCGGCCGCGGGCAAGGCCCCGCCGGACCCGGATGCGACCGTGGTTGCGACCGTCGTCAACGCTGCCGCAACCGGCCGCAGCGCACCCCCGGAGACTGCCGCTGTCTCTTCCGCAGCGCCGGCGCCGCGGCGCAAAGCGCCGCTGCCCCTCGTCGCGGCGGTCCTGGCGGGCGTGATCGGTATCGGCATGGCGGGCTATTTCCTGTTGCCCCGGTCGAAATCCGGCGACGTGCCTGTTCCGGCAGCGGGAACGCCCGCAGCGGCCGCAACCGACACACGGGCCCCGGCGCCGGTGGCCGCGGCGCCAATGGAGGCGGGCGTCATGATCATCAGTGCAGTCGGACTCGCCGATCCGAGCGAGCAGAAATATCAGGCCGACAAATCGCTGCTGTCGGCCGACCTGCGCGCGGATTCGCGCAGCCAGCTCGTGGAAAAAGCCATCACGCTCTATCTCGACCGCGCGTCGTTCGCCAAGAACTACGACCGGCTGCGCGACAGGCTGCTGTCAAGAAGCGGCGACTACATCGCGAGCATCGTGCAAGAAGGCGAACCGCAGCGCAGCAATGACGGGCTCATGTACGTGACCACGCAGGCCGCGGTCAAGGTGCGCGAGGTGCAGAAATCGCTCAACCAGCTGTCGCGCGACGAGCGCATCGATTTCATCCGCAACAACGGCGACCCGAAAATCTCGGTAACCATCAGCGTTCGCGGCGAAAACAGCGATGCGCCGGCGCAGAATTCGCAGGTCGCTGAAAATCTGCTCAAGGCGCGCATCAAGTCGTTCGGGTTCCGTATCTGGTCCGACGACCCGAAACTACCCGCCCCGCGTGGCAACGGCGCCGAATTCGCCGTGGTCGGCGAAGCCAAGCTCAAGAAACTGTCGGCCAGGCTCGCGGCTTCCGGCATTACGGTGGAGAAATACGTACTGACCTCATGGACGGTGAAGTGCGTCGACAAGCTGAGCGGTGAAGAGATCTACTACAACAACAAGCTGCCGCTTGCCACGGGATCGTGGGCAAGCGAAGAACAGGCGCTGGCGGCCATCGGCGGCAAAATCGCCGACGAGTTCTCGCGCGACTTCTTCGTGCAGCACTTCCATGCCAGCGAACGCAAGGTCACGCTCAAGATCGACGGGCTGCCCGACCAGAGCGTTGAAAATGCGATTGCGCGCGAGCTGGTCGGGCTGCAGCCGGTGATCGGCGTCACGCGGCGCGCGGGCGGAGCGTCGGCCGTCTATGAGCTGCAGCTCTCCGGCGGTACGGGACCGTTGGGCGATCTCGTCGACGGGGCCGTGCTCAAGCCGCTCAACGCCAAGCTCGGACGGGCGTGTTTCAATCTCGGAGCCTCGGTCGGCGAACAAATCTCGGTTGCGTTCGACAAGGCCTGCAGCGACAAGGCGGTGCTCGCGCGGCTCGAGGCCAACCCGCCCGCCTCGCTCTATGCGGCACCGTCCGCGCGGCAGAAGTCCGTGCTCAAGGATCCCAACGCGATCAGGAAGCTGAGCATCTAGGGATCGTACAAGAAACCCACGCTGTCCTGGTCGTCAACCGCGGCTGGCGCGCGCAGCGCGCAAGTCCGCTGGTGGCATGCGGCAGTATTTGAAACGCCGCATAAGCTGCTTAGCTCAAGGCGAAAGTCGCGGACTTGGCACCGGCTGCGGCCGATGAGGTGCCCAGGCTGATCGCGCCGCGTCCGCGCAGCAACAGCTGCTCGCGCTTCAGAACGATCTCGGCATCGCTGTCGAACTTCACATAAGTGCCGTTGGTGCTCTGGTCCACCAGGAAAAACTCGCGGCGGCGGTATTCGATCTTGCAGTGCACGCGGGAAGCCATTTTGTCGTTGATAGCCAGATCGTTCGTGGCTTCGCGACCCAGCGACGCCGACGGCCGGGCCGCGCCGAGCTTGAGGACTTGCCCGCCGTAGGTCACGGTCAGGGTCGGCTCATGCGTGCTGAGGGGGGACTCGCGCGCAGCCAGCGCCGTGAGATCGTCGCTGTCCTTCCAGATCACCTCGAAGATCCGGATCTCGTCCTGCTTGCCCTTGACCAGCATCGCGTCGAGCTCGCGCGTCGACGCTTGCAGCAGCGGCGAGAGCGCGTCCACCGTCGGACCGCTGGTAATGACCTGCCCGCCTTTGGCGAGCCCGGCCATGCGCGCAGCCGTGTTTACCGCGTCACCGAAGAAATCTCCCTCTTCCTCGATCGCCGGCCCGAAATGAAATCCCGCGCGGATCGCGAGCCGCAGCTCGTCTATCGGGGCAATGGCCGCGACGCGGTTCTGCATGTCGCACGCGGCCTGCATCGCGACATCGGCGGTTTCGAACACCGCCATCACCTCGTCGCCGATGGTCTTGACCACGCGACCGCGCTGAAACCCGATGGACTTGCGCAACTCCGACAGCACCGATTCGATCGCGGCGAGCGCACGCCGATCGCCGAGCTTTTCATACAGGCTGGTGCTGGCGCTGACGTCGGCGAACAGGATGGCGAAACGCTTTGTCGCGGTGGTCACGGCAAAAGCATTATAGCGTGGCCACCGCCGCCGCAATAGCGTTGAAAAAGCGCGCGCTCCCGGCTGTACCGAAGGATGGAACAGCGCCTGGTGCGCGCGCTGTCAGCCGTTACACCGCCTTTATCGTCCTCGCCCGGCGGCTTCGTCGGTCGCGATGCCCCGGTTTTCTCCTAGTACGATGCCACATTATTTTCGAAGCATGCCTGCCTTGTAGTCGTAGGAGCGAGCTTGCTCGCGAATTCGATGATTCGCGAGCAAGC
>MERK01000197.1 GCA_001770575.1 Betaproteobacteria bacterium RIFCSPLOWO2_12_FULL_64_23
CACGCTCACCGAGCTTACCGATGCGCAGGCGAAATATATCGGCGTGCCCAAAGAGGGCCCGTATAAGTCGGACTCGTACCGCTACTGAGGAAAAGCACGGGGAGAGAGGTGCCGTTGCGCCCCCGCTCCCCCGCTCTGCTCCCTGACATGGAATCACAGAAGAAATACCCCCCCACATTCAGCTTCGAGTTCTTCCCGCCGAAAACGCAGGAGGGCATGGAAAAGCTGCGCGCCACCTGGAGGCAGCTGATACAGCTCAAACCCAGGTTCTTCTCCGTCACCTACGGCGCCGGCGGCTCCACGCGCGACCGCACGCTCGAGGCGGTGCTGGAAATCCAGAAAGACGGCGGCAATGCCGCGCCACATCTGTCCTGCGTCGGCTCCTCGCGCGCCGATCTCGCCGCGACGCTGGAGCTGTACCGCTCGCATGGCCTGCGCCATATCGTCGCGCTGCGCGGCGACCTGCCCTCGGGCGCGGCCGGCGCGGGCGAACTGCGCTACGCCAACGAACTCGTGGAATTCATCCGCCAGACCACCGGCGATCATTTCCACATCGAAGTCGCGGGCTATCCGGAGTTCCATCCGCAGGCGCGCTCGGCGCAGGAGGACCTGCAAGCGTTCAAGCGCAAAGTGGACGCGGGGGCGAACGCCGCGATCACCCAGTATTTTTTCAATGCCGACGCGTATTTTCGTTTCATCGACGATTGCGAGGCGCTCGGCATGGACCTGCCGATCGTGCCCGGCATCATGCCCATCGCCAATTTCGTGCAGCTCGCACGTTTTTCCGACACCTGCGGCGCGGAAATTCCGCGCTGGCTGCGGCTGCGGCTGCAAAGCTACGGCGACGACGTCGCCTCGATCCGCAGCTTCGGCCTGGACGTGGTGACCGAACTCTGCGACCGCCTGCTGTCGCAGGGCGCGCCGGGCCTGCATTTCTACACCATGAACCAGGCCGGGCTGGTTTCTACGATATGGCAGCGGCTCGGGCTGTAAGGAATAGGCGGATCAATCCGCCCGCGAAGTCTGAACGGTTCGCCGCCGCGGCGCAATTCAGCGTGTGAACGCGCCCCAAACCAGGCACATGCACATTCCGTGTTGTCTGCGCGGCGCAGATTGACCGGACTGCGCGATTGGATTGATCAGGGCGATGCATCGTCAAATATTTGGCTAGACTGGCAAATGGGCTGAAAACAGGCGATCAGCCGGACTCGCGCACGATGGTCAATTTTGGTCGCGCGCCAACAGGCGTCAGCTTCTCACTTCGCCCACAATTCCGATAGCGGTACGGCGTACATCCGCTCGCCGAAGCTGGCGGCGACCTCGCCGTCGTAGAGCACCACACCGGCCGAAAAGTGCTTCCCGGCGCCGTCTCTGAACTTATGCAGGCCGCGGAAGTCGGCGGCGGTTACGGTTGCTCCTGCCTTTACTTCCACACCGGCCAAATCTCCGCCCGGCCGCTCCAGCACCAGGTCGACCTCGAACCCGTCCCGGTCGCGAAAATGATGAAAGCGAATTTCTTCCTCCTGCCAGCTCGCCTGCCGGCGCAATTCCTGATAGACGAAGGTTTCCACCATCTGCCCGAGCAGCGCACGATCCTCCCACAGCGCCGCGCCGTCCCGGTTCAGCAAGGCGCAGGCGATGCCGGTGTCGCCCACGTGCAGCTTGGGCGTCTTGATCAGCCGGCTCAGCCGGTTGCTGTGCCACGGCGGCAGCTCTTCAAGCAGGAAAACGCCTTCCAGCAGAGTCACGTAGTCGCGGATCGTCGGCCGGCTCAACTGCAGCGGCGCGCCCAGATCGCTGATATTGATCAGCCGGGCGGTCTGCCCGGCGGCAAAATTGAGCAGCCGCGGCAGGGTATCCAGGGAAGCGATGCGCGCCAGATCGCGAACGTCGCGCTGCACCATCGTCTCGACGTAATTGCGGTACCAGCCCGCCTGGCGGCGCGCGCTGCTGCGCGCCAGCGCGGCCGGATAGCCGCCGGCGGCTATCCGGGCAGCGAGCTCGCGGCCCAGCCGCAGGCGCTTTTTCGCCGGGAATCGGCCGCCGAACAGCATATCGAGGAAATGCGGCCGATGGCCTGCCAGCTCGCTTTGCGCCAGCGGGTACAGACGCTGAATCCCCAGCCGCCCCGCGAGCGAGTCCGACAGCGCGGGCACCAGCAGCACGTTCGCGGAGCCCGTAAGCAGGAACCGCCCTGGAGTCCGGTTCGCATCCACCGCCATCTTCAGCGAACTGAAAATTCCCGGCGCCCGCTGCACCTCGTCCAGTATGCATTTGGCCGACAGATCCGCCACGAAGCCGATCGGGTCGGATCTCGCCGCACCAAGCGTCACTTCGTCGTCAAAGCTCTTGTACGCGTAGCCCGCCTTGGCCGCCAGGTGCCGCGCCAAAGTGGTCTTGCCGCACTGGCGCGGCCCGTGGATGAGCACCACAGGCGTGTCCGCCAGCGCCTCCTTCAGGCGAGACTCGGCAAACCGGGGGAAGAATCGTTCAGCGGCCATTCCGGCTGATTGTAAGGTAAGTTGCCGGCTAATTGCAACCTTATATTCCGGCTAATTGAAACCCGCTAAGCGGCCCAATGCCGAGGAAGGAATAGGCGAATCAATCCGGCCGCGAGGTCTGAACGGTTTGCCGCCGCGGCGCAATCCTCACGCTGCGCTTCCTGCTGCGCGCCACGGCGTACAATACGAGCCCGCCCGTCCGACGCTATCCTGGTCGGCGCGCGCCGATACATCAAATCATTTCACCAGAGTGGAGTTCCTGCTTGCAGCTTACGGATATTGAACCCGGCACGCTGGGCCCCTGCCCGGTCGCCCCGGATTCCCTGCAGGGGATCAAGCGCCAGCAGACCAACCCGTCGCGTTGGAACGGCGCGAACTGGGCGGCGTTTGCTGATGGCGTGCGCGCAAGCGGCATCGAGTTGCGCGAATCCATGGCGGCGCGCGCCGCCTTCGCCACCGACGCCGGCGGCACCGCCCACGGCCTGGCGCACGGCGTCGTCATCGCGCGCAGCACCGGGCAGGTGGCGCATCTGCTCCAGGCGGCGCAACAGTATCGCGTGCCGGTCACCGTTTGCGGCGGCGGCATGACAACCGAGGGCGAGTCGGTCGCATTCGGCGGCGTATTGCTCGACATGAGCGGCATGAGCCGCGTGCTTTCCATCGATGCCGCAGCGCTGACGGTGCGCGCCGAGGCCGGGATATTCTGGCACAGCCTCGCCGAGGAGCTGCGCCGGCAGGGCCTGGACTATCTATCGGCGCCGCTGAACCTCACCTCCTCGGTCGGCGGCACACTGGGCGTGGGCGGGATCGATGTGAACTCGGCGCGCCTCGGCTGCAGCGCCGACCAGGCGCTGGCGCTGCAGGTGGTCACGCCCACTGGGGACATCGTCGAATGCTCCGACACGCACAACGCCGAGCTGTTCCAGCGGGTGATCCTCGGCTACGGCCAGTTCGGCGTGATCACCGAGGCCACGCTGCGCGTGCGCCGCTATACGCCGCTGCGCATGCATTACTTCTACTACGCGTCGCTCTCCACCGCGATCGAAGATCTGCAGCTGCTCGACCGCAACGATGCCAGCGACTATTCCGGCATACTCACCATCATGGACTGCGCGGTAAACGTCCTCGTCGCCTTCGATTCGGACGAGCGCGAGGCGGCGTTCATGGCGAACTGGCGGCCGCGCCTGCGCGCTTACGGCGAGTTCGGCTTCGGCCTGCGCATGCTCATCCACTATGCCCTGCGCCCGTGGAAACTCGGTGAAGCCTGGTATCTGCTGCAACGCAAGCGCGAGCTGTTTCCCGAGCTGCGGCGCTCCGAATACATGCGCGACGGCGCCATGCATGACCGCAGCGTCGTATTTTCGCGCGCGGTGTGGAAGTTCTGGGGCAGCCGGCAGATGGTAATTCCGGACCTGGCGACCTCGGCGGAAAAGTTCATCGAGGTGGTGGAGCGCGGCAACGCGGCTTGCCGCAAGTATTTTGCGCATTACACTCTTTACCTGGTCGGCATCAAACTGCGCCCGGAGCACCGCGCGCATTACGAAATGTCCTGTATCCCGCCCGATGCCGAAGGCTGGGCCTACGGCTGCGAATTCGAGCCGCTGCTGGATGACGGGATATACAGCCGCGATTATCTGCAGTCGTTCAAGAACGAGATTTACGATATCGGCGTGGACATGGGCGCCAGCTACTATCGTTTCGGCGGCATGATGAAGGGCTATATCCGGCGCGTGTTCGGCGATGCCCTGGTGGACCGGCACCTGGCGCTGAAACGCCAGGCCGACCCGGCGATGATCCTTAACCGTCACGTGATTTTCTGAGCATGCCTGCTCTTGCCCAAAGCGCAGTGCGTCCATCCGCGGATTTCGCCGCCTGCAGCGGCTGCGGCCTGTGCCTGCTGGTGTGCCCGGTCTGGCGCCGCACGCACGATCTGGGCTTGTCCCCGCTCGGGCGCGCCAAGGCGCTGCAATACGGCGTCCACGCTGCCGACATCGGCGCCTCGGTCGAGAGCTGCACCCTGTGCGCAGCCTGCGAACCGGTCTGCCCCGAAGAAATCGCGATGGTCGCGCTAACCCTGGACCTGCGCCGTCGCCTGCGGCAGGCTGCCGCGGCACCAGCCGCGCTCGCGCGCATGGGCGAAACCTCGCCGCCCACACCCATGCCTCAGGCATCCGCGGCGGCGGTGCTGCTGCCGGACCGGGCGCTGCGCGAGCGCCCGGAGGTGCTGGCGCGCGTGAGCACCTTGCTCGGCGGCGCGAGCGCCATCGCGCTTGGCGCGGACGACGGCGCCGACATTGCCCTTGCGCTGGAAACGGGGACACCGGTCCCGGCGGCGCGCCTGGAGCGCTTTCTGCAGCCGCTGCGCCGCGCCGCAATGATCGTCGCCGCGGACGGCCTGCTGCTGCGCCATCTGCGGCAATGGCTGCCGCAGGCGAAGATCGTCACCTTGGGCGAAGCCCTGAGCCGCCTCCCGGCCGTGCGCCGCGGACTGCGCGCGAGCGACCTGTACGTGATCGAAGCGCGCGCCTATCACGCCGATTACCAGCGCCTGGTCAAGTATTATGACGGCCTGCGCACGGCCGCCACCTGCGCTTTCAATCTCGACCTGCAGCGCATCGCCATACCGGCAACGGCACGCAGCCTGCAGCAGCGGCTCGGGCTGGAGCCGATTGACGACAAGGTGCAGCTCAACTGGATACTGCGGGGGCGCGAAGTCACACGCATAGTGGTGGAAAGCCTGGAAGACGGTGCCGTATTTGCGCAGGTCAGCAGCCTGCCGGTGGTACATCTGGTGGATTTGGCGGATGATGGAGCTTCGCCCAAA
>MERK01000198.1 GCA_001770575.1 Betaproteobacteria bacterium RIFCSPLOWO2_12_FULL_64_23
TGATAGAAAGTCGCGACCTCGTATACCTCGGCCAGGGCCAGTTTCATTTCCGCTGCCAGCGCGACCAAGTGCGCCGCGGACAACTGCGCGTAGCGGTCCTGGATCTTGTGCAGGTGCTCGATCAAGAGGTCGCGCCGGCGCGGCTCGGCACCAAGCAGCGCCTGAACTTCCTTCAGCGCCTTCGGATCGGGCGTGCGGCCTTTGATGGTTCCGCGCAATTTGCGCTCGACCTTGATCGGAATGACGACTTGGTTCACAAATGTCCTCTATGCTTTGCCAGGAAGAATGAGCGGGCGCTCGACGTCTTGGAGCAAGTCGAGCGCGCGTTCGACCGAGTCCGGAATCGACATCTTACGCGGTACCAGGTCGACCACGCGCACCAGCGACTTCCTGCCGCGTTCTGCGTCTGCCAGCCGATCGCCCGCGCACCCGGTAAATTCAATGAGTGATCGTAGCGAGCCGCGCCGACATTCATCATTGACCATGGTCAATTTTCGCCGCATCTGCTTTGCCAAGCTTGACCCCCGAATGCCCGAAATGCGACATCGCGCCAGATCCATGCAACGCCGAATCATGACCGAGTCCGGCGGCAGCCGGCGCGACACCTTCACCGCCTCGCTCATAGTGCGGTGAGCGGCGGCAACCATCGCGGAAGATAGCGAGCGCAACAGCGAGCTTCGGATGGGCGCTTACCGGCCGCATTCGACCCTGGCCGGTCATTCGCGTTCGCTGCTAATTCGAATCCCAGGTTCGAGCCCTAGTCGGGGAGCCGACCAGGGCTCGAACTATCACTTGGCGGATGACCGCTCCTGGCCGAACCCGGCCGGTCAGGGGCGCGAGCAAACGCGCTTTCCGATATGCTACAACGGCGCCAGCATAATTGTGGGCATAGCACCAATAGCGGCATAAGGATGGGTTCAATTCCCTCGCGCATCCCAGGATGCGTGTCATCTTGAACTAATTGAAGTGTCGCAGCCGTTGACAAGTGGTATCAATAATGGCACCATACGTTGCGTCATGGCCAGCGTCGGGAAACTTCTGGAACAGATGCGCCGCGAGCCTGCCAATGTGAGGTTCGGCGATCTGAAGAAGGTGTGCCGAGTCTACTTCGGCAAGCCCCGGCAAGACGGCAGTAGTCATGCCATTTTCAAGACGCCCTGGCCCGGCGATCCGCGCGTCAACATCCAGAACACGAAAGGCAAGGCCAAACCCTATCAGGTCAGGCAGGTCCTGCAGGCGATAGACAAACTGGAAGGTAAATCATGAACATCAAGCACTATACGTACCGCGTGACCTGGTCGACCGAAGACGGCGAGCACGTGGCGCTATGCGCAGAGTTCCCGTCGCTGAGTTGGCTGGCGAAGACGCCCGAGGCCGCGCTCAAGGGCATTCAAAAAGTGGTGGCCGACGTGGTAAGCGACATGCAGGCGAGCGGCGAAGCGGTGCCCGAAGCACTGGCCGAAAAACGCTACAGCGGCGAGTTTCGAGTCCGTATCCCGCCTCAACTGCACCGCGCTCTGGCGTTGACGGCGGCCGAGCAGGGGGTGAGCCTGAACCGGTTGGCGAGCGCGAAATTGGCGGCATGAAACACATGGGAGCCATCCACGGTGTCCGACTTGGGCGCCGGTCGCGCCCGCGTCGCAGGATGGCGATCCGCTGCGCTTCGAACGCGGCGCCTACTTCAGAATCGCCTTCAGTGTCTTGCCCATTTCGGCCGGATTGCGCGTCACCTTGATGCCGCAGGCCTCCATCACCGCCAGCTTCTCCTGCGCCGTGCCCTTGCCACCGGAGATGATCGCGCCGGCGTGGCCCATGCGCTTGCCCGCGGGGGCGGTGACGCCGGCGATGAAGCCGACCACGGGGTTTTTCATGTTGTCCTTCACCCACAGCGCCGCGGTCTCTTCATCCGAGCCGCCGATTTCCCCCACCATGATCACCGCATCGGTTTGCGCATCGTCGTTGAACATTCTCAACACGTCGATGTGCTTCACGCCGTTCACCGGGTCCCCGCCGATGCCTACACAGGTCGACTGGCCCAGACCGAGATCCATCAACTGCCCCACCGCTTCATAAGTCAGCGTGCCCGAGCGCGAGACCACGCCGACGCGTCCTTTCTTGTGGATGTGGCCGGGCATGATGCCGATCTTGATCTCCTCCGGCGTGATCACGCCGGGGCAGTTCGGCCCGACGAGAACGCTCTTCTTCCCTTGCTTGCGCATACGGTCCTTGAGCTCGATCATGTCGCGCACCGGTATGCCTTCGGTGATGCAGATCACCAGATCCAGGCCGGCGTCGACGGCCTCCCAGATCGCTGCGGCCGCAAAAGGCGGCGGCACATAGATCACCGAGGTGTTGACGCCCGCCTTCTGCTTCGCCTCCCTGACGCTGGCGTAGATCGGGATGCCTTCGAAATCCTCGCCCGCCTTTTTGGGATTCACGCCGGCGACGAAGCAGTTCCTGCCGTTGGCATAATCGCGCGACATGCGCGTGTGGAACTGACCGGTCTTGCCGGTGATGCCCTGGGTGACGACGCGCGTGCTGTTGTTGATCAGGATGGACATTCAGTTTCCTTTTGTATGGACCCCGGCGTGCGCGGGCGCGGGATTCCCCTCATTTTCCCGCTACGGCGGCGACGATCTTCTGCGCCGCGTCGGCCATATTGTCGGCTGCAATGATCGGCAGGCCGGAATCCTTGAGGATCTGCCTGCCTATCTCGTCGTTGGTACCCTTCATGCGCACTACCAAGGGCACGGACAGATTCACCTCGCGCGCCGCGGCCACCACGCCCCTGGCGATGGTGTCGCACTGCATGATGCCGCCGAAAATGTTGACCAGGATCCCCTTGACCTTCGGGTTCTTGAGCATGATCTTGAACGCTTCGGTCACTTTTTCCGCGGTGGCGCCGCCGCCGACGTCGAGGAAGTTGGCCGGCTCGGCGCCGTACAGCTTGATCGTGTCCATGGTCGCCATCGCCAACCCGGCGCCGTTCACCAGGCAGCCGATGTTGCCATCGAGCGAGATGTACGACAGGTCGAATTTCGACGCCTCGATTTCGGCCGCGTCTTCCTCGTCCAGGTCGCGCAGCGCGACCAGGTCCGGGTGACGGTAAAGCGCGTTCGAATCGAAGTTGATCTTCGCGTCCAGCGCCACCACGCGGCCGTCGCCGGTGAGCACCAGCGGGTTGATCTCGGCCAGGCTGGCGTCGGTGTCCCAGAACGCCCGGTACAGCGCCTGGAGCACGGCGCGCGCCTGCGGCACCGATGCGGGGGGAATGCCGATTTTCGCCGCGACCTCGTCGGCCTCGGCGTCCTTCAGCCCGGTTTCCGGATCGACGAATACTTTGTGGATTTTCTCCGGCGTGTGCGCTGCGACTTCCTCGATGTCCATGCCGCCCTCGCTCGAGGCCATCAGGCACACCTTCTGCGTGACCCGGTCCACCACCATGCCGACGTAGAGTTCGCGCTTGATGTCGGCGCCCTCTTCGATCAGGAGGCGCCGCACTTTCTGCCCCTCGGGGCCGGTCTGGTGCGTCTTCAGCTGCATGCCGAGAATCTCGCCGGCGCAGGTTTTCACCTCGTCCGGTGATTTCGCCAGCTTCACCCCGCCGCCTTTGCCGCGGCCGCCGGCGTGGATCTGCGCCTTCACCACCCATACCTTGCCCGGGATGGAATGCGCGGCCTTGACCGCCTCATCGACCGAAAAGCAGGGAACTCCGCGCGGCGTGGGCACGCCGTATTTTCGCAGCACCTCCTTCGCCTGGTATTCGTGGATTTTCATGTCTCGCTTCCCGGTTGAATCGCATTGGGATGATCAGGCACCCGGGCACGCGCGCGCATTGACCCAGGTCAATCGGTGCCGGTTTTCGCCTCACGCTGCCAGCGCGGATAGTACAGGCGCACAGCCTCGCCGCCGGTGTCGAGCGCATGGCAGCGGTCGAGCTGAAACGGCTTCCTGCCATCGTCGTGATTGTCGCGCTGCTCGCCTGCGAGCACCTGGATCGCGGCGGAAGGAAACTGGCCCAACAACTCGGTCAGGTGGGTGCAGCCGCGCACCAGGCCAAAACGCTCGTACAGCGCCTTGCGGAATCCGCGCATCAGGTTCAGTCCCGCCAGGGCGGCATAATCGGGCGCGATCCCGGCGCAATGCGGGGGATAGGGCATGGCGTCGGTGCAGGCCTCGGCGCTGACCACGTTCATGCGCCCGTCTATGGTGAGCCGGATCCACATATCGTGCACCGGGCTGCCGGCCGGCCGCACGCCGGGGGCGAGCGCATAGTCCTCGGGCTTGAGGTCGGTGAGATGGGCTTCGATATCCCACAAGCCGTCGGCGCGCGCATAGCCTTCGAAGCGGACGCTGCGCGTGTGTTTGCGGATGCGGCGGATGGGGTCTGCGGACAGCGGCATTGCTTTGCGAAAAACGTCATCGAAGCGGGCGTCAAATGGTAACACAATCGCATGCCCGCGGATCAAAGGCACGCAGCGCAAATCACGGACCGCAGCGGGTAAGGCGGGACATCCTCCGGTTCAGGTTCACGTTCTTGCGTTTACTGATTAGAATCGCCGGTATCCGCAAACGGGGAAACACAATAATATGAAACACATCCTCGCCCTCGACCAAGGCACCACCAGCTCCCGCGCCATCGTGTTTGCCGAAGACGGCAGCGTGCGCGCCATGGCGCAGCAGGAATTCCGCCAGATTTTCCCGCACCAGGGCTGGGTGGAGCACGACCCGGAGGAAATCTGGGCCTCGCAGCTGAAAGTTGCCCGCCATGCACTCGCGCACGCCGCTCTGAAAGCGACCGACATCGCTGCACTGGGAATTACCAATCAACGCGAGACCACCATCCTGTGAGAGCGCAAGTCCGGCCGGCCGGTGCATAACGCGATCGTCTGGCAGGATCGGCGCACCGCCGCCGCGTGCGACAGCCTCAAGCGTCGCGGCAAAACGCAGGCCGTGCGCAGCAAGACCGGCCTTGTGCTCGACCCGTATTTCTCCGCCACCAAGCTCGCCTGGCTGCTGGACGGCATCCCGGGCCTGAGGCTGCGCGCCGAGCGCGGCGAGCTCGCATTCGGAACCGTGGACACCTGGCTCGCGTGGAAGCTCTCCGGCGGCGCCTTGCACGTCACCGATGTCTCGAACGCGTCGCGCACCATGCTGTACAACATTCACGCCGGCGCCTGGGACGAGGGGCTGCTCGCCCTGTTCCGGATTCCGCGCTCGCTGCTGCCGCGGGTGCTGCCCTCTCAGCAATTTACCACTAAACTCGCCCCGATCGCCCCCTCCCTGCCGGGGGTGCGTAGCGGAGCGAAATTAACATAATGTGCGATGCGCGATTCGGGGCGGGTTCAAGCACGCAATTGCGGCGCGCCGGCAAGCCCCTCACACTTGGCGGCCGGATTGATTCGCCTATTCCTTATGGCACTACGAGCCCTCTTCTATGTCCCCACTTCTCTTGTCACGCCGCGTGCTCTGAGCGGGAAGACGGGCAGGATCAACCCAATGTCTTTACCTTATTGGCGCCGCTTTTTTCCTTCCCTCTCCCCTCTTTGGGAGGCGAGGGAGCTTAAGTCAACGGCATTAAGGGTCAACCCTCAGGCGCTGCCACCCACGAGCGAAACGCCCTCTTTGAGCACGACAAAAGTGAGCCGGCACATGGCCAGAACCTCGGCTTTGTTGTTGTTCAGAGTCCCGGCGATCTCGATTCGGCGTCCCATCCGTTCGATGGGCCAGCCCATGAAGTAGCAGGGCTCGCCGACTTCGGGCAGGGCGTTGACCTTTGTGGTCATCCGCCCCAACACCGCCATCTCTTCGGGTTTCTTCATGCCTCCCAGCTCCATTGCCCTGGCGATCGGGCATTCCATGGCGGTGAGGACCATCGTTTCGGGCACTCGTTCACCCTTCCTGGCGCCAACGGCGGCAGGGCGCGGCACCCAGTCGATGGCCACGAGGTTGCGACCCTCCACGGGGCCAGACCGTAGGTGCAGCCCCTCATCCTCGGAGCGCGCCGAACCGCAGCCAAAGCAGTTCGGAAACGCAGTGACTGTTTCCCGGCGAGCCGCCTTTCTTGCCTGTTCGAGCGAGATCAGCTCCGGGATCGCCAGCTCGAGTTGCACCGGGCGAGCCTCGTTGAGGAGCGTATCACCGTCGTAGAGGAAGACGCGGTCCGGGGTGGTGGTGTCGAGTACCAGAGGTCTTTCCATGAGCGTCGGTTTGCGCAGGGTCACCTCCACCGTGTCGCTGTCGAGGTGCACCGCCATGAGGCCACTGATATAGCCGCCCAACGTGAGGTCCGTGGGGCCTTCGAAGTGCCTGCTGATCGTGATCTTTCGACGCCACCCTCTGTCCACGAGTTTTTTGTCTCTCATCCTTGTACTCTCCTTTCAGGGCAGGTGCGGCTGACGCTTGCGCCAGCCCGAGCCCTTGTTGTGTGCCGCCCGCCTTCTTTTACCACTAAACTCGCCCCGATCGCCCCCTGCCGGGGGGTTCGTAGCGGAGCGACATTAACATAATGTGCGATGCGCGATTCGGGGCGGGTTCAAGCACGCAATAGCGGCGCGCCGGCAAGCCCCTTACACTTAGCGGCCGGATTGATTCGCCTATTCCTTGCATGGACGAGGCGAAACTAGACAAGAACCACTACGGCTGGTATCGCGATTTGCGCCGCTACGGCAGCGTGCCGCACGCCGGCTTCGGCCTCGGATTCGAGCGTACCGTGTCCTACATCACCGGCCTCGCCAACGTGCGCGACGTGATTCCGTTCCCGCGCACGCCCGGGAACGCGCGCTACTGACGCGCCTAAGCCCGTCCGCAACGCCCCCCGGCTTTGACAGCGATCGATGACCGCCGGACTGGAGCGCGCCTAGCGCAAGGGGCGAAACGCGACGGAGCCGATGCGCGCGGTTGTGCCGCCCCCGCGACTGCTGTAAATTGCCCGATAGCCAAGCAATAATACCTGGCCAAATCCGTGCCAATCGCCGTAAGCCAGGCGCCTGGGATGGGCCTAAGCGCGTTATGCGTTCAAACCGATACCGAGGGGGACTAGCATGAAGACCACAACCGTAGCGGCGCGCAACAAGGCGCAACCCACCGATTTCGGCACGCGCAGTTTTCCCACCGCCCTAGTCAACGTCACCAACGCCTGCAACCTCACCTGCAAACACTGCTTCGTATTCCGCGACGACAATCCCAATTCAGCGCGCGACAAGATGAATGATGAAACCATGCTGGAGCAGCTTCGCATCCTGCGCGACAAGCATCAGATCAAGTCCATGCTGTTCATGGGCGGCGAGCCGATGATCCGCAGAAAGCTGGTGCTGGCGGGGCTGAAAATCTTCGAGCGGCCGGCGATCGTCACCAACGGTACCTATGGGATTCCCAGCGTTCCCGGCTGTCTGGTCACGGTCTCGCTGGACGGGCCGCGCGAACTGAATGACGCCATCCGCGGCGAGGGTGTGTTCGACAAGGTGCGCGAGTCCATTTTTGCGCGCGACCCCGACGACGGCACCATCGTCATGCTGCAAATGTCCATCACCCGCGAAAACGAGGCCGGGCTGGAGGCGTTCGTGGAGGAAGTCCGGAATTGGCCCGTGGCCGGCGTCGCCTTCACCTTCTACGTTCCGACCCGCAACGACGCCAGCGGACAGGGTTGGGCGGATCTGCGCGAGCGCGACCCGGTGATCGAGCGTCTGATCGAGCTGAAGAAGAACAATCCGAACCGGATCAAAGCCAACATTGGGGCGCTGAAATTGATGCTGTCCGACGTGGCCTTGAACTATACCGGTACCAACGGCGAACACTGCATGATGAAGGCTACGCTGCCCCTGTATATGGGGGACGGCGGCAATTTCGAACGAACCTTTTGTTGCTACGGCAACGACGTGGACTGCAGCCGATGCGGCGCGTACTCCGTTTTCAACACCGCCTATCATCGGCTCGAACTCGGGCAGGAGGAGTATCATCACCGCCTCAATTATGCTCGCAAGGCGGGGAATGTTGACCGATAGTGCCGTGCGAAGTCCGGCCATTCTCCGAGCCGGCGGCCCGAAGCGGAATCTCGCGCACGATTGTCTCGACGCGCGCTCGCACGTTCTTCGCCGAGACCTCTTCGATCGCCTCGGCTTTTGACGTTGCATGCCCCTTTTCTGGTTCTACTTCTTGGTAACTGCCGCTTTTACCACTAAACTCGCTCCGATCGCCCCCTGCCGGGGGGTGCGTAGCGGAGCGAAATTAACATAATGTGCGTTTATGCGCGATTCGGGGCGGGTTCAAGCACACAATTGCGGCGCGCCGGCAAGCCCCTCACACTTGGCGGCCGGATTGATTCGCCTATTCCTTGCGATTGCCGCGGTTGCCGCGAGTCTCAAGTGGCGCCAGGGAATGGCTGTGGTCCACTGCAGCGGCGCGACCGAAGTCGCGGCGCTAGAGCCCGCCGCGCGTGCTGCTGCGGGCTGCGCTGGAAGGATAATCCGTTGGAGAGCCGCGCCAGTACTGGCTCTGCGGCTGTTTTGCACATCGGGCGGCTTGGGCTGAGATCGGGTAGGTTGGGCTGAGCGCAGCGACGCCCAGCAAAATCACTCACGGCCGTCATCCCGAGCGCAGCGAGGAATCTGCTTTGCGATTGCGAAGAGAAGCAGATTCTTCGAGCTTCGCCCGCAGCTCAACGCACGGCTATCGTCCCGCACGATTTCCCGCAGTCCCCTGCAGGCACTGCGGCGCGACCAGCCCGCTGCGCTAGCGTACTATACATATAATCAGCTTATCTGTATAGTACGCTAGCATGTATTCCCGACCCTTTTGGCTTCAGCGAATCGAGCAGGTATGGCAGGAAGCGCCCATCGCCTGGCTTTGCGGCGTGCGCCGCTGCGGCAAGACGACCTTGGCGCAGGCCCTCGGCGAGGAGCGCGCGCTGTTCGTCAACTGCGATCTGCCCTCGATCGCGGACATGCTGCGCGAC
>MERK01000199.1 GCA_001770575.1 Betaproteobacteria bacterium RIFCSPLOWO2_12_FULL_64_23
CGCCACCATGCACAAGGCGGGCGACATTGTGGAAATGTGGAATCTTTTTGACTTCAAGACTGCGCGGAACGATTACTTTAGCCCAAGCGAGCCGCTTTTTTCCCAAAGGGTGCGAGCAGAATACGACTGCAAGACAGAACGGACCCGAATACTTGCGATCACTGGACACTCCGGAAATATGGGTACGGGTGATGCCGTTTATTCGGTTTTCGATATTGGCGAGTGGGAGCCGGTCCCGGCTGAGACCATAGTCAGAACGCTGTGGAATACCGCCTGTGGCAAGTAGGCGCTTGTGATGTTCTCACGCGCTATCACCGGAGCCACCCGTGCGCTGGTTTGGTCTTTTCCGGTATGGATACCGCACCACGCGCGTGGCGCATCCGGAGCAGCCGGTCTGGGCGTGGCGCTGAGGGCTCAGTCAACCACGAACAACCTCGCGCCAACGGCCGTGGACGAGCGATGCGGCTCGGCACCGTCGCCGACCTGATAGCTCATACCGGGTTGCAATACAAACTGCCGGCCGTCCCGGAGTTCGGTGTGCAGTTCGCCCTCGAGACAGAACAGTATGTGGCCCTTTGAACACCAATGGTCCGCTACATAGCCGGGTGTGTACTCGACCAGGCGAACCCGAATGGAGCCGAACTGGCGGGTGCGCCAGTGGGCGGTGCCGCGTTCACCTGTGTGTTCGGTTGGTTCAATCTGCGACCAATCGGTGGTGTCGAACGGAATTCCGGCCATCTGCATGAGCGCGCTGTCCGAAGCTAATCGCCGAAAAAGCGGAAGCAGGATCCGCGTTTCTTGGCTTCGTACATGGCGGCGTCCGCCAGCTTGATCAGGGTTTCGTGGTCCCGGGCGTCGTCCGGATAGATGGCGATACCGATGCTGGTGCCGATGTCGACGCTTCGCTTCTGCCGCTCCAGAGGGAACGGCCGCGCCAGGGCGGCAACGATCTTTTCGGCGACGATGACGACGTTTTCCCGGTTGTCTGTGTCGCGCAGGATCACGGTAAATTCGTCACACCCCACGCGGGCGACGGTGTCGGATTCGCGCACTTGCTCGCGGATTCTTTCGGCAACACTTTTCAGGAGCTCGTCGCCGGCATCGTGCCCGAGGGTGTCGTTCACCGGCTTGAACCTGTCCAGGTCGAGGTAGAGCAGGGCAAACTGGCGGGTGTCGCGCTTGGCGAGGCTGATCGCATGGCCCAAGCGGTCGTTGAACAGCAGCCGGTTCGGAAGACTTGTGAGGCTGTCGTGATGCGCGACGTGCCGAATGCGCTCCTCCAGCTGCTTTTGTTCGGTAATGTCGGTCACCATGGAATAGCACCCGGGGATGTGTCCGCTCTCCGCCGCATCGGGCACCAGCTTGACCTCGATCCACCGTTGTTCGCCGTTCTTGAATTTCACGATCCTTTGATAGGTCACCGGATGGCCGTCGAATACGCGGTCGAAATGCGCCTCCAAATTCCCGTAGGCCACGTTTCCCACGATCGCGCGCAAAGGCTTGCCGATTACATCCGCCACGGCAAGACCGAAAAAATCGGCGTAGCGCTTGTTGGCGAAAACGCAATGCATGGTCCGGTCCACATACAGGATCATGGCTGGCACGTTATCGGCGAAAAGGCGCAGCTCGGCCTCGCTGTCGCTCAATGCCTTTTCCGTCTGCTTGCGTTCGCTGATGTCGGTGTAGATGGTGACGAAGCCGCCGCCCGACAGCGGGGTTCCGCGGATTTCCAGAACGGTTCCGTCCGGCCGCGAGCGCTCAAATACATGCGGCACCATTTCTTGCGCCCGCTCGACCGCCGCAGCGGTGATTGCATCGGGATCGCCGGGCCCGTAGTCCCCGCGCAGGGCATTGAAGCGGATAAACCGCGCCAGCGTTGGCGCGCCGTCAGCGAACAGCTCGTCCGGGAAGTCCAGCAGCTCCTTGAATTTCGCGTTCCACGCGATCAGGTTCAGATTTTGGTCAAGTACGGTTACGCCGCTAGGCAGGTAATCCAGCAAAATCTGCAGCATGGCCTGGGGATCATGCCGCACTTCGCCCGAGCCGGCGGCACTTTGCTTCGGCACCGTTTTGGCGCCTTTTCTTGTGGTGCGACCCATGCCGCTTCCTCCCGCATCGTCCAATCGTGGAATTCCTGACCGAGCTCAGCGCCGGACGATGTTGCTGCCGGCCTTTTCGCCTGGCAGTTTCCAGCATAGACTACCCGCCCGCGGCGGGCGCTGCAACTGTCTGTTCGTCCTGCAGTTGCGGCGGCGCAGGGGGTCACCTGCGGCCCGGGCTGTGCGAGCGCGAGTTCGGACAGAGCCAGGGAAAACGAAGTCAGCTGCGCGAGCGCAGCAGAGACCCGCTGAGCAGATCCTTGGATAGATATTGCTGGCGGTAGGTTTCGAACGGTACGCTGTCCGCAGCCTCGATTCTCCGCTGCGCCGCGAACGATTCCTCCGCCATGCGCGCATAACGAACCTCCATTTCCGCCGGCAACGGCAGCTCCTGCAGGGTGCGCCGGTGGCGCCTGGACTGCGCCAGAGCGAAGGTGACGTAGGAGCTGTCGTCGGTCTGGCCAATTTGCGCAAGGACGCGGGCCGAAGGAGTCGTCGAGGAATCCGCGACGGCGGCGCGGGCCAACGCCAGGGCATCCCGGTATGCGCTGGTCCGATGAGCAGCATCGAGGGCGGCAGCGATCGGTTCGCACTCGTCGAGCAGCTCGGTCCCCCACTCGACCAGCCGGAGTTCCTGTCCTCGCCGTTGCAGACGTAAATCGCGATCCCGGCCTCTTTGGGCGACGTCGTGCTGGTTGCGCGACATCGCCGCGATTTCCTCGGGCGTGTCCGGGGGGCTGTCGCTGAGCAGGCAATGCAGCAGAAACATGTCCAGAAAGCGCATGGTGCCGGCGGCAATGCCGATCGGGCTGAAAGGGTCGTTGTCCATGCAGCGCACTTCCAAATATTCGACGCCGCGCTCGCCCAATGCGTAAAGAGGGCGTTCCCCCGAGCGAAAGCGCGGTTTGGGCCGGATGGTGCCGTAGAATTCGTTTTCAATCTGCAGCAGGGTCGTGCCGAGTTGCCGGTAGTCCTCGCCCTCGCGCACGCCGATGGCTTCGTACGGCGGATAGGGTTTGGTCAGCGCGCCATTGAGCGATTCCGCGTAGCTCCTCAGACTATTGAAGCTCACCGCCAGCGATGCCTGCGCATTGCTCTGATAGCCCAGCGGCCCCATGCGCAATGAGGTGGCCCCGGGCAGGAACAGTGTGCCGGCAGTGAATTCCCGCAGTCCGTGCGTGCGGCCGGCGACGAAGCTGCGGCATGCCGTGGGCGAGGCGCCGAAGAGATAAAGCAGCAGCCACGAATGGCGCCTGAAGTTGCGCATCAGGTGAAAATACGCGTCGGTCTGGTAGGCGATTATGGAGCCGTTGCCGGCGTCGGCCCGCTGCAGGATCGGCCAGACCGCCTCCGGCAGGGAGAAGTTGTAGTGCACGCCCGAAATGGTCTGCATGCGCCTGCCGTAGCGATGCGCCAGGCCATTGCGATACACGCTCTTGGCCCGGCCCAGATTGGAGTTGCCGTATTGGCCGAGTGGAATGTCATCGTCGGCCGGGAGGCCGCAAGGCATGCTGGTGCACCACAGCAGTTCATCGCCCACCTGCCGGTAGACGACCTGGTGGATCTCGGTGAGTTGCGCCAGGCATGCGTCGATGTCGGCGTGAATGCCGGTGATCAGTTCGAGCTGTGACTCGCTGAAATCGGTGGTGATGTGCGGATGCGTGAGCGCCGACCCGAGCCCGGCCGGATGCGGCGTGTCTGCGAGCCTGCCGTCCGGCCTGACGCGCAGGCTTTCTTTTTCCACGCCGCGCCGGATGCCCGTCAGCACCTCGCGCGGAAGTATGCCTAACCGTTGGTGCAGGCGGTTCATGCGTGTTCCCTGGAGCTGAATACCCGCTAGGGTAGCAGAACCGCGTCGGCGTTTGCTGCCAAGCACGCCCCTTTACGCTACCATTCACGCGGAAAACGCGGAGCGCGCGTACCGGGACGCGGCGACAGGGGCTATGCGCGCGGACCTGAACGAGACCATCATCATGGACGAATGGGGCGGTGCCCCGGGGACCAAGGCCATGGCGCAGTACGATTACGACCTTTTCACCATTGGTGCCGGCTCGGGCGGGGTGCGCGCGAGCCGCTACGCCGCCGGCCTCGGGGCGCGCGTTGCCGCCGCCGAGGAGCGCTACCTCGGGGGCACTTGCGTCAACGCCGGCTGCATCCCGAAAAAACTTTTTTCCTATGCGGCGCACTACGGCGAGGATATCGGGCATGCCGCGGGCTACGGCTGGCGCGTAGCGGCTCCCGCATTCGATTGGCGAACCCTGGTCGCAAACAAGGATCGCGAGATCGAGCGCCTGAATGGGGTGTATGCGAAGCTGCTTTCCGGCGCCGGGGTAACGCTGCTGCGCGGCCGCGCCACGCTTGTCGATGCGCATACCGTCGAAGTCGACGGGCGGCGCATCAGCGCGCGCTACATCCTTGTCGCCACCGGCGGCTGGCCGGTGGTGCCGCCCATTCCCGGCTCTGAACTCGCCATCAGCTCGAACGAAGCGTTCCATCTGGGCGAACTGCCGCGGCGCGTGCTGGTGGTGGGCGGCGGCTATATCGCGGTCGAATTCGCCTCCATTTTCAACGGGCTCGGCGTGGACACCACACTCGTCTATCGCGGCGAGCGCCTGCTGAAGGAGTTCGATGCCGACCTCGGCGGCTTCCTCGCCGGGCAGATGGAAAACAAGGGCGTGCGCATTCGTTTCCATAGCAATATCGCGGGCATCGCACGCGCCGAGCACGGCAACGCGCTGCGCGCGACGCTGGCCGAGGGTTGCGCGCTGGAGACCGATTGCGTCATGTACGCAACCGGCCGCTCGCCCAACACCCGCGGCCTGGGCCTGGAGAACGCCGGCGTGAATCTGGCAGCGAACGGCGCGGTCGTGGTAGATGCAAAGTTCCAGTCGAGTGTGCCCTCGATCTACGCCGTGGGCGATGTCATCGATCGCGTGTTGCTGACGCCGGTTGCGCTCGCTGAGGGCATGGTCGTGGCCGAGAACCTGTTCGGGAGCGGCGGCCGCAGCCTGGATTACGAGGGCATTGCGACCGCAATATTCAGCAACCCCAGCGTCGGCAGCGTCGGCCTGTCCGAGGCGAAGGCGCGCGAGCGCCTCGGCGACATCGACGTGTACCGCACCGCTTTCGGCCCGCTGCGCCACCAGTTGACCGGCAGCGGCGAGCAGGTGCTGATGAAGTTGGTGGTCGACAGACAGACCGAACGCGTGCTCGGCGTGCACATGGTGGGTCCCGACGCCGGCGAGATCATCCAGGGTTTCGCCGTGGCGCTCAAGTGCGGCGCCACCAAGCGCCAATTCGACGCCACCATCGGCATCCACCCGACCATAGCCGAGGAATTCGTGACCATGCGCGAGGCGCTCGGGTGAGGATTGCCTGCTTCGACTGACCGGCGCAAACCGCCTCCATCAAATGACCGCTCTTTGCCGCAGCGATCGGCGACGAAGTCGCGGCAAAAAACGGTAAAATCGTGGAAATAGACATCACGCCCGGACGAGTACGCGGGGAAAGGATTTCCAATGAGATCGAGCATCGCGGCTCAAGACGCGACCAGCGCCGTTGCGGCCGGCAGCCGGCGCAAGCGCTGGCGCACGCCTGTCCTGCTATGCGCCGCTTTGTACGCCGCGGCCGCCCAAGCCGGCGCCACGCCGCAGGAGTCCTGGCCGCAGGTCTGGCTCAATCCCGGCATCTACGCGCAGCACTTCGACTCGGGCAAGGGGCTGCGCAACAACAACATCGGCTTCGGTGCCGAAGTTGTGTTGGCCGGAGATCACGTATTAATGGCCGGCAGCTTTATCAACAGCAATCGCGCGAGGTCCCACTTCGGCGCCTACCAATGGCGGCCCCTGCACTGGCAGTTTTCCGGCGTCGACGTGAGCGCCGGCATTGCCGTCGGTGCATTTGACGGCTATCCGAACTATCGCCACGGTGGGTGGTTCGTCGCTCCTCTGCCGATGCTGGCGATTGAGGGCAGGACCTTCGGCGCCAATATCAGTCTGATTCCGACTGTTGCGAACCGCTTCGACGGCGCCTTGGCGGTTCAGATCAAGCTGCGGGTGTGGTGAGATGGGTGGCGGAAGAGGCGCAAATAGCGCGGCGAGCGCCGCCCGGGCAACTGCGATGCAGACGATCGCCTGCGATACTTGTTCGGACCGGCTTGTTTGGAGTACAGTTCCGGGCGTAACCCGCTTGAGCCTGGCGCAGGCGTGCAGGTTTCCGAATCGGATATTTCCATGACGGGTACGAAAACCGATTGCCTCAAGACGGTCAATCCTGATAAATATTGAATGCGATGCGGGAATCTGGCCCGCGGCTCTTTCGGTAAAGCATCCATTTCCCCATGCAGATCGACCTTGAATCGTTACGCGCCATCGTCGAACGCCCGCTGAGCCAGTCCGAAATCGAACGGCTGCTGCGCGGGCTGGATGAACCCGGGAAAGCGCAGCTGTTCTTCCGCATGGCCGACATGGTGCGCCGCACTTCAGCGATCGCCGACATCGCCAACCGGGTTTCCGACAGCCTCTCGCTCGACGTGTTGTTCCCGCGTCTGATGGAGGTGGTCAGCAACACGCTGAGCGCCGATCGCAGTTCCCTGTTCCTGTACGATCCCGAAACCAGGGAACTGTACTCGCGCGTGATGCAGGGCAATGCGATGGGGGAAGTCCGCTTTCCCTGCAACGTCGGCATCGCCGGTTCGGTATTCACCAAGGGAGAGGCGGAAATCATTACGGCGGACGCCTATAACAACAAGCGCTTCAACCAGGAGGTCGACCGGCGCACCGGTTATCGCACCAGAAATATCCTGTGCGTGCCGATCCGCAACAAGAGCCGCGAAGTGATCGGCGTCACGCAGGTCCTGAACAAGCACGCCGGGGACTTCGACACCGAGGATCAGCGCTTGCTCGAGGGGTTGTCGCAGCAGGCTGCTGCCGCGCTCGAGAACGCGCGCCTGTTCGAGAAAGTCGAGCGCCAGCAGCGCGAGGAGGCAATGCTGCTCGAAGTCGTCAGTTCGATCGTCTCGGAAATCCGCCTCGGGCCGCTGCTCGCCAAGATCCTGGCGGCGGCGACGCAGCTTCTGGACTCCGAGCGCGGAGCCCTCTTCTTGTACGACCCCAAGCGCAATGAATTGTTTTCGCACGCCGCGGACGGCATCGACAGCGCGGAGATCCGCTTCCCCGCGAATGCCGGCATTGCGGGGGAATGCTTCACCTCGGGCAGCGTGATCAACATTCTGGATGCTTACAAGGACGCGCGTTTCAATCCGGAAATCGACCGGCGCACCGGCTATCGGACCCGCAGCCTGCTGTGCATGCCCATCGTCGCCAGGGGCGCGCGCGTGATCGGCGTGATGGAGATCCTCAACCGCAGGCTTGGCGCGTTCGGCGCCGCCGACGAGCGGCGGCTGCACGCGTTTTGCGCCGAAGCGGCGGTGTCGATCCACAACGCGCAGCTGTTCGAGGAGATCAGCGCCGAGCGCAACTACAACGAATCGATTCTGCGCAGCATGAGCAATGCCGTGCTCACGCTCGATGCCGAGGGCGTTCTGCGCAAGGTCAACGAATCCGCAGTGCGCATCCTGCGCCGCGCGGAGCGCGAATTGATCGGACAGCCGCTGCCGGAGCTTTTTGTCGGCCGCAATGCCTGGGTGCTCGGGAGCCTGGACAAGGTGCGCGCCTCAGGCAAGACCGACATCACGGTGGACACCGATCTTTTCGTCGACGCTACGCAAGCGGTTTCGGTCGATCTCACGACCGTGCCGCTGGTGAGCATTAGCGACGAGCCGATCGGTTTCATGCTGATGATGGAGGACATCACGCGCGAGAAGCGCATGCGCAACACGCTGTCGCGCTACATGAGCAAGGCGGTGATGGACCGGCTGCTCGAGAGCGGCGACGCGGTGCTCGGCGGCATCAACCGCGAGGTGAGCGTGCTGTTCTCCGACATTCGCGGCTTCACCTCGATCTCCGAGCGCCTCGGCGCCCAGGAAACGGTGGCACTGCTCAATGAGTACTTCACCGACATGGTGGACATCGTTTTCGCGCACCAGGGCGTGCTCGACAAATACATGGGCGACATGATCATGGCAGTGTTCGGTTCGGTGCTGCAAAATGCGGACGACCCGGACAATGCGGTGACCGTCGGCAACAAAATGATGGTGGGCCTGCGCGAGTTGAATCTCCGGTTGACGGCGCGCGGGCGCGATCCGATCAGGATCGGCGTGGGCATCAGCACCGGCCAGGTGGTGGCGGGCAACATCGGTTCGCCCAAGCGGCTGGAATACACCGTGATCGGCAACCGCGTGAACATTGCCCACCGGCTGGAGGACGCGAACAAGTTCTACGGCACCTCGATTCTGATCTGCAGTGAGACCTACGCGCGGTTGAAGGAGCGGGGCCCGGTGCGCGAAATCGACTTGATCCGCGTGCGTGGCATGGAGACGCCGGTCGCCATCTACGAGGTGATCGGCCATCACAACGAGGAGTCCTTTCCGCAGCGCGAGGCTGCATTGGCGGCCTTCGCCGAGGGGCTTTCGCGCTATCGCAGGCACGAATGGAAGCAAGCGGCGCGCTGCTTCCGCGATGCGCTCGCCGCCAATCCGAAGGACGGTCCGTCGCGGATCTACCTGGAACGCTGCGACATCTTTGGCAGCACGCCGCCGGCCCCGGACTGGGACGGCGTGTGGGCGTTGCAGAGCAGATATTGACATGGAACTGAAGCAGGTTCCGGTCGATGAACTACGGCTCGGCATGTACGTGTCGAAACTCGATCGGCCGTGGACGGAAACGCCGTTCGTGTTTCAGGGCTTTATTCTGCGCAATCAGAAGCAGATCGACACGATGAAGAAGCATTGCAGTCACGTGTTTGTCGATCCGGAGAAGGAGGACCGGTCCGAGCTTGAGGGGCACGCCGGCGGCACGGCGGCGAGCATCCGGGGCAGCGCGGTCTACAAGGACAGCGCGAGCCTCGACATCGAGCTGCCCCGGGCTCGCAGCGCCATCGCGGAAACCGCCAGCGTGCTCAGGCAGATCAGCCGCGACGTGGGGGTCGGGCACGCCGTCGACGGCGCCAAAGTACGGCAGGCGGCATCGGATATAACCGAAAGCGTGGTGCGCAACCCGGACGCGGCGACCCTGCTGGTGCAGCTGCAGGAGAAAAGCGGCGAAACCTTCAACCGGGCGGTCCACGTCTCGGTGATGATGAGCATCTTCGGCCGCTTTCTGCAGCTTCCGCGCGAGAGCATCGAGCAGCTCGGATTGCTCGGCCTGCTGCAGGACGCGGGCAAGCTCAAGCTGCCGACTGCGCTGCTGGAGAAGCGGGAGCCGTTCACTGCGGAAGAACTGGCGTTGTACCAGACGCATGTGGACCACTCGGTCGAGATCCTGAGCAGGACGCCGGGCCTGCCGAACGATCTGCCCGGACTTGCGTCGCTGCACCACGAGAATTTCGACGGTTCCGGGTATCCGCGCGGCTTGCGTGGCGTGGCAATTGCCCTTTCCGGGATGATTGCCGCGATCGTCGATGCGTATGACACGCTGATCGCGCCGCTCCCGCAGGGGAAACACATGTCGCCTTCGAATGCGCTCAACGTCATTTACAAAGGGCGCGGCACTCAGTTCCAGCCGGCCCTGGTCGAGCAGTTCATTCAATGCGTCGGTGTATATCCGGTCGGCAGCGCGGTCGAGCTGAATACCGGGGAAGTCGGCATCGTGATCGCCCAAAATCTGTTGCGCCGCCTGCAACCGCGCGTCATGGTGGTCAGGGACGCGAAGGGGCACGAGAACCGGCCTTACAAGATGCTCGATCTGGCAAAAGAGCCCAAGGCGACGCCGGACGAGATTTACCGGATTCGCCACACGCTGGCGTACGACGCGATTAAGGTCGATCCCAGGGAACTGTTCCTTTGAGCCCGGCCGACCCGCCCGCGCCGGATGCGGGCCGCGCGGCGCCTGTTCCCGCCGCAGAAGTTCCGTTTCTCGAGCGTTTGCGCCGCTGCATCGAACAACGGCACGCGGATGGACAGAGCCTGGCTTTGCTTCTGGTGGATTGCGGGGTAATCGGCCGGATCGATGCCCTGTGGGGCTATCAGATCGGCGACGCGGCCCGCGCCCGGATTATCGCCAGCCTGCGCGCCGAGGTGCTGCGACCCGACGATTTCGTCGGGGAACTGGGACGTGACCACCTGGCCTGCGTTCTTTCGCTGGTGGAGGGACCGCAGTTGGCCCTGCTCGCGGCGGAAAAATTGCTGCGCACCATGAACGCGCCCCTCTGGCTGGGGGAAGCGGAGGTTTATGCATCGCCATCGGTCGGGATCGCGAGGTTTCCGGAGACGGCGGACAGCGCCGAGTCCCTGCTGCGCCAGGCAAGGAGTGCCTGTGCTGCGGCCGGCGGCTTGAACAGCCACGTCGCGCTCTACGACGAAGGACAAGGTTCCGGCACATCACTGCTGGTCGAGGAAGGCCGGCTGCGTTCGGCGATTGCGGAGGACGCGCTCGACCTGGTGTTTCAGCCGCAATTCGACTTGCGCTTCGGACAAATAATGGGCGTGGAAGCCATGCTGCGCTGGCGCGACGGCAGCCGGGACCTGGTGCCGATGCGCGACGCGATTGCCGCGGCCGAGGCAGGCGGATTGGTCCCCAAGATGATCTCCTCGCTATTGAACCGCGCGCTGCGCAATTGTTCCGAGTTCCGGCAAAGCGCGGGACTCGATTTGCGCATCGCCATCAATTTGCCTGCGCGCTGCTTGCTGGAACCCGGACTTGCGGAACTTGTCGAGCGTGCGCTGCGCACCTGGTCTTTGCGCCCGGGCAGGCTGATGCTCGAGATCGAGGATACGTTGGCGCTGCAAGCGCACGCGGAGGCACAGGCGGTCATCCTGCGCTTGCACGAGATCGGCGTGAAGCTGTCGATTGACGATCCGCGCGCGCCGCTGTCGTCCCTGTTTTGGCTTGCGACCATGCCGTTTCAGGAGCTGAAGATTGACTTGTCCGTCGCGCACGACTGGACCGCTCAGGCGCGATCCGAAGGCGTGCTGCGCTCGCTGATCGAGCTGGTCCACCATCTGCAACTCGACGTGGTCGCCATCGCCGTTGCCGACGACGCGGCGGCGGCACGGCTGCTGGAATTGGGCTGCGACTTCATGCAGGCGGATTTCAAAGGCCCGCCGGTCGATGCGGAAGAGTTTGTCGCGCGCTTCGCCGGCTAGGCTTCCCCGCAAAAACCAGGTTCGGCGCGATTTGCTCGAGCAGCCCGTGCGCATGGCCGCGCTGCGGCCGGCGGGTAGCGGCGTGTCGCGGCGCTCCGGCGCGCCAGGGTAACGACGAGGACTGATTAATGTTTCCCAGCCCCGGTCGGGCGCGGCATAATTACGGTCTATGAAAAATACATCCAGAAGTTTCGGCCCCTGGACTCAATCCGGCGGGCTCGCCCTCGCGCTTGCGTTCGGACTCGCCGCCATCGCCTTGCTTGCCGTGGCGGCGTGGTACTTTACCCGCCCGAAACCGGTGGTGGTGACGGTCGCGGTGGCCGACGTCGGCCGCGTGGAAAAAACCGTGGCGAACACGCGCGCCGGCTCGGTCATGGCTTGCCGGCGCGCCAAGCTCGCGCCGCCCGCAGGCGGACGCATCGCGCGGATCAACGTGACCGAGGGCGAC
>MERK01000200.1 GCA_001770575.1 Betaproteobacteria bacterium RIFCSPLOWO2_12_FULL_64_23
CGTAACCGCCCAGCGGCACCGCGGCCACCACCCATTCGGTCTGATCGCGCCCGAATCGCTTTTTCCACAGCGGCAAGCCGAAGCCGATCGAAAAACGCAGTACCTTGACGCCGCAAAGCCGCGCGACAACGTAGTGGCCGTACTCGTGCACAATGACCAGCGCCCCGAGCGCGAGTATGAATGCGGCTAGCGTATGCAGCAGGGTCATGGCCTGACCGTCATCGCCTCTATCTGCAATTCGGCATGCCGGCGCGCGGTTGCATCGGCATCGAGCACATCATCGAGGCTCGCCAGCGGGCGCGGCCGCAATTCGTTCATCACTGCCTCGATTACCGCGGTTATGGCAAGGAACGGCAGGCGCCGCTCGAGAAAGGCCCTCACCGCAACCTCGTTCGCCGCGTTTAGCGTCGCCGGGCTCGTCCCGCCTTCCTTCAGGGCACGATACCCCAGCCCTAGCGCGGGGAAGCGCGCAAAATCCGGCGCTGCAAAATCAAGTCTGCCGAGGCGGCACAGGTCGAGGGAGCCCACGCCTGCTTCTATCCGTTCGGGGTAGGCCAGGGCGTGCGCGATCGGCGTGCGCATATCGGGGTTGCCGAGTTGGGCGACGACCGAGCCGTCTGCGTATTCCACCATGGAATGCACCACGCTCTGTGGATGAATCACTACCTCGATCTGTTCCGGCGTCGCGCCGAACAGCCAGTGCGCCTCGATGATTTCAAGCGCCTTGTTCATCATCGTCGCCGAATCGACCGAGATTTTGCGTCCCATCACCCAGTTTGGATGGGCACAGGCTTCGTCCGGCGTCACGCTCTGCAACCGTTCCAGCGCGGCATCACGGAACGGCCCGCCGGAAGCGGTCAGCAGCACGCGCCGTACCCCGTGACTGCCCAGGTCGCCTGAGAATGAATCCGGCAAGCACTGGAGTACCGCATTATGCTCGCTGTCTATGGGCAGCAGTGTCGCATGATGCGTACGCACTGCCTCCATGAATATCGGCCCTGCCATGACCAGGGCTTCCTTGTTGGCGAGCAGCAGCTTCTTGCCCGCGCGCGCCGCCGCGAGGGTGGGTACGAGGCCGGCGGCGCCGACGATGGCCGCCATGACGCAGTCGATTTCCGCATGGGCTGCAATGCGCTCCAAGCCCTGCGGGCCGATCAGGATTTCCGTGGCGCACCGCTTCAGGCGCCTGCCCAGCGCGTCGGCCTGGACGGCCTGCGCCACCACGGCATAGCGCGGTTGGTGGCGCAGGCACAGTTCGGCCAGTTCATCGATGCGTTCGTTTGCGCTCAGGGCGAATATGCGGAAGCGCTGCGGGTGGCGCGCGGCCACATCCAGCGTGCTGAGTCCGATGGAGCCGGTCGCCCCGAGTATCGCGAGGTTCTGCAGCCCGCTCATGACAGGTATACCAGCGCCGCAGCGGGCAGCACGGCGGTAAGGGCGTCGATGCGATCAAGCACGCCGCCATGCCCGGGGAGCAACGCGCCGCTGTCCTTGACCCCGGCGCGCCGTTTCAACGCCGACTCGAACAAATCGCCGTAAATGCCGATCGCGGTGAGCAACCACAGAAACAACAACATGCCGAATGCCCCGAAGCGCATGGATTGAAGCACCTGCGGAAAATACGCGTGCCAGGCAAAACTCCAGAGCGCGGCATACAAGCTCACCGCCAGGACCGCCCCGGCGACCCCTTCCCAGGTCTTGCCCGGACTGATAGCCGGCGCCAGCTTGCGCCGGCCGTAGCGGCGCCCGGCAAAATAGGCGGCGCTGTCCGATATCCACGCCACCGACATCAGCAGCAATAGCACCCCGGGGCCGAGGTTGCGCAGTTCGACCAGTGCGAGCCAGGTCGGCACCAGGACCACGAGGCCGGTCAGTGCCGCCAGCCAGCGCGACCGGGGCAGCCAGGAATGCCATAGCCACAGCGGTACCACCACCATCCAGAACAGGCTTGCGACCAGGTAGGCCGCGGTTTGCGGCTTGAACTGGCCGATCGGGGCATTGCCATGCGCCAAGTCATATAGCGACGCGCAGGCGGCCGCCACGAGAACAGCATACAGGCCGCAGGCAAGGCGCCGGAGCTTGATCAGCTTGCCCCATTCCCACGCCGCCGGCAGCACCAATACGCCTGCGAACACGGCCCAGGCGAGGGGTGAAAGCCAGAACAGCGCCGCCAGAAACAAGACCAACAACACCAGCGCCGTGACGACCCGCGTCTTGAGCATCGCTCAATGCATCCGTGCGGTTCGCACGCTCAGGCGAGCTCTCTTCTTGAGGGAGGCGCCTCTGCCGCGATCTCGAGTTGCTCGCTGGTGCGGCCGAAGCGGCGCTCGCGCCGCTGATACGACGCGATCGCCTGATCCAGCGCCGCCGCGTCGAAGTCGGGCCACAGCGTATCGGTGAAATAGAACTCGCTGTAGGCAAGCTGCCACAGCAGAAAGTTGCTGATGCGCTGCTCCCCGCCGGTACGGATGAACAGGTCGGGTTCGGGTGCGTACGCCATGGCGAGGCAACCGGCCAGCTGCTCTTCAGTGAATGCGCCGCGCTGCTCCGGCATCGACTCGATCACGCGCTGCATCGCCTGCAACAAGTCCCAGCGCCCGCCGTAATTCGCGGCGATGGTGAGGGTCATGTTCCCGTTGGCCCGAGTCAACTGCTCGGCGCGCGCAACCAGCTCGGTGATTTTCCTGCCGAATGGCGTCAGGTCGCCCACTACGCGCAGGCGTATACCGTTGCGGTGCAGCTTTTCCGCTTCCCGCTCCAGCGCCATGATGAACAGCTGCTTCAGCATTGAAACTTCTTCCGCCGGCCGGCGCCAGTTCTCCGAACTGAATGCGAACAGGGTCAGGTATTCGACGCCCCGCGCTACACAGGCTTTGACTACCTCGCGCACGAGCTCCACGCCGCGCTTGTGACCGGCTGCGCGCGGCAACAGGCGCTGCTTCGCCCAGCGTCCGTTGCCGTCCATGATGATGGCGATATGGCGCGGAACCGCCTTCACTTGCGGAATATCGCGCGTCGAGCTGGAAAACGAAGGCATCAATGTCTCGATCTGGGCGGCGCCCGGGTCAAACTGCCATCAGGTCGGTTTCTTTGGCGGCGAGGAGCTTGTCGATTTCGGCGATGTATTTGTCGGTGAGCTTCTGAATTTCGTCCTGCGCGCGGCGCTCATCGTCCTCCGAAGCGGCTTTCTGCTTGAGCAGATCCTTGAGGTGGTGGTTGGCGTCGCGCCGCAGATTTCTCACCGCCACCTTGGCATTCTCGCCTTCACCTTTGACCACCTTGATAAGTTCGCGCCGGCGCTCCTCGGTCAGCGCCGGCATCGGCACGCGAATCAGATCCCCCTGCGCCGCAGGATTGAGTCCGAGATCGGAATCGCGTATCGCCTTTTCTATCACCGCCCCCATTTTCTTTTCCCAGGGCGAAATGCCGATGGTGCGCGCGTCGAGCAGGGTCAGGTTGGCGACCTGGTTGAGCGGCATCTGCGTACCGTAGTAATCGACCGTGACGTGGTCGAGGATGCCGGTGTGCGCGCGCCCGGTGCGCACCTTGCCGAGGTCGGTTTTCAGCGCCTCGAGCGACTTGTGCATTTTCTGCTCGGCGGTCTTCTTGACATCAGAGATCATCGTCACCCCCTGGTTCAACTATGTACCAACGTTCCCTCGTCTTCGCCCATCACCACCCGTTTCAGCGCCCCCGCCTTGAAAATGCTGAACACGTTGATCGGCAGCTTCTGGTCGCGGCACAGGGTCAGGGCGGTCGCATCCATCACCTTGAGGTTCTGCTTGATCGCATCGTCGAAGCTGAGCCTGGCGTAGCGCCGCGCCTGCGGATCGGTCTTGGGATCGGCGCTGTAGACCCCGTCCACCTTGGTCGCCTTGAGCACGATATCACAGCCCATCTCGGTGCCGCGCAGCGCCGCCGCCGTGTCGGTGGTGAAAAACGGATTACCGGTGCCGGCGGCGAAAATCACGATCTTGCCTTCCTCCAGATAGCGCATGGCCTTGCCGCGGATGTAGGGTTCCACCACCTGTTCGATGTTGAGCGCCGACTGCACGCGGCCGTTCAAGCCGCCGCGGCGCATCGCGTCCTGCAGGGCGAGCGCATTCATTACGGTGGCCAGCATGCCCATGTAGTCGGCGGTGGCCCGGTCCATTCCGGCGGCGGCCGGGGCTAAGCCGCGAAAAATATTGCCGCCGCCGATCACCACTGCGATCTCCAAACCCATCGCGGCCACCAAGGCGATCTCGGCGACGATGCGGTCCATGGTCGTTCGATTGATGCCGTACGCATCATCGCCCATCAGGGCCTCGCCCGAGAGCTTGAGCAGGATGCGCTTGTAGGCTGGCGCTGCGGGCACGGCGCTCAACCCGCGGCTGCTTTGGCTTGCGCCGCCACTTCGGCGGCGAAATCGCTCGACTTCTTCTCGATGCCCTCGCCCACGACGAAAAACCGGTAGCTGAGCAGCTTGGCGTGCTTTGCAACCAGCATCTTTTCCACCGTCAGCTTGTCGTCCTTGATGAAAGCCTGTCCGAGCAGGGTGATTTCGCCAAGAAACTTGCTGAGTCCGCCCTCGACCATTTTTTCAGCGATATTGGCCGGCTTGCCCGATTCCCGGGCACGCGCGACGAGCACATCGCGCTCGCGCGCGAGCACCTCCGGAGCAACCTCGCCGCGCGACATGAACTGCGGCTTGGCGAACGCAATGTGCATGGCCAGATCCTTGCCGACTTCGTCTTCGCCCTCGAACTCGACCAGCACGCCGATCTTGACGCCATGCAGGTACTGAGCCAGTTTGGCTGCGGTGCGCGCCCGGTGAAAGCGGCGGATGCTCAGGTTCTCGCCGATTTTCTGCACCAGAGCCTGGCGCTTGGCCTCGACCGTGGCGTCCTCCAGGCGCAGCGCGCAGAGCGCGGCGACGTCGGCCGGATCGTGTTTCGCCACCAGTTGCGCCAAAGCCGAGGCGAAATCCAGAAAATCCGCGTTCTTGGCCACGAAATCGGTTTCGCAATTGACTTCCACCAGCGCGGCGGACTTGCCGTCAGCGGCAAGATAGGCGCCGATCACGCCTTCTGCGGCAACGCGCCCGGCCGCCTTGTTCGCCTTGGCGCCACTCTTGACGCGCAACAGATCCTCGGCGGATTTCAAGTCGCCGTCGGTCTCGACCAGGGCTTTCTTGCACTCCATCATGCCCAGGCCGGTGGTTTCGCGCAGCTCCTTTACCATGGCTGCGGTGATTTCTGCCATTTATTCGCTCCTCATAGTTCAAAAAAAGGGGCTTGCGCCCCTTTTTGCATGTTGCTGCAGCCAGGCCTAGCCGGCCGATTCTTCCTGCGTTTCCAATTCCACGAATTCGTCTGCTCCAGCGCCTGCGACGATCTCCTGCACCGACATATCGCGGCCTTCGAGAATCGCGTCGGCCACGCCACGGGCATACAGGCGGATAGCGCGGCTGGAATCGTCGTTGCCCGGAATCACGTGAGTAATGCCGTCGGGCGAGTGATTGGTGTCGACCACGCCGATAATCGGTATGCTCAGCTTATTGGCCTCGACCACCGCGCCTTTCTGGTAACCGACGTCGATGATGAACAGAGCATCCGGCACGCCGGTGAGGTCCTTGATACCGCCCAGGCTGCGCTCGAATTTGACTATCTCGCGCTGGATGCCCAACGCCTCTTTCTTCGGCAGTTTTTCCAGACTGCCGTCGGCGAGCATCGCCTCCATCTCCTTCAAGCGCTTGATCGACTGCTTGACGGTCTTGAAGTTGGTCAGCATGCCGCCCAACCAACGATGGTCGACATAAGGCGCGCCGCAGCGTATCGCCTCTTCCTTGATGATCTCGCGCGCCTGGCGCTTGGTGCCTACGAACAGGATGGTGCCCTTGTTCGAAGACAGCTTTTTCACGTATTTCATCGCCTCCTGGTACATGACCAGGGTCTTTTCCAGGTTGACGATGTGAATCTTGTTGCGATGGCCGAATATAAAAGGAGCCATCTTGGGATTCCAGAAGCGGGTCTGGTGGCCAAAATGCACCCCTGCTTCCAGCATTTGACGCATGGTTGTAGACATTCAAACTTCTCCGTTTAGGGTTGGTCATAGCCGCCCGGCTCGTTATAACCCCGCAAGGGGCACCCTAAAGAGGGGCGGATCAAATTTAGCCAAGGATTTTGACTAGCTAAACAGTATATCATGAAGGACTTGGTCCATTCAAGAAATGCGCAACTAAACAGCAGATTAAGCTTCCCCGGCGCGCCCGGGCGGGATTATCGGCCGCCGCGCGCGAACGCGGTCCCGGGCACCATCGCGCCGGCCCGAGACGGTTTGCCTCCGGCCCATCCGCATCGGGACCGGCGCGTCAAGCGGAGCTTCCCTTGGCCAGGGCTATCCTTTATCCTTCCCACCCTTTGAGCGCAACCCGCAGATGACCGTCCAGATCAAGACCCCGGAAGAAATCAAAAAAATGCGGATCGCCGGGCGCCTCGCGGCGGAGGTGCTCGATTTCATTGCTCCGCATGTCAAACCCGGGATCACGACGGGCGAACTCGACAGCCTGTGCCATGACTACATGGTGAAACTGCAGAAAACGGTGCCGGCGCCCCTCAATTACGCGCCGCCGGGCTACCAGCCCTATCCCAAGTCCATCTGCACCTCGATCAACCACCAGGTCTGTCACGGCATTCCCGGCGACAAGCAGTTGAAACACGGCGACATCGTCAACATCGATATTACGGTGATCAAGGACGGCTACCATGGTGACACCAGCCGCATGTTTTGTGCCGGCGAGCCTGCAATCCAGGCGCGCCGTCTGTGCGAAACCACCTACGAATGCATGTGGCTGGGTATCCTCGCGGTCAAACCGGGCGCCCATCTGGGCGACATAGGCGCCGCCATCCAAAAGCACGCCGAGGCGCATGGCTACAGCGTCGTACGTGAATTCTGCGGGCACGGCATAGGCAGGAATTTCCACGAAGAGCCGCAGGTGCTGCATTATGGCCGTGCCGACACCGGCATCGTGTTGCAATCGGGTATGATTTTCACCATCGAGCCCATGATCAACGCCGGCAAGCCGGCGATCCGCGAGCTCTCCGACGGTTGGACGATCGTGACCAAGGACCACAGTTTGTCGGCGCAGTGGGAGCATACCGTGCTTGTGACTGATACCGGGCACGAGGTGTTGACCTTGTCCGCCGGCGCTCCGCCGCAGCCCGGTCCAAACGCCGACCACCCCTGATGCCCAACGCGCAATTGGCGACTGCCGCGCGGCGTTCTTCGGCCGGCCTGCGCGAACAGCTGCAGCAGGGCCGGCGCGAACTGCGCGAACGCTATGCTGCCGATGGCAAGGCGCAGCGCATGCTGCGGCAGCACCGCCTGCTCATAGATCGCACGCTCAGAAGTTTGTGGAAGGAAACCGCCCTGCCCGGCACGCTCGCGCTCGCCGCCGTGGGTGGATACGGGCGCGGCGAACTCTTTCCCCATTCAGACGTCGATCTGCTGGTGCTGTTGCCGCACGAACCGGACCCGGAGCTTAAAGCCAAGCTGGAGGGCCTGATCGGCAGCCTTTGGGACGCCGGCCTCGAACCCGGTCACGGCGTGCGCACGATCGAGGAATGCCTGTTCGAGTCGGCCAAGGACATCACGGTGCAGACCAGCCTGCTCGAAGCCAGATGGCTCGCCGGTAGCCGTAGCCTGTTTGGCGCCTTCGGCCGCGCCATGCGCGAGCAACTCAATCCGCAGGTTTTTTTCCAGTCCAAGCGCCTGGAGCAGGAGCAACGCCACGGAAAATTCCAGGAAAGCCCGTACAGCCTGGAACCCAATTTGAAAGAGGCCCCCGGGGGGTTGCGCGACTTGCAGGTCATCCTGTGGATCAGCCGCGCCGCCGGCCTGGGTGAAAACTGGATGCGACTCGCAGCGCGCGAGCTGATCACCGCGGTCGAAGCGCGCCAGCTCGCCGGCTATCAGAAATTTCTGGGCAAGTTGCGCATCCGCCTCCACTACGTCGCAGGCCGCCGCGAAGACCGGCTGTTGTTCGACTACCAGACCGGTCTCGCCGCGCAGTTCGGCTATGTCGACACGCCGAGCAAGCGCGCCAGCGAGCAGCTGATGCAGCGCTATTACCGCACCGCCAAGGCGATCACGCAACTCAACACGCTGCTGCTGCAGAACATCGGCGTACAACTGCTTTCGGGCGAGGACAGCGAGCCCGAAATCCTCAACGAACGTTTCCAGGCCGCGCACGAACTGCTGGAGGCGCGCGACGCCGATCTGTTCGAGCGCCAGCCGAACGCCATTCTCGAAAGTTTCCTGCTGCTGCAGCAGCACCACGAGTTGAAGGGTATGAGCGCGGCGACGCTGCGCGCGCTGTGGCGCGCGCGCGGCAGAATCGACGCCCGTTTCCGGCGCGACCCGGCCAACCGCGCGCTGTTCCTGCGGCTCCTGCAGCAGCCGCGCGGACTGGTGCACGAGCTGCGGCGCATGAACCAGTATTCCATCCTCGGTCGTTACCTGCCGGCGTTCGGCAGGATCGTCGGGCAGATGCAATACGACCTGTTCCACGTCTATACCGTGGACCAGCACATACTCACCGTGATTCGCAATCTGCGCCGCTTTACCATGGTCGAATTCGCCCACGAGTACCCGCAGTGCAGCCGCCTGATGGCCGGATTCGAGCGCCACTGGCTGCTCTACGTCGCGGCGTTGTTCCACGACATCGCCAAAGGCCGCGGTGGCGACCATTCCAGACTCGGCAGGCTGGACGCACGCGGCTTCGGCCGCGCGCACGGCCTCGCGCGCGAGGACACCGAACTGGTGGAATTCCTGGTCGAACACCATCTGAGCATGTCGTCGGTGGCACAGAAGCAGGACCTTTCCGACCCCGACGTAATCAAGGCGTTCGCCAGCACGGCGAAGACCGAGCGCCGGCTGACCGCGCTATACCTGCTCACCGTGGCCGATGTTCGCGGCACCAGCCCCAAAGTGTGGAACGCGTGGAAAAGCAAGCTGCTGGAAGACCTGTTTCTGCTCGCGCGGCGACTGCTGCGCGGCGACAGCATCGGCTTCGAGCAGGATATCCAGGCGAAGCAGGTCGAAGCGCTGCGCCTGCTGCGCCTGTACGCGCTATCGGACGAGGTCAAGGACAAGCTGTGGAGTCAGCTCGACGTGGCCTATTTCCTGCGTCATGACGCACAGGACATCGCCTGGCAGACGCGCACGCTGCACTATCGCGTCGACACCGACCGCCCGGTGGTGAAGACGCGCCTCTCGCCCATAGGCGAAGGACTGCAGGTGATGATCTATTGCCGCGACCAGCGCGACCTGTTCGCGCGCATCTGCGGCTATTTCGAACAGATCAATTTCAGCATCGCCGATGCCCGCATCCACACCACGCGCCACGGCTATGCCCTGGACACGTTCCTGTTGCTCGGACCGGGCAACCATCCGCACTACCGCGACATGATCAATCTGATCGAGACCGATCTGGCCGAGCGGTTGCAGCGCCAGACGCCGCTGCATCCCCCCACCCGAGGCCGGGTATCGCGCCAGCTCAGGCATTTTCCGATCACGCCCGAAGTCAACATCCGGCCGGACGAAAAAGGCGCGAGTTATGCGCTGTCCATCATCGCCGGCGATCGCCCGGGCCTGCTCTATGCCATTGCGCTGGTGCTGGGCAAGTACGACATCAACCTGATCACCGCCAAGATCGTGACCCTGGGCGAGCGCGCCGAAGATGTGTTCCTGGTCTCCGGCGCCGCGCTGGCCAATTCGAGGACCGTGCTGCAGCTCGAGGCCGAGCTCCTGGACGCGCTGCAGCACAAGTAGATTTCAGCCGCTGGCCGAATGCACAACGGCAAGTGCTGGGACGAGATCAAAGTTCTCGTCAGCCACAGAAGGCAATTCGGAAAAAGAGAAAAAACCGTCGCGTGCCCGGCATCCTTTGCCGTTCAAACGATCTCACTCGTCGATGACGTCCTCGCCCGGAAACAAGGCTTGAATGAAGCCGAACTTGCTGAAATCGCGGATGCGCATCGGGTACAGGATCCCCAGCAGGTGATCGCATTCGTGCTGCACCACACGGGCATGAAAGCCGTCGACGCTGCGGTCGATGGGATTGCCCTTCTCGTCAAAGCCCTGGTAGCGCAGGCGCGCGTGGCGCGGCACCATGCCGCGCAGGCCCGGCAGCGACAGGCAACCTTCCCAGTCCTCCTCCAGTTCGTCCGAGAGCGGCGTCAGCACCGGATTGATAAGCACGGTGTCCGGGATATCCTCCACCTGCGGGTAGCGCGGGTTTTGCTCAACGCCGAAAATCACCACCTGCAAACCGACCCCGATCTGCGGCGCGGCCAAGCCCGCTCCGTTCAAGTGTGCCATGGTGTCGCGCAGGTCGGCGAGAAGGGCGTGCAGTTCGGGCGTGTCGAATTGCTGCAGCGGCTGCGCTTGCTGCAGCAGGCGCGGATCGCCCATCTTGAGCACCTCGCGGATCATGCCCGCAACACGAGTTGTTCAATTATCCGGCGCACCCGCGCGAGCGATTGCTGGAGCACCTGCTCGATATCCTCCAGACGTATGCCATGCAGGCTGTCGGCACGGCCCGCAGCGGAGTTCACGACCACGGCGATGGTGGCGTAGTCCAGGCCGACCTCGCGCGCCAGCACCGCCTCGGGCATGCCGGTCATGCCTACGACATCGGCGCCATCGCGCTCCAGGCGGTCAATCTCGGCCGCGGTTTCCAGCCGCGGACCCTGGCTCGCGGCGTAAATCGCATCCGCCACTACCGCTTCACCGCAGGCGCGGGCTGCGTCGAGGATGCGGCGGCGCAACTGCGCCGAATACGGCTCGGTGAAATCGATATGCGTAACGGGCTGTTCCCCGCCCTCGAAAAAGGTGTTCTTCCGGCCCGAGGTATAGTCGATGATCTGGTGCGGCACCGCGATCGCGCCGGGCCGCATGTCGGTGCGTATCCCGCCCACCGATGCGACCGAAACCACTCCCTCCACCTTTTGCTCCAGCAGCGCCCAGATATTGGCGCGGTAGTTCACCTGATGTGGCGCAATGGTGTGACCATAACCGTGCCGCGCCAGGAACACGACATCCTCACCGGCGATGCGGCCGAAGGTGAGCGCGCCCGACGGTTCGCCATAGGGGGTGCGCACCGCCAAGCGGCGGGTGACGTCGAGGTTGGACAGCTGGGTGAGGCCGCTGCCGCCGATGATGGCTAACATTCGAAGGCCGGGAAGAAAGTGAGGAGCTGTGACTTTAGCATTGGGACGGCGGCGATATTATCACGGTGCGCCGCACGCAGGACCGGGTGTGGCCGCGTTTCACGCCTCTCGGTCCTGCCGCAGCGCATAGATCGCGGGCAGATTGCGCCACACGCCGTGCGCGTCCATGCCGCATCCGAACACATAACGGTCCGGCAGCGCGAGGCCGACAAAATCGGCGCAGATGGGTTTGGCCGTGGTTTTCTTCTTGTCGGTAAGCACGGCGCTGTAAAACGCCCGGGCCCCCAGGCCGAGCACGCGCTCTCGTATGGCCTGCATGGTATAGCCGTCGTCGAGGATGTCGTCGAGCACCAGCACCACCCTGCCGACGACATTGCCCTTGGGCCCGACTTTCCAGGTGACCTCCCCGCCGCTGGTCGCTGCGCCGTAGCGCGAAGCGTGGATATAGTCGAAGTCCAGCGGGAAATTCAGCAGCGGCAGAATGCGGCCGGCAAACACGACCGCGCCGCCCATTACCGACAGCACCAATGGATACTGATCCTTCAGCCTGGCGGTGATTTCCGCGGCGACGCGCTCAATCGCCGCATCCACGGCGGCCGCGCTGTGGATCAGCTCCGCCGATTCGAGCATCTGCCAGGCGCGCGCCGTTCGGTCCATTCGGTGCGGGTGTGCCCTAGCCTAGAGCGACTTCAGGTACGCCGCGAAAGCGGCGCCCACCTCGGGATGCTTTTTGCCATAAGCGACCATCGCCTGCAGATAGCCCAGCTTGGAGCCGCAGTCGTAACGCATGCCCTTGAAGCGGTACGCCAGCACCTTGTCTTCCCGCAACAGGGCCGCGATGCCGTCGGTCAGCTGAATTTCGCCCCCCGCCCCTGCCTGCACTTTTGCCAGGTGATGAAAAATCCGCGGGCTCAGGATATAGCGCCCGACCACGGCCAGGGTGGAGGGGGCGTCCTGCGGCTGCGGTTTCTCGACGATGGCGCTGACCACGCCCGGTTCGCCGCCGTCGGTCTGGACGATGCCGTATTGGCGCGTATGCTCGCGCGGCACTTCCTCCACGCCGAGCACCGAACATTGGCGCTGCTCGTACACCTGCGCCATTTGCTGGAGCACCGGGGGCGCGCCATCGATCAGGTCATCGGCCAGGATGACGGCGAACGGCTCGTCGTTGACCACCGGCTCGGCGCACAGCACGGCATGTCCCAGGCCCAGCGCCTCGGGCTGGCGGATATAGATGCAATTGATATGCTTGGGAACGATGCTCTGCACGAGTTCGAGCAAGTCCAGTTTGCCGCGCGCCGCAAGCTCGGCTTCCACCTCGTACGCCTTGTCGAAATGATCCTCGATGGTGCGCTTGTTGCGGCCGGTGATGAATATCATGTCGGTGATGCCCGCCGCCACCGCCTCCTCAACCGCGTACTGGATCAGGGGTTTGTCGACGATAGGCATCATCTCTTTCGGGCTGGCCTTGGTCGCAGGCAGGAAGCGGCTGCCCATGCCCGCCACCGGAAACACACATTTGCGCACGCGCTTCATCGGCTCCCTTTCAGCAATTGCAGCAATGCTGCCTCATCGAGCACGGCTATGCCAAGCTGTTTCGCTTTGTCAAGCTTGCTGCCTGCTTCGGCGCCCGCCACCACGTAATCGGTTTTTCCGGACACTGATCCTGCCACCTTGCCGCCTTGTGCCTCGATCAGTTCCTTCGCCGCCTCGCGGCTCATCGTCGGGAGCGTCCCGGTCAGCACGAACGCCTTGCCCGCCAGCTTTGCCGCTGCGGCCGGGCCCGGCGCGCCCTCCTGCCAATGCACGCCGCGAGCGCGCATCAGCTCGATCACCTCGCGATTGTGCGCCTCGGAAAAAAACTGGGCGATCGAAAGCGCCACCGCCGGACCTATATCGCGCACCTGCCGCAGCGCCTCCTCGTTCGCCTGCATCAGCCGCTCGAGGCTGCCGAAGTGGCGCGCCAGCTCTTTCGCTGTCGCCTCGCCCACGTTGCGTATGCCCAGCGCGAAAATGAAGCGCGCCAGGGTGGTGGTTTTGGACCGCTCGATCGCATCGAGCACATTCTGCGCCGATTTTTGCGCCATGCGCTCGAGACCGGTCAGCGCCACGGCGCCCATGCGATACAAGTCCGCGGCAGTCTTGACCACATCGTGATCGACCAGCTGGTCCACCAGTTTCTCGCCCAGGCCTTCTATGTCCATGGCACGGCGGGAGGCGAAGTGCAACAAGGCCTGTTTGCGTTGCGCCGCGCAGATCAGGCCGCCGGAGCAGCGCGCCACCGCTTCGTCGGGCAGCCTGACCACGGCCGAGCCGCATACCGGGCATGCCACGGGCATTTTGAATTCGGCCGCCTTTTTCGGGCGCTTGTCCCGGAGCACGGCCACCACCTCGGGGATGACATCGCCGGCGCGGCGAACGATCACGGTATCGCCGACGCGCACATCCTTTCGCCGCAGCTCGTCTTCATTGTGCAGCGTCGCATTGGTAACGGTGACGCCACCGACGAATACCGGCGCCAGGCGCGCCACGGGGGTGAGCGCACCGGTCCGGCCCACTTGCACCTCGATCGCCAGCACCTCGGTGTTCGCCTCCTCGGCCGGAAACTTGTGCGCGACCGCAAAACGCGGCGCACGCGAAACGTAGCCCAGCCGTTGCTGCGCAGCCAGGCTGTCGACTTTGTACACGACGCCGTCTATCTGGTAGGCGAGACCGGCGCGACGCTCGCCCAGCCGCTGGTAGTAGCGCATCATGCCCTGTACCGCGTGGACCACGCGCCGTTCGGGGCAGACCGGCAGCCCCAGGGTTTGCAGCCAATCCTCCAGCGCGCTGTGCGAGCCAGGCACGGTCGCGCCTTCGATCACGCCGACGGCGTAGGCGAAAAAACGCAGCGGCCTGGCCGCGGTAATGCGCGAGTCGAGCTGGCGCAGGCTGCCGGCGGCAGCATTGCGCGGATTGGCGAATTCCTTTTCCTTGTTGGCGCGTTGACGTTCGTTCAGAGAATCGAAATCGCGCCGGTACATCAACACCTCGCCGCGCACCTCCAACAGCCGCGGCGGCGCGTCGCCGCGCAAGCGCAGCGGAATGCTTTTCACCGTGCGCAGATTGGCGGTGACGTCCTCGCCGGTATAGCCGTCGCCACGCGTGGCGCCTTGGGTGAAGCGCCCTTGTTCGTAAGTGAGGCTGACGGCAAGGCCGTCGAACTTGGGCTCGGCCAGATATTCGACGCCGTCCATCTCCAGGCCCTCGCGCACGCGCCGGTCGAAAGCCGTCACCTCTTCCTCGGAAAAAGCATTGCTGAGCGAGAGCATGGGAGTACGGTGGATCACCTGCCGGAACTCCGGCAGAGCGCTCCCGCCCACGCGCTGGGTCGGCGATTCGGGGTCGGCGAGCTCGGGGCATTCACGCTCGAGCTGCTGCAGTTGGCTGAACAGCCGGTCGTACTCGGCGTCGCTCACCAGCGGCTGGTCGAGCACGTAGTACTGATAGTTATGGCGCTCTAGTTGCGCGCGCAGCTTGCGCGCCCGCGCCAGTGCGGCTTTCGCTGCGGCCATTACGCAAACAGGCGCAGTGCCAGCGGACTGCCTGCCGGAATCCCCTGTTGTTCCATGCTGGCATAAAGGGCCTGCAGCTGGGCGCGGATCTTGGCGAGCGCGGCCTCATCCAGTGGCTGTCGATTGTCATCGACGATCCGGGCAGACAAGGCTTCGGCGAGGGCGCGCGTGAATTCGACGAAGCGGTCGAAGGCGGCAATACCGCCCGGCGCCCTGGCGACGTCAAACAGCAGCGTCAACCCCGTGGTCGCGAGCGCCTTCATGCCTTCCGCGGAAAACGCTGGCGCCTCCATATTGCACAGGCCGTAGAGCTCGAGACCGGTTTCGTCACGGCGGCAAAACCTGCCATCGTGTTCCAATACGAGCCCGTGAGCTTCGGCGAGGGCGCGGATCCTGGTGCCGGGAACCGCGCCGCCACGCGCGATCAGGTTGAGCCCGATCTGCACGTCGACGTCGGCGCACAGTGCGTCAAGCTGCTGTGCGCGCTGCAATGCTGCAGCGGGCTGCGCCAGCGTGCAGCTGGCGCCTACGGCCTCAGCCACGGCCTGCACCATGGCGCTGAAGTCGGACACATCCTGCTGGCTCGCGGCGCCTTTGCGGTCGGCCAGTTGCAGCCCGGCGCGCAGCAACTCGTACTCACCGGCCGCGTCCAAAGGCTCCCAGCTCGCCGTCTGCCGATTGCAGCCTTCCCAGCAAACTGCCTTGGCGGGGTTGGCCAGGCTGTCGACAATCGCCGTGGAAATCGCTTCCCCGGCGACTGCATTGCGCGTCTCCAGCATGGCGATGAAATCGATGCCTGGATCGAGCATGCCGCTGACCGCAGAGATTTCGCCCGGCGCCGGTGACAGGGTCGGCTCGACGCGTTCGGTCGAACCGCTCGGCCGTCCGGGTGCGCCCTTCCCTCCCAACAGCACGTCATCGTGGCGCGAACCGAAGACTTCCTCCGACTGGCGTTTGAGCCTCGCCTCCTGCAGCTTGTTGTAGGCGAGCACCCCGACCACCACCAGGGCGCCTATTCCCAGCAGGCCGAGTTGCAGCTCGCTCATGCGTTCTGCGTCCTTGCATCCAGGTGGCTCATGCGCGACGCCTCCTTAAGAATGACTCGATGGATGGACCGCACTGTCGGCGTCCGGCCGCCTTCGCCCGGGTCGCATCCCCGGCCAGGGCCGGGGCCCCTGCTCCTAGTACGACGACACATTGATATCGAAGCATGTCTGCCTTCTAGTCGTGGGAGCGAGCTTGTGCCCCGAAGGAAATCCCCTTGGGGGACTCGCGAAATCGATGATTCGCGAGCAAGCTCGCTCCCACGCCCAACGGAAGCCCTCTTGGGAGACAAAGCGGTGCGTCGGAAGTGAAGATTACTCGCCATATTGTTTCGCAACTAAGATGTCGTCGTACTAGGCTCATGCGGCTAACTCCTCCTTCATTCTCAGCGCTTCCTCGATGTCGACGGCGACCACGCGCGACACGCCCGACTCCTGCATGGTCACGCCCACCAGCTGCGCCGCCATTTCCATGGTGATCTTATTGTGACTGATATAG
>MERK01000201.1:0-2420 GCA_001770575.1 Betaproteobacteria bacterium RIFCSPLOWO2_12_FULL_64_23
GCCGCCTCGATGCCCGCGGCGGCGGCATTGGTGAAGATGCCCAGCACATTGACCTGCCCGATGGGGAAGGCTCGGCGCTTGCGGATGCAATTGACATTCATCACGCCGATCAGCTTGTTGCGCGTGATCAGGGGCATGGACAAGGCGGATTGGATCTCGGCGCGCGGGTGCAGCGGTGCCAGGCGCGTATCCTTGACTTCGCCCTGCAGCACCAGCGGCTCGCGGTGGGCCGCCACCCAGCCCGCGATGCCTTCGCCGATCGGCAGGCGCGTGCCGAGCAGCGCATCGCGTCGCTCGCCGCGCAACGCCGCGACGTAGAGAGAGCGGCCGTCGTCGGCGAGCAGCATGATCGAAACCTCGTCGGCTTCGAATTGCGCCAGCGCGGCATCCGCGATCTTGTCGAGCAGGACGTTCGGATCGAGCGTGTGAGCGATGGCCTGGTTGAGCGCGTGGATCGCCACCGTGTCGCGTAGCTCCAGGTTCTCCAGCCGCAACCGCCGCACGCTCGCCGCGCGCTCGAGCACCGGCAGAATGGCGCTCACCTTGAAGGGCTTCACGATATAGTCCAGCGCTCCTGCCTGCATGGCTCGCACCGCGGTTTCGATGGTGCCCATGCCGGTCATGAGGATGCCGACGAGTTGCGGATCGATCTTCAGGGCCGCGGCGAGCAGCGCCACGCCATCCATGCCCGGCATCATCAGATCGGTGAGCAGCAGATCGAACTGCTTCTCCTGTAAAGCCCTCAGGGCATCTTCGCCCGAGGTGAAGCCCGCGGTCTCGTAGCCCTGATCGCGCAGCGTGTCGCAGAGCGCGCGCATTTGCGCCGCTTCATCGTCGACGATGAGAATCCGGGCCAGGGGAGCGGCGTTCATCCGATCGGGTCAGGAAGGTCCGGACCGGCAGAGCTGCGCGAGCGCTTCGCGCAGCTCGCGCAGTTTCGGGGGCTTGGCCAGCACCCGATCGACGTGCGGCGGGATATCGCCCTCCGCCACCAGCCGCTGGCCCCAGCCCGTGAGCATGATCACCGGCGTGGCGGGCGCAGTCTCCTTCACGGCGGCGGCGACCTGGCGCCCATCGACGTAAGGCATGCCGAGGTCGGTGATCACCGCGGCGAAGGACTCGCCGCGATCGAGCGAGGCGCGGAACGCGGCAATGCCCTCTTCGCCGCCGTTCGCCGTGACGAGAACGTGGCCGTCGGTCTCCAGTGCGTCTTGCAGCGACTTCAGGAGGATCGGGTCATCGTCGATTAGCAGCAGGCGCAGCCGCGACGGTGCTTCGAGCGCTCCCGCGGGCCGCCCGGGCTCCACCGGGACCGCGGCTGAGACGGCAAAAAAGAGCCGCATGGTGGTACCGGCTCCGGGCGCGCTGTCGATTTCGAGCTCGGCGCTGTGCCGCTGCACCATTCCGAACACCATCGCCAGACCGAGGCCCGTGCCGCGCTCGCCCTTGGTGGTAAAAAACGGCTCGAGGCAGCGCCGGCGCGTGACTTCGTCCATGCCTGCGCCGGTGTCGGCGACCTCGACGACAACGAACGCCGGTTCCCGGCTCTCCGCCGCGCCGGCGAGCCGGGTACGCAGCGTCAGCGTGCCGCCTTCCGGCATCGCATCGACGGCGTTGAACACCAGATTGGTCAGCGCCTCGCGGATTTCGCTCTCCACCCCCATGATCCTGGGCAGATCGGGCGCCAGTTCCGTCAGCGCCCGGATCACGATGCCGCGCTGCTGCGGCATGTCGTTCCAGCGGGCGCGGGTCAGATCGACCACCTGCTGCACCATATCGTTCATCGGCACCGGCGTGAGCGCAAGCTGCGCCTCGCGCGGCCGGTAGAACTCGCGCATGCGCGCCACCGTCTGCGCCACGTCCTCGACCGCGCGCTGAATGGTCTCCAGGTAGCCGCGTGCGCGCTTGCTCAGATTGGGCTCGGTTTCCAGCAGCGACTCGGTATACAGCGACACGGGCGAGAGCGCGTTGTTGATGTCGTGCGCAATGCCGCTCGCCATCTGTCCCAGCGCGCGCAGCCGCTCCTGCTGCATTACCGCCTGCTGCGTCTGGCGCAGGTCGTCGTAGGCCTGCTGCAGCGCGCCGTAAAGCTGCGCCTGGTGGGCGGCGAGGGCGACGTGCTCGCTCAACTGCCGCAGGAATTCGCACTCGACGCTGCTGAAGCTGTGTGACTCGCGCCGCGCGGCGACGAGCACGCCGAATACCCGGCTTTCCGAACGCAGCGGCGCCATCACCAGCGAACCCAGACCGCCGCGGGCAAGGCGCTCGGGGAACGGAAACCGCACCTGGCCGATGTCCGGCTCGTAGACCAATTGCCCCTGCACGCAGCGCGATAAGCCGTTTTCGTCGATGTCGATCGAGGCGTTCTCGTCCATTGTCAGCTCGCGGGCGAGCGCCTCGCTCTTCACACCTACGCAGGT
>MERK01000201.1:2437-5304 GCA_001770575.1 Betaproteobacteria bacterium RIFCSPLOWO2_12_FULL_64_23
GTTCCAGCTGCTCTCGGATCCTTCGCTCCGCCTGCCGGCGTTCGGTCACGTCCCGGACCGTGCTGATGACCAAGGTCCCCTCCGGCGTCACCAGCGGGCTGAGACTCACGTCCACGGCGAATTCGCTGCCGTCCTTGCGCCGCGCAAACAGATCGCGGCCCGCGGCCATCGCACGCGCTTGGGGTTTCTCCTGGTACGGCGCGCGATGCGCGACGTGCGCCGCGTGCAGATGCTCAGGAATCAGCTGCTCGACCGGCCGGCCGAGCAACTCCGCGCGCGAATAACCGAACACTGCCTCGGCCCGCGCGTTAACGACGACGATCCGCCCCTTCCGGTCCACGATCACGATGGGGTCCGGCGCGGATTCCACCACCGCCTCGGCGCGCGCCATCTGCGTTCGAAGCGCCGCCGCCATGCGGTTGAACCCGGCGGCGAGCCCCGCCAGCTCGCCGCTGAATTCGGTTTCCGGCACGCGCACCGACAGGTCGCCTTCCGCGAGCCTGCCGGAGGCGTGCGCCAGCGCCGCGACCGGGCCGCGCACGAATTTCTCCGCGACGTGAATCACCGTAAATAGCACGAGGCTCGCCATGATGATCAGCACGACGAGCGCCAGCGCAAGCTCGCGGTCAGCGGCAGCGGTCAGCGCATCGCGCGCGGCGCCCACGCGAATAAGCAGAGAACCTTCGGCATGCTCGCGCGAATGCACGAACGCGAAGACCCGCGTGACACCTTCGAAGCCGACCGACTCGAACGCCTCGCCCGGGCGCTTGGCACGCAGCGCCTGGTTAATCGGCGCTCTCGGATCAAGATGCCCGAACCACTTGTCGTTGTCCGGCTGGCGGTAGAGCACGCGGCCTTCCTCGTCGGAGATGGCAACGGAAATGTCCTTCGCTGACAAGGGGCCGGAAATATTAGCCATCACCAAGGCGAGGTCGAGCGATGCAATGAGCACACGCCGCACTTCGCCGTTCGCGTCCAGAAGCGGCTGATCCACCGTTATGATCGCCCGCTTCGCCACCCGCCAGATGACCGGTTTTCCGACCACAGTTTGCCGGGTCTCGAGCACGCGCCGGAAGTCGTCGCGGTCCGAATAATTCACAGGTTCAGCGGTCGGGTCCGAGTGGCACAGCAGCTTGCCTTCGCGGCCGGCGACGACAATCGCAGCGTAGCGTTCGTCCAACTTCAGCTGCGCCGCGAGCGCTGCCGAGCAGGCGGCGAAGTCCTTGCCGCCGAGCATCGGGTTCGCCGCCATGGCATGGACGAGGTGGCGCGTGCCCCGGATGCGCAATGCCAGGTTCAACTCCGCAAGCTGTGCCAGACGCACCACGGTGGCGCGCGCCTCGGCGAACGCCTGCTGGCGCGTCTCGACCGCGCGGTAAACGGCAAGCCCGAAGAGCGGCAGGAAACCGATCAGCGCGAGCAGGATTAGCCGCCCGCGCAGACTGGTCCACCATACGGTCGCCGTGCGCTCAGTCATGCCGATGACCAGTTGTCAACTGCCCGGACGAGATTCATCTCCGGCGGCATGCCGGTGGTCGCCGCCACCGCTGGGATGAGGTCGGTGACCAGGTTGTCCTTGACCAGGTAGGCGCACGCCCCGGCCGCGAGGGCGCGCTGCACATAAACTTCACCTCTCATGTACGAAATGACGATGACCTGGATCGCGGGATACAGGATTTTCAACCGCGCGGTCAGCTCGATGCCGTCGGCGTCGGGCAGGCACTTGTCCATCAGCACCAGAACCGGACGGCAGGCGTTGCAGGCTTGGAGCGCGCTCGCGCCGTCTGCTGCCTCCAGAAAATTGCAGTCCGGAAACGGGTCCTGCAAAAAATCGCGCAAAGTCTGGCGCAGCAGCGCCTGATCCTCGACAATCAGCACGGCCTTCTGGCCCCGGCTATCGGTTGTGTTCGCCATCGACCTTATCCTTGGAAACCAAGCGTCGCCGCGGCAACTCGCACAGATTGAGGAAAGCTATAGCAGGAGGCTGCATCGCCGTCTGTAGGGAAAGCATGACAATGCGGCCCTCTTTGACGAAGGGACAAAAATCGACGCAAGCTGATGCGGCCCGGCCCGCTTCGGCCGCGCCCGCTACTTTGGCGACGTCAGGCCGTGCTCGAGCGCGAACTTCACCAGCGCGGGCACGTCGCTTACGACCAGCTTCGCCATCAGGCGGCTGCGATAGGTCTGGACCGATTTCGGGGAAAGCTGGATCATGTGCGCGATCTCGCTGCTGGTGTGGCCTTCGACCACGAGTTGCAGCACTTGCCGCTCGCGTGTGCTCAAGCTGTCGACCGGACTGCGCGCATGTCCGGCGCCGGGGTCGGGCACAGATTCTGCAAGGGCCGGGCTCAGATACCGCCATCCGCCATGGACCACGCGCACTGCGGTGATCACCTCCTCGACCGCCATTTCCTTCAACAGGTAACCGCAAGCGCCCGCTTCGAAGGCGCGGTACACATATTCGGCCGTCGCGTGCATGGAAAGCATCACTATGCGTACCGCCGGGCATTTTGCATGGATCACCCGCGCCGCTTCGATGCCGTTCAGGTCGGGCATGGCGATGTCCATGAGTACGACGTCGGGATTGATCTGGGGTACCTGCCGTTCCGTTTCGCGTCCGGTGCGAGCCTCGCCCACGACCTCGATGTCGGTGGCAGCGGTGGTGAGCAGCGCGCGCAAGCCTTCGCGCATCAGTACATGGTCATCGGCAAGCAGTACCCGGATCGTCATTTCGCCGCGCGCTCCGCTTCGAGCACGATCCGGGTGCCGGTCCCGGGCGCCGATTCGAGGTTTAATGCGATGCCTACCGCCTCCGCGCGCTCGCGCATGGTGATCAGGCCCCAGTGCCGTTTGTCCGGCGGCATTTC
>MERK01000202.1:0-5440 GCA_001770575.1 Betaproteobacteria bacterium RIFCSPLOWO2_12_FULL_64_23
ACAAGCGCGATGCCGATGACCACAGCGGCCAGCGCCGCCTTGCCGCCGAACCCGAGGTTCACGTTTTCCTCCGTCCGCGATAACCGTGGAGCAGCAGCGGGAACAGCTTCCGCGCGCGTTTCACCATCCCCGCCTCGTTGCCGGCCAGCGCAGCCTGGATAACCAGGCCTTGCACCGCGCCGATGAACAGCATCGCCGCGAGCGCCGGGTCGAGATCCGCGGGCAGCTCGCCCGCCGCCTTCGCCTGCTTGAACAGCAGGGCGAGCCGCTTGCGATACGCGGTGATCATCGTGCGCACCGCGGCGCGCACCGGCGAATCGCCCGGATACTGCAGCTCGTGGAACACCACCCGGGGAACGCCGGGATTCGCGACGATGAAGGCTACCTGCGCAAACAATGCCTGCTCGATTTTCGCGAGCGGCGAATCCACTTTGGCCACCGCTGCGGCGAACGCCGCGCCCATCGCCGTGCGCACCCACGAAAACACCGCAAGCCAGATCGCCTCCTTGTCGGCGAAGTGGCGGAATATCGCGCCTTGGGTGACGCCGATGCGATCGGCGATCGCCTGGGTGGTGATCGCATCCGGACCGCGCTCGCGCGCGAGCGCGAGCACGGCGGCGACGATACCGCGCTGCCGTTCGTCGGTCATCAGGCGCTGGCGCGGCGCAACGCGTGCCGAATTGGGGATTGCCATGGAACTCGAACCTTGCGTATAAGTAAGTAATTAATTACTAATATACGCATTCTGCGACAGATTGGCAAGCACGACGATCCAGCCCTCATCAAGGATGAACGACCCATGCAATTCCCGGAGTTTTTCGCAGCCGCGCCGCGCATCGCCGTGCGCGACCGGCTCGCCCGCTTCCTCGGCGCCGCCGAAGACGGCATCATCGAATACCGCTACGCTGACGCGGTCAGGCTCGCCGGGCATTCGTGCCCGACGGTGGGGTCGGCCTGCCTGATGACCCGCGCCGCGCCAGCCGCGCTGTCTCGCCGACGCCGCGACGCCCGAGGAAGCAACGCTGTTCCAATCGCTGTGGCAAGACCGGGGGCGGACACTGCTGATCGAGCGCGCCGACGATCCGGACCTAATCGTCATCCACAACACATAGAAGATACATAAAAGCGGCAGGCCTAAGAGCCAGGCGCAGAGCCAGTCTCCAGCCCGTTGGCCGCTACGCCTCACGTTTCCTTTTCGATGCCCGCTGCGCTGATGGCATTCCCCCGGCCGACGTAGAACCTTTCCCCGATCAGAATAATGTCGGAGCCAAGACGTTATTGGCGTCAGGGTTTTTCCTCCCACGCCGCAGTTTCAAATTCTTTGACGTAAGTTAAATCTTTCCTTCTAGCCATTCCGTAGAGTCCATCAGAGCCGGTGCGGGTCGGCGCCGCCGGCCTTTGCCATGAACAACACCGCCACTGAGGAGCCCGCAAAAATGAACAGCCAATCCCACGAAGAACCCATCCCCTTGATGCAGAAATTTCTGGACAACCCCTTTCTATTGCTGTTTTTCGGAGTCATGGTTCCCATGGTGGTCTACACCCTCTGGGGCGTCATAGAAATTTTGACGGTTCCGCTTGCCAAATAGCCATTGGTCGATGCATCGCGCGTCGTTTCAACAAGGGGTAAAAATATGAGCGCAATACTGCCGCCGTCAGACCGACTCTGGTGGAAACAGCCTCTGGATCGCGTCGAGGGGACATGGATCCTGATTGCCTTTATCTGGTGCATGATCATGTTCGCCATGATGGTTGGCTGGCACATTTACGGCAAACAGAACCTGTCGACCGAAACCTACAAGACCACCCGCGAGCTATTCACGGCGAAGACGCAGGCCGTGGTGGACAAGTACACCGTGCGCACGGAAACCGACAAGAATATCCCGGTGGTGCGTCCGCCTGCGGGCAGTGACGTCTATCTCATCTCGCGTCTCTGGGACTGGTGGCCGATCCTGGAACTCGAGAAGGACAAGACCTATCGCCTGCATCTGACGTCGATGGATTACAACCACGGATTTTCGCTGCAGCCGGTCAACATCAACATCCAGGTCGTGCCGGGCTATGAGCATGTGGTGAAGGTGACGCCGAACCAGTCCGGAATCTTTTCCATCATCTGCAACGAATACTGCGGGATCGGCCATGCCAACATGGTCGGCCGCATCTACGTCAAGTAAGGGGAGGCGCCAATGACTACCTACCGCACCTGCCCGCGTTCCGGGCTGCAGTTCGATACCCAGGCTGAAAAGCTGATGCTGGCCAATGCCGTCGTGGCGGTGGTCTACCTGCTGGTTGGAGGCATACTCGCCGTGGGCGTGGTGCTGACCCGCTGGCCCGCGGTGCACTGGCTCGCCGCCGACAATTTCTACATGGTGCTGACCGCGCACGGCATCGACATGCTGATCTTCTGGATCATCTTCTTCGAGATAGCCGTGCTCTATTTCTGTTCCTCGACTCTGCTGCGCTGCCGCATCGCCACGCCCAGAATTGCCTGGCTGGGCTTCGCCCTGATGCTGATCGGTTCGGTCACTACCAACGTTGCCATCTTTCGGGGCGACTCGAGCGTGATGATGACCTCCTACGTGCCGATGATGGCCCATCCGGCGTTTTATCTCGGTCTGATCCTGTTCGCGGTGGGCGCGCTGGTCGGCTGCTTCGTCTTCTTCGGCACCCTCGTCGTGGCCAAGAACGAGAAAACCTACCAGGGCTCGGTGCCGTTGGTCACTTTCGGCGCGATTACCGCCGCCATTATCGCCGTCTTCACCATTGCCTCGGGCGCGATCATCCTGATCCCCACCTTCCTCATGTCGGTGGGAGTCATCAAAGAGGTGGATCCGCTGGTGTATCGCACCATCTGGTGGGCCTTCGGCCATTCCTCGCAGCAGATCAACGTCGCCGCGCACATTTCGATCTGGTACGCCATCGCCGCCATCTGCTTTGGCGCCAAACCGATGTCCGAACGCGTCAGCCGCGGCGCCTTCCTGCTCTACATCCTGTTCCTGCAGCTGGCGAGCGCGCATCACCTGTTGGCGGACCCCGGACTGAGCACCGAATGGAAAGTAGTCAATACCAGCTACTTCATGTACTTCGCGGTGTTGGCATCGATGATCCATGGCCTCACGATTCCGGGCGCCATAGAAGTGGCGCAGCGCGAGAAAGGATTTACCAAAGGCCTGTTCGAATGGTTGAGAAAGGCACCGTGGGGCAATCCGGTGTTCTCCGGAATGTTCATTTCCCTGATCGGTTTCGGTTTCCTCGGCGGTATCTCCGGCGTGATGATGGGCACGGAACAGCTGAACATGATCATCCACAACACCATCTATGTCCCCGGCCACTTCCATGCCACCGTGGTGATCGGCACCACGCTTTCGTTCATGTCCTTGACCTATTTCCTGATACCGGTATTGTTCAGGCGCGAAATGATCAGCCCGGGGCTGGCGAAGCTGCAGCCTTATCTGTTCGGCCTGTCGATGTACTTCTTCGTCGTGGTGATGATGGGTGCCGGAACCCTGGGCGTCTCCCGCCGCCATTGGGACATGGCCATGGGCGGCTCGCCCTTTGCCTACGAGTTTCCCGGCGCCGCCTACCTGATGATGGGCCTGGTCGGGATCACGGGTGTAGTGGCCATTGTCGGCGGCGCGCTGTATATCTACATTACCGTCGGCTCGCTGCTCTGGGGCAGGAAATTGGACGCCGGCGCGCTCAGCCCGAAGACGGTGCCGATTCCGGTTGTTCCCTCCACCGTGGCGCTGCAGGGGCATGGATCGGCCGGTTTTGCGGCGCCGGGCACGTTTGCCCTGGCGTCGGTGTTCCTGGTCGCGTTCGTGCTGTATTACTTCATCAACTGGAAGTATTTGTCCCAGGTCTGGGGACTCAGCTGATATCCGCCGGCAGACTTACGACCTAACATGGACACGACGCTACGCAGCCATGACGCCGCGCATCTCGCGCGCAAGGTCCTGGGACTGTTCAAGCTTCGCATCGGCTTCGTCATCATGATCACCGCCTTGGCCGGCTTCGCCGTCACCCCCGGGGCCGGGTCTGGCGGCATTCCGCTCGCGGTACTCGCGCTCGCCGTGCTGATCTCCTCGGCGAGTGCAGGTGCGTTCAATCAGTACGTGGAGTACGACACCGACCGCCTGATGCTGCGTACGCGCGGCCGCGCCTTCGCTACCGGCGCGTTGCCGCATACGCCGGCGTGGCTGGCGCTGATAGTCATCCTGCTTGCGGGATCGGTCGCGGCGGCGTGGTATGCGACCAATCCGCTTGCGGCGCTGTATGTCTTCCTCGGCGCATTCTTCTACGCCGTCGTCTACACCGTCTGGCTCAAGCGCCGCACCTGGCTCAACATTGTCGTCGGCGGGCTGGCGGGGAGTTTTTCCGTGCTCGCAGGCGCCGCGGCAGCGAATCCTGAATTGGGCGCGGTGCCGCTCCTGCTCGCGCTGGTACTGTTCCTGTGGACACCGCCCCATTTCTGGAGCCTGGCCATCGCCAACAGCTCCGACTACGCAACGGCGGGCGTGCCGATGCTGCCGGTGGTCGTCGGGAATGCGCGCGCCGCGCAAATCGTGTTCGCCAGTAGCCTCGCGCTGGTCGGCGTTTCGTTGCTGCCTGTCTTTTTCGGGGCGGGCCTGATCTATTTCGCCGGAGCCCTCACCGGTGGTGCCCATTTTATCCGCAAGGCGTGGCAATTGGCGCGCGCGCCCAGCCGCAAGACGGCGATGAGTTCGTTCCACGCATCGCTGGCTCAACTGAGCCTGTTGCTCCTGGCGGCGATGGCCGACGCGCTGCTGTTCTGAGCAGGTACAGCTTGCGCCCGATTGCTCACACCGGCGCAACGCTGGCAATTTTCTGCTGCATAGCCATCCCTGCCGCAGCGCACGAAGGCGCTGCGCCGGCCGCGGCCGTCGCGCCGGCGTTCGCCCCCGCCCTGGACCAGACTGCCGCCTTGCGTGCCAGCCAAGCCGCAGTAGGCCGCGCCATTGGCGACCACACCCTGCAAGACCGCGAGGGGCGAGCCGTTCGCCTGTCCAGCTATCGCGGCAAACCGCTGCTGGTGAGCTTCATCTATACCGGCTGTTTTCAGGTCTGCCCAACGACCACCCGGGCGCTGCAACAGGCCGTTGCGGTGGCGCGCGATGCCCTCGGCGACGGCCGGTTCAATGTGATCAGCATCTGCTTCAACCAGCCGGCCGATTCGCCGCAGGCGCTCAAGTCCTTCGCCGCCCAGTACGGCATCAAATCGCTCAACTGGGAATTTCTCAGCCCGCCCGCCGCCATCGTGCCGGATCTGGCGCGCGACTTCGGCTTCGGCTTCGTCGCCACCGCGGCGGGTTTCGACCACCTGCTGCAGGTCAGCGTGGTTGACGCCGAAGGGCGCATCTATCGCCAGATCTACGGCGAGGACTACTCCGCCGACCATCTGACCGAACCGCTCAGACAA
>MERK01000202.1:5469-5534 GCA_001770575.1 Betaproteobacteria bacterium RIFCSPLOWO2_12_FULL_64_23
CACCAGCCTCTCCGCGATCCTCGAGCAGGTGCGCATACTGTGCTCGGTCTATGACCCGCGCACCG
>MERK01000203.1:0-14781 GCA_001770575.1 Betaproteobacteria bacterium RIFCSPLOWO2_12_FULL_64_23
CTGACCCAGGGCAGTTTGCCCAGACCGGCGCAGGCCTGGCGCAGAAATTTCTCCGGCTGCATTTCAGATTGCGACAGCTCGGCCAGAAAGTACAGCCATTGCTCGAACGGCAGGCCGACCGACAGGAGATACCTCGAAAACAACATACCCAGGCCGGCGAAGCCGGCACGCGGGTTCCAGGTGAGACCCAGCAGCAGCAATATCCCGGCGATCAGCAGCAGGCTGTAGGTGAGCGCGACCGGATAGTTCACCTTGCCCAGGGTCATGAAAGCGAAGCTGCCCAGCACCAAGAGCGCGATGATCATGAACAGGAACGCGCTGTAGAAAAAATCCACCACCTGCGGCGTCTCCCGGGCATCGGCCTCGGTCGGCAGGACCAGCATGATCAGGAACAGCAGCGGCAGCCCATACTGGGTCAATTGCTGCAGATCCCGCGTCTGCGAGAACCCGGGCAGCAGTTGCGGGAATACCCAGATCAGCAGCAGCGACACCAGGTACAGCAGCACGGTCAGATAGAAGTAGCGTTGCCAGCGTACCTGGAACAGGAACACCTTGCCGCCGACCACGCCGGCAAGCATGCACAACCACAAGAGCATCAGCCACCAGTTCCAGAAAAACAGCGCAAGCACGCACGCCAGGGCGATGACGGAAAGCTGCAGCGGCGTCAGGCTCTGCTCGCCGCGCATGAACGGCTGCCACAGGATGAACAGGCCGAAGTGGGCGAGCATCAGTGCGCGCGCCCAGATGTCTTCCACGCCGCGCATCGCGGTGACGTGCAGCAACACCAGCATGGCGACGAACAGCAGCCGCCAATAACGGCTGATGAGCATGGGGTAAGCGCGGGTCAGGGTAGCGGTGGCCATGGTGCTTGCACTTGTTATGCCTGCAGTTTAACCTGAGAAAGCCACACTCGGTACGCGCTCGGCGCCGGGTGTTTTCCGTATCCGCGCCATCCGTCGAAAGAGCCATGCTGCGCCATATCCTGCCGATCGCCCGCTACACCCTGCTCGAGGCGCGGCGCAACCGCCTGCTCATGCTGGCGCTGATCCTGGTGGCAGCCGGGCTGGCGTTCACCCAGTTCCTGCAGCAGGTGGCAATCACCGAATCGAATCAAATCCAGGCGGCCCTGCTGGCAGCTTTGCTGCGGGTCGGCGCCGTATTCATGCTGGCCGCCTTCGTCGTCACCAGCATGGTGCGCGAATTCAACGACAAGGTGATGGAGCTGATTCTTTCGCGGCCGCTGCGGCGCAGCAGCTATTTTCTGGGCAAGCTGGCCGGTTACGCCGCGGTCGCGCTCGCGCTCGCCCTGATATCCAGCCTGCCGCTCGCGCTGTTTGCGCCGGCGGCGCGGGTTGCGCTGTGGGGCTTGTCACTCGCCTGCGAACTGCTGCTGGTGACTGCGTTCGCGCTGTTTTGCGTGCTTTCGCTGACGCAGGTGATGTCGGCGCTCGCGGCCGTAGCCGGCTTTTATCTGCTCTCGCGCTCGATCGGCGCGCTGCAGATCATGGCCGCCAACCCCTTGTCGGACACGCTCAGCCTGGGCCAACAACTCGTCAATTCCGTCATCGACGCGATCGCCTTCCTGCTGCCCGGCCTGGACCGCATGACCCAGACCGGCTGGCTGATCTACGCGGCACCGACGGCGGCGGAAATCGTGCAGCTGCTGGCGCAGACCGCCGCGTATGCGCTGCTGTTGTGCGGCGCCGCCCTGTTCGACCTGCAGCGCAAGAATTTCTGATGCGCGACGAACGCCCGCTGAGCCACGTATCCCGGCCGGTGCTGGCCCTGCTTGCGGCCGGCCTCGCGTTGCAGATCGCGCTGCACGCGGCGGCGCCGCAACCCCGCGCGAAGGCGCCGGACCTGATGCCACCGCCCGCCACCCCGCTGTTGCGGCTGGCCGGCCTGGGCGAGCCGATCGCACTGGCCAAAATTCTGATGCTGCAACTGCAGGCCTTCGATTACCGGTCCGGCAGCAAGATACCGTACAAGGACCTGGACTACGCCCGCGTGGAAGCCTGGCTCGCGCGCATACTCGAACTGGACCCGGGCGGACAGTATCCGTTGCTCGCGGCCAGCCGCCTCTATGCCGAGGTTCCGGATGAAGCGCGGCAGCGCAGCATGCTCGATTTCGTCTATCGGCAGTACCTGCTCGACCCCAACCGGCGCTGGCCCTGGCTGGCGCACGCCACTTTCCTCACCAAGCACCGGCTGAAGGATATGGGCCTGGCGCTCAAGTATGCCAGCGCCTTGCAGAAGTACACCACGGCCAAGGACGTGCCGGCCTGGGCGAAGACCATGGAGATATTCATCCGCGAAGACCTGAACGAACTGGAAACGGCGCGGGTGATGATCGGCGGCTTGCTTGCCAGCGGCAGGATCACCGACCGCGGAGAGCTGAAGTTCCTGGATGGCCGGCTGCGGGAAATCGAGGAACGCCTGAAACAAGGAGCGGGGAAGAAGAAACGCTAAGGTGAATTGTCATAATATCGACATATGTGTCTGAATCCTGACTAGTCCCTGCTCCATTTGGCCTCAAAATGTGAAATACCTCACTTAAAACCGGGCATGGATATTGCTCATATGGTTTCACCACTCATTTTCTCCGCTGAGGGAAACGACATGAAAGCAAAGCAAACCGGTTTTACCCTGGTCGAAATCGCCATCGTGCTGGTGATCATCGGCCTGCTCCTGGGCGGCATCCTCAAGGGCCAGGAAATGATCACCCAGGCCAAGATCAAGAATATTATCAATGACTTTAATGGCATTACCGCCGCCATGAATTCTTACCAGGATCGCTATCGCGCGTTGCCCGGGGATGATGTTGGAGCCACGCGGTGGACGGGTACGGTTGCGGGAAACGGCAATGGCATCCTGAATTCTGCCGCGACAGCTGTTGCTCAGTACAAGAACTTGCCAGGCGCTGCCCCTGCTGCGGCTGAAGAGGTTAATCTTTTCTGGCATCACTTGCGCCTCGCCGGCTTTGTTGCCGGTGCAACCACCTACCCCGGGGGTGGACAGCAACCCAACAATTCCGTGAACGGGATCATGGGTGTACAAACCGGTGCCGGTGCGAGCACGTTGGGTTTTTCTTCTAACATTATTTGCACGACCAACCTGCCAGATAAAATAGCCATCGCCATAGACACCCAGATGGATGACGCGACGGCCGCTACCGGACAGGTTCGCGCCGTCGGCCCCCAAGCCGGTCCTAACCCCGACCTCGACGTCGTCATGGCCGTCAACTACACTGAAACCGGCACCAACCAGTACACGGTCTGCAAGAGCCTGTAAGCCGATACGGTTGCAAGCCCAGCCCGCCCTTCACGAGGGGCGGGCTTTTCATTTTGTCCCCTGCAGCAGGCGGATTTCCGGCTTCTCATGCGCGGCAGAACCGCTCAAAGCCGCAGCCAATTCCTGACCTGAAGTGCCGGGACCAACTTGTCCAGGGCGGCCCGGCCATGGCGGGCTCGCCTTACCCAACCCGGACCTCTCGAAATCATGTCCGCCCAAGCCTCCTCCACTTCGGAGGCGCGGTGCTCCTTGAGATAGGTCAATAGCAACCGGGCCTGAAGCAAGTCTTTGCTGGACTTGGTTGCAAATGTGCCTTCCCGCTCGCCATGGACCAAGAGTTTGTGCAGGGCATAGCGTGCCGGCTGCGGCACGTTAGCCACTACGCTGCGGTCCCCGGCGAACAGCACGGCCCGCTGCACATGCTCCAGCGAAAATTCCATGAACTTGAGCGGCTGCAGGGTGACGCCCAGCTGCGGGTGCTCGTAGGGCTGCGTGCCTTTGCGATGCAGCGTGGTCACGAAGTCCAGCTTGAAACCCGGTTCGCGCGGGTTCAAATAGGTGGCGCCGGCTGTTGAGGCAAGGCTGGAGACCGGCAGAAATCCCATCTCGAGAGACTTGATGGCCTCGTGCGTTTGAACCTGAACGTCACCCGGCAGCGCGAGGGATAGACTCTTGCCCGCGTGGGCAAAGTCGATATCTTGCGTGCGCGAGCCGTCTCCCCAGCGCACGCCGAGCATATTGGCGAACGCCAGGAACGCATGCGTACCGATGAGCACCCCCCCAGCGCGGAAAAACCCGTATTCGGCCAGGCGCTGAAGTACACGCAGGTGTCGGGGCAGGATTTCGGAGCATCCAAGGGCCGCGCAAGAGCGTGCCAAGGGACCCAAGGCGACCACGGCCGATGGTTGCGCCTTGCGCGCCATCAGCGCGCGCACAGGGGCCGTGTCTGGTCCGACAAACAGCTGACGCAACTTGCCGGAGGGCTCCGTGTACTGGAAATACCAGTACTTGGCCCCGCGCACCGTTTTCGATGCGAAGGAGCCCGACAGGTCCGCGACACTGCGCACGTGTTCGGCAACCAGCGCCGCTTCGAGCAATTGCGCGTACGCGGTCTGGGCGGTCAGCGAGAGTTCGGCAAAGGAAGCCATTTGGCTATACTAGTACGACGACACGTTGATTCGGAAGCGTGTGCCTTGCAGGAGCGAGCTTGCTCGCGAACCGGGTTGTTCGCGAGCAAGCTCGCTCCTACACCTTGGTGTGCGCAGGCCGTGCGCCAGTCACTTAAGTTTCACGCCACATTGTTTCGCAATTACTGTGTCATCGTACTAGTGTAGAAACTAAGTTAGTATAGCATCGAGCTATACTAATGCAAATGATGCGCTAGTATAGCGGCGGGGCGCTCCGCATCATCCACGAAGGCTTGCGGCGCCACGTCGCCCGCTCATTTCGTCCCCTGCAGCAGGCGGATTTCCGCCGCCTCCAGCGCATCGGGCTCGCCCAGCAGCACCACCACGTCGCCCGCCTCGAAGCGGGTCTCCGGCGCCGGTTCGCCGACGCGGATGCCGCGCCGGCGCACCCGCGTCACCGCGGCGCCCAGCGCCGCCAGATCCAGTTCGGCCAGCGTTCTGCCCACCGCATGAGCGCCCTGCGGCAGCGTGACCGAATGCAGGCGCGGCTGCCGGTGCTCGGCCACATCCGCCGCGATGTCGCCCTCGCCGTGGAAAAAGCCGCGCAGCAGGCTGTAGCGGTTATGGCGCACCTCGCGCACGCGGTGCACCACGCGCGCCAAAGGCACGCCCATCAGCACCAGCGCATGGCTGGCGAGCATCAGGCTGGATTCGAACGCATCGGGCACCACCTCGGCCGCCCCCGCCGCCTGCAGCCGCTCCATGTCCGCATCGTTCAGCGTGCGCACGATCACCGGCAGCGCCGGGTTGATCGCATGCGCATGGTGCAGGATCCTGAGCGAGGCGGGCGTATCCGCGAACGAAATCACCAGCGCGCTGGCGCGCGCCAGGCCCGCGGCGATCAAGGCTTCGCGCCGCGCGCCGTCGCCATACACCACGGACTCGCCCGCTGCGGCGGCCTCGCGCACGCGCTCCGGGTCGAGGTCGAGCGCGACGTAGCCTATGCCTTCCTGCTCGAGAAAGCGCGCCAGGTTCTGGCCGGTGCGGCCGTAGCCGCACAGCACCACGTGCTTCGCCGCCGCCATGCCGGAGACGGCGATCTGATGCAGCTCGAGCGAGCGCAGCATCCACTCCGAGGCGACGAAGCGCAGCACCAGTTTGTCGCTGTACTGGATCATGAAAGGCGCGCTCAGCATGGACAAGAGCATCGCCGCCAGGACGGGCTGCAGCAGGGCCTGGTCCACCAAACCGGCCCCGCCCGCCTGCGCCAGCAGCACGAAGCCGAATTCGCCCGCCTGCGCCAGTCCCAGGGCGGTGCGCAGGGCATTGCCCGGGGTGGCGCCGAACAGGCGTGAAAGCACGGCGATCAGGGCGAACTTGAACAGCACCGGCGCCGCGAACAGCAGCAGCACCAGCGTGAATCGGTCGAGCACCACGGACAGGTCCAGTTGCATGCCGACGGTGACGAAAAACAGGCCCAGCAGCAAATCGCGGAACGGCTTGATGTCCTCTTCCACCTGGTGCCGGTATTCGGTTTCCGAAATCAGCATGCCGGCGAGAAACGCGCCCAGCGCAAGCGACAGGCCGGCAAGCTCGGTGACCCAGGCAAGGCCGAGGGTGATCAGCAGCACGTTCAGCACGAACAACTCGTGCGAGCGCCGCCGCGCCACAATGTGAAACCAGCCGCGCATCAGCTTCTGCCCCGCAAACAGGATCAGCAGCAGGACCACGGCGGCCTTCGCCAGCGCCAGCGCCAGCACCGGCGCGAGATGCTCGGCCGGCTGCGCCAGCGCCGGGATCAGGATCAGCAGCGGCACCACGGCCAGGTCCTGAAACAGCAGAACGCCGATGATCTCGCGCCCGTGCGCGGATTCGAGCTGCATGCGCTCGGCCAGCAGCTTGCTCACGATCGCGGTCGAGGACATGGCCAGCGCCCCGCCCAGCGCAAAGCCGAGCTGCCACGGAAAACCCAGCAGCCAGGCGAGCGCGGTCGGCGCGAACACGGTGAGCAGCACCTGCCCCATCCCCAGACCGAACACGACCCGGCGCATGTTGAACAGCTTGGGCAGGCTGAATTCCAGGCCGATGGAGAACATCAGGAACACCACGCCGAACTCGGCCAGATAGGCGTAGCCTGATTCCTTGCTCGCCGGGATCCATTGCAGGGCGTGCGGCCCGATCGCCACGCCGACCAAGAGGTAACCCAGCATAGGCGGCAGTTGCAGGCTGCGCGCCAGCACCACCACCAGCACGGCGCTGGCCAGCAGTAGCAGCACCAACTCTAGGGGATTGCTCATCGGATGGCGTGCGCGGGATAGGGCAAATTGGGGTTCTGATATACTTTGACCCATGATACCTGCAGCATCCCGCATGGACAAAATATTACCGTCCAAGACCGCGCTGGAGCTGGCAAAACAGGTGCTCGCCATCGAAGCCGAAGCCATCCAGGGCCTCGCTGCGCGGCTGGGCCAGAGCTTTCTCGACGCCGTTGCGCTGCTGCTCAACTGCAAGGGCCGCGTGGTGGTGAGCGGCATCGGCAAGTCCGGCCATATCGCGCGCAAGATCGCGTCCACCATGTCGAGCACCGGCACGCCGGCCTATTTCGTGCATCCGGCCGAGGCGAGCCACGGCGATATCGGCATGATTGCGCGCGACGACGTGCTGATCGCGCTGTCCAACTCCGGCGAAAGCGAGGAACTGCTCACCATCCTGCCCTTGCTCAAGCGCCAGGGGGCGCGCCTCATCGCCATCACCGGCAATGCGAATTCGGCGCTGGCACGCGAGGCCGACGTGCACCTGGACGCGCGCGTCGACAAAGAGGCCTGTCCGCTGAACCTCGCTCCCACCGCCAGCACCACCGCGGCGCTGGCCCTGGGCGACGCGCTGGCGGTCGCCCTGCTCGATGCCAAGGGCTTCGGCGCCGAGGACTTCGCGCGCTCGCATCCGGGCGGCGCGCTCGGACGGCGCCTGCTGACTCATGTGCGCGACGTGATGCGCAGCGGCGATGACCTGCCCTCGGTGCCGGAAACCGCCAGTTTTTCCGAGGCGCTGCTGGAAATGTCGAAAAAGCGCATGGGCATGACCGCCGTGCTCGATGCAGCCGGGCGCGTGAGCGGTGTATTCACCGACGGCGACCTGCGCCGGACGCTGGCCCAGGTCGAGGACATCAGATGCGCGCGCATCGTCGACATCATGACCCGCAATCCGCGCGTCATCGGCCCCGGCAAGCTGGCGGTCGAGGCGGTGCAGATCATGGAAGAGCGCAAAGTCAACCAGCTGCTGGTGGTGAGCGACGAAGGCGAACTCGTGGGCGCGCTGAACATGCACGACCTGTTCCGCGCCAAGGTAATCTGAACCGGAATGGATGACGCATTGGAGCGCGAGGGCGCGCCGAAGCGCGAGGACCCGGATGGCGCGCTGAAGCGCGAGGGCCTGGACGGCGCGCTGAAACGCGAGGGCCTGGACGGCGCGCTGAAACGCGCCGAGGGCCTGAAACTGATGATTTTCGACGTCGACGGCGTCATGACCGACGGCACGCTCTATTACTCCGAGCGCGGCGAGGAACTGAAAGCATTCAACATCCAGGACGGCCACGGCATCAAGATGCTGCGGCAATACGGCGTGGAGGTCGCGCTGATCACGGCCAGGAACTCGCGCGCAGTGGAGTTGCGCGCGGCCAACCTCGGCATCGCGCAGCTCTACCAGGGGGTGGAGGACAAGCGCGGCGCCTACGCTGCGCTGCTGGCGCAACTGGGTCTCGCCGCCGAGCAATCGGGCTACATGGGCGATGACCTGCTCGACCTGCCGCTCATCACCCGCTGCGGCTTTGCCGCGACCGTGCCCGCGGCGCCGGAGGCGCTGCGGAGTCGCGCCCACTATGTAACGCGCGCGCTCGGCGGGCATGGCGCCGTGCGCGAAGTGTGTGAATTCATTCTGCGCGCCCAGGGCGCGCTCGAACGCGCCATCAGCGCCCATCTGCAATGAGCCCTAAGCGACGGGACCGGGCATCCAGTCTGTTTCCGCTGTTGCTGTTACTCGCGCTGGCGGCGGGCAGCCTGTGGCTGGAACGCGCGGTACAGGCACCCGAGCACGACAAGTCGGGCAAAACGCGCCACGACCCGGATTTCATCGCCGAGGACTTCGGCATCACCAAGATCGGCGCCAGCGGCAAGCTCGAGTACAGCCTCTCCGCCGCGCGCATGCTGCATTATCCCGACGACGAGAGCACCGACATCGTCGCGCCGCGCCTGGTGCAGCGCCACGAGAACGCCGCCCCGATCGTCATCCGCGCCGACCGCGGCCTGATCTCCAGAAACGGCGACGAAGCGAGCTTTTACGGCAATGTGGTGGTGGTGCGCGAAGCCGGCCGGGGGCGAAGCGAACTGCGCATGCAGACCGAATATCTGCAAATCGTTCCCGACCGCGATCTCGCCCGCACCGACAGGCCGGTGATCATTACCGAGGGCCGCTCCCGGCTCGCCGGGGTCGGCATGGAATTCAACAATAAGACGCGGCAGTTCGCGCTGCTGTCGCAGGTCCGGGGCACGTTCGATGCCGGCAAGTAGGCTGACCGCCCTCGTGTTCTCGGCGTGCTGCGCCGGGCTGATTTCGGCATCTGCGCTGGCGGAGCGGGCCGACCGGACCAAGCCCATCAATCTGGAGTCCGACCGCATGCACGTCGACGACGCGCAGAAGACGAGCGTGTTCCAGGGCAAGGTGGTGATGACGCAGGGGACGCTCAGCATACGCGCCGACCAGGTCACGCTGCGCCAGGACAAGGACGGCTATCAGTACGGCAGCGCCAGCGGCAATCCGGCCACCTTCCGGCAGAAGCGCGATGGCGCCGACGGGTACATCCAGGGCGAAGCCGAGCGCATCGAATACAACGGTAAGTTGGACCGGGTGGAGTTCTTCAATCGTGCCCTGCTCAAGCGCGAGCCCGCGGACGAGGTGCGCGGCAACTACATCTCCTACGATTCCCGCACCGAGTATTTCACCGTGACCGGCGGCGCCGGCCCCGGCGCAAGCGGCAGCCCCGGGGGCAGGGTGCACGCGGTGATCCAGCCGCGCACCACTGGCGAAGAAACCGGCAAGACCCCCGCACCCGACATGCCAAAGCAATAGCGTCGATGAGCCAGCTCAGAGCCAGCAATCTGAAAAAGCGCTACCAGTCGCGCACCGTGGTGCAGGACGTATCGCTGGATGTGCAAAGCGGCGAGGTGGTCGGCCTGCTCGGGCCCAACGGCGCGGGCAAGACCACCTGCTTCTACATGATGGTCGGATTGCTGCGGCTGGACGGCGGAAGCATCGACCTGGACGGCACGGAAATCAGCAAGTTTCCGATCCACCGCCGGGCGCGGCTGGGTCTGTCCTATCTGCCCCAGGAAGCTTCGGTTTTCAGGAAGCTCACGGTGCAGGAGAACGTGCAGGCGGTGCTCGAGTTGCAGAATCTGTCCGAAGCGGAAATCGACGAGCGCCTGGAAAACCTGCTGCGCGAGCTGCATATAACGCATTTGCGCGACAGCCCGGCGTTGTCGCTCTCCGGCGGCGAGCGCCGCCGGGTCGAGATCGCGCGCGCCCTCGCGACCCGCCCCAGCTTCATCCTGCTCGACGAGCCGTTCGCCGGCGTCGACCCGATCGCCGTGCTCGATATCCAGAAAATCATCGGTTTTCTGAAGGAGCGGGGAATCGGCGTGCTGATCACCGATCACAACGTGCGCGAGACTTTGGGCATCTGCGACCACGCCTATATCATCAACCAAGGATCCGTTCTGGCGCAGGGCAAGCCCGACGAAATCGTCTATAATGAAAACGTGAGAAGAGTGTATCTGGGAGAGCATTTCCGCATGTAGTTGCCATGCGCTCTCGCTCAAGATGAAACAAACCCTGCAACTCAAGCTGTCGCAGCAGCTGACCCTGACGCCGCAGTTACAGCAATCCATACGGCTGCTGCAATTGTCCACCCTGGAGCTGGACCAGGAGTTGGAGAAGTTCCTGATGGAAAACCCGCTGTTGGAGCGCGTCGATGCGGAAAGCGAGTCCGTGTCCGTCCCGCCCAACGGCGCGGGACGCGAGGAATACGTCGCCAGCGCCGGCGAAGCGCCGGCCGACGACGCGCCCTCCGGCGACGCGGCCGACATCGACTGGTTTACCGATGCACCCTCCGCGGCCGCCAGGCGCGAGGACGGCGAAGAGTCGGAGTACCCGCAACTGGCGGCATGCACTCCCACCCTGGGTGAATATCTGATCGGGCAGCTCGCGCTGACCCAGCTGTCGGCGCGCGACAAGAGCCTGGTCAACACTTTGATCGCGGCGCTCGACGAAGGCGGTTACCTGTCGCAAAGCCTGGAGGAAATCGCCGAAATGCTGCCGCCGGAATTGGGGGTCGGGCTGGATGAGCTGCACATCGCCCTGCATCAGCTGCAGAGTTTGGACCCTACCGGCGTCGGCGCGCGCACGCCCGCCGAATGCCTGGAGCTGCAGTTGAAGGCCCTGCCGGCCAATACCCCGGCGCGCGAGCTTGCCATCGGCATCGTGCACGCTCACCTGGGTGCGCTCGCCGCGCACGACTACGTGCGTCTGAAGCGCCAGCTTCATTGCGACGACCAGAGCCTGCGCGAGGCGCAACACCTGATCCAGAGCCTGAATCCCCATCCCGGCGCCGAATATGCGGCGAACGAAACGCGCTATATCGTGCCCGACGTCATCGTCAGGAAGGTGAAAAACGCCTGGATCGCCAGCCTCAACCCCGATGCCATGCCGAAGCTGCGCATCAACCGCATGTACGCCGAGATCCTGCAGGACAAGCAGCATTCGTGCGGCGGCCAGATGTCGAATCAACTGCAGGAGGCGCGCTGGCTGATCAAGAACGTGCAACAGCGCTTCGAGACGATACTGCGCGTGTCGCGGGCGATCGTGGAGCGCCAACGGAATTTCCTCGACCACGGCGAAGTGGCGATGCGGCCGCTGGTGCTGCGCGAGATCGCCGAAACGCTGGACCTGCACGAGTCCACGGTATCGCGCGTCACCACGCAGAAATTCATGGCCACGCCGCGCGGGATCTTCGAGCTGAAATATTTCTTTGGCAGCCACGTGGCCACCGAAACCGGCGGCGCCTGTTCGGCCACGGCGATCCGCGCGCTGCTGAAGCAGTTGGTCCACGCCGAGGACTGCAAGAGGCCGCTTTCCGACAGCAAGATAGCCCGGATTCTCAGCGAGCAGGGCATCGTTGTGGCGCGCCGTACCATTGCCAAGTATCGCGAGTCGCTGCATATCCCACCGGTCAGCCTGCGCAAGTCGTTGTAACTTTGAAAGGAGTCGAAGATGAACGTCCAGGTCAGTGGTCATCACGTAGAAGTCACCCAGCCCATTCACGATTACGTACTGGCCAAGCTGGAACGGGTGCAACGCCATTTCGACCATGTCATCGACATCAACGTCATCCTGTCGGTGCAAAAACTGAGACAGAAAGCGGAGATCAGCGTGCACCTGCGCGGCAAGGACATCCACGTCGAAAGCGACGATGAGGACCTGTACGCGGCCATCGACCTGATGATGGACAAACTGGACCGCCAGATCATCAAGCACAAGCAAAAGGCCTACGCCCACCCCCACGACGCCCTCAAACGCCAAGCGGCGGACGAATAACCCGGGCTCAGGGTCTGTTGGCATTCGGCACATGAGCGCGGTGGATGTCAACAGACCCCAGGAATTGCGGTAGAATGGCGCGCCTTCCGGCACCCCCCGCCCGATCCGGGCGTGCCGGAAACCCGCCTATCACTTCTCTAGCACTATGAATCTCATTTCAAAACTGTTGCCGCCTTCGAACATCATCCTCGACCTCGAGGTCAGCAGCAAGAAACGCATGTTCGAACAGGCCGGGCTTCTTTTTGAAAATAACCAAGGCCTTGCGCGCAGCCTGGTGTTCGACAGCCTGTTCGCGCGCGAGCGCCTGGGATCGACCGGCCTGGGGCAGGGGGTAGCTATTCCACACGGCCGGATCAAGGGCTTGCGCGAGGCGGTGGCGGCGTTCGTGCGCCTCAGCACACCGGTACCCTTTGAAGCCCCCGACGGCAGGCCGGTCAAGCTGTTGTTCGTGCTGCTGGTACCGGAGCAGGCTACCGAACAGCATCTGCAAATCCTGTCGGAACTGGCACAGATGTTTTCCGACCCCGATCTGCGCGAACAGCTGATCCAGACCGGAGACGCCGGCGGTCTGCACCAACTCATCAGTAATTGGCAACCAGATGTTACAAACCAGCATCGCGCGGCTGTATGAAGACAATGCCGCAGGACTGGGCTTAGGCTGGGTTACCGGCCGCGGCGGCGAAATGCTGCCGGTGCGCCGCGACAGCGCCGATACCGCGGCGCTGGTCGGCCATCTCAACCTGATCCATCCCAACCGCATTCAAGTGCTGGGCCAGCGCGAGCTTGCCTACCTCGACGGCTATAGCGGCGACGCCACCGGCCAGGTCATCGCCAATCTGTTTGCGGCAGAGCCGGCCGCCATTATCCTCGCCGAGGGCGTAGTCGGACCGGCGGCATTGCTGCGCTCGGCGGAGACGGGAAGCGTGCCGGTGCTGGCAACGGCCTCCGCCGCCGATGCCGTCATCGATGCCCTGCGCCACTACCTCGCCAAGATTCTGGCCGATTCGACCTCCAGGCATGGCGTGTTCATGGACGTGCTGGGCCTGGGCGTACTGATCACCGGCGACTCGGGCGTGGGCAAGAGCGAACTCGCGCTGGAGCTGATCAGCCGCGGCCACGGCCTGGTCGCCGACGACGTGGTCGAAATCTCGCGCATCGCTGCCAAAACCCTCGAAGGGCGCTGCCCGCCGCTACTGAAGGATTTCCTCGAGGTGCGCGGCCTGGGCGTGCTCAATATCCGCGTTATTTTCGGCGAGACGGCGGTGCGGCCGAAAATGAACCTCAAGCTGATCGTGCGCCTGGAGAGACCGGGCCCGGCCGGCGGGGCGCCGACCGAGCGGCTGCCCCTGCACGAACTCACGGAGGATATCCTCGGCCTGCCCATCCGCGAAGTCGTCATTCCGGTGGCAGCGGGCCGCAACCTGGCGGTGTTGCTGGAGGCGGCGGTGCGCAATTACATACTGCGGCTGCGCGGCTACGACAGCACCGAGGAATTCATCGCGCGGCAGCAGGGGGAGCTGAAACGCGAGGGCTGATTGTAGTTGCAGGGTTCCGATGTTGCGCGGACGAGAAGCCGTCCGCGCAGATCGCCGATTGCGCACGGATGAAAAGCACATCCGTGCGCAATCGGCGATCTCGTATAAAACCCCCGCACTGCCCTTGTCGTTAACAATAACCGTGATTTCTGTACGGATGTGCTTTTCATCCGTGCAGAAATCACGGTTGGCGCGCGCCCCCCGGGGAGGACTTTCCCCTCAAGGGGGATCGAGAGCTTCGCGGCGCAGCGCGCAAGTCCACAGGTAACATGCGACACCGTATATATGTCCCAGTTCGGGCTGTTTTTCGTTTTCTCCGTCCGGATGATATCCTGCCATCATGCAACTGGTGCTGATCAGCGGTCTTTCCGGCTCCGGCAAGAGCGTTGCGCTCAATGTGCTGGAAGACAGCGGCTACTACTGCGTGGACAACCTGCCGGTCGCCCTGGTGATGCCGCTGCTCGAGTCGCTTGCCGGCTCCGGCAACGAGCGCGTCGCCCTGAGCATGGACGCGCGCAGCGGCGCCTCGGTGCGCCAGTTGCCGCAGACCGTCGCGGCACTCAAGCAAATGGGGGTGGACGTGAGGCTGCTGTTCCTGGAGGCCAAGGACGAGACCCTGATCAAGCGTTTCTCCGAGACGCGGCGGCGCCATCCATTGAGCAAGGGCGGGCTTACCGTGGCCGAGAGCATCGCGCGCGAGCGCGAACTGCTGGGCGACATCGGTGAATTCGGCCATCACGTCGATACCAGCGAGCTCTCGCCCAACACCCTGCGCAGCTGGATCAAGAACCTGGTCGAAATCGACCGCTCGCGCCTGACGCTGATGTTCGAGTCTTTCGGCTTCAAGCAGGGGATACCGCTGGACGCCGATTTCGTGTTCGACGTGCGCTGCCTGCCCAATCCTTACTACGAGCCCCGCTTGCGCGAACTGACCGGCCTGGACGCCGCGGTCGCCGCATTTCTGGAGAAGGAGGAAGCGACGCAGAACATGTACCGCGACATCCACGCCTTCATTGCCACCTGGCTGCCCGCTTTCTCCAGCGAGAACCGCAGCTATCTCACGGTAGCCATAGGCTGCACCGGCGGACAGCATCGTTCGGTCTACTTTGCCGAACGTCTGGGCGCCGCGTTCGGCGCCGGCAACCAGGTGATGATCCGGCACCGGCAGATCCGATGAGCAG
>MERK01000203.1:14792-19322 GCA_001770575.1 Betaproteobacteria bacterium RIFCSPLOWO2_12_FULL_64_23
ACCAGGTGATGATCCGGCACCGGCAGATCCGATGAGCAGCACTAGCCGGCCTGGCGCAGCCTGAAGCGCTGCAGCTTGCCGGTTTCGGTCCGCGGCAGCGACGCCACGAACTGGACCGAGCGCGGGTACTTGTAGAGTGCGATGGTTTTTTTCACAAACTCCTGCAACTCCTTCACCATCGGCTCGTTCCCGGTGTAGCCCGACTTGAGCACCACGCAGGCCTTCACGATCTGGCCGCGCTCGGCATCGGCCACGCCGACCACGCCGCATTCGGCCACGGCGGGATGCTGCAGCAGCGCGGCCTCGACTTCGGGCCCGGCGATGTTGTAGCCGGCGGAGATGATCATGTCGTCGGTGCGGGCCTGGTAGTAGAAATAACCGTCTGCATCCGTCTTGTAGGCGTCGCCGGTGAGGTTCCAGCCGCGCATGTTTCCTTTGCTGATCACATAGTCCTTCTGGCGCGCGTCGGCGAGGTAGCGGCAGCCGGTAGGCCCCTTTACCGCGAGGCGCCCGACCACGCCCGCCGCGCAGGGCATGCCGGCCTCGTCGATCACCTTCGCCTCGTAGCCGGGGATGGCGTAGCCGGTCGCGCCGCGGCGTACGCGCTCGGGCGTGTGCGATATGAAAATATGGATCATCTCGGTCGCGCCGATGCCGTCGATGATCTCGATACCACTCGCCTCCTTGAACAGTTGCCGCGTGCTGTCAGGCAAGGCTTCGCCCGCCGATACGCATTTTTTCAGGCTCCCCAGATCGTGGTTCCTGGCCAAGCCGGCCATCTGGCGATAATAAGTCGGTGCGGTGAAACAGATCGTCGCCTTGAAGTTCTCGATGGTTCCGAGCAGGGTGTCGGGGGTAAGTCTTTCCATCAGCACGGTGGATGCGCCGAAACGCATGGGGAAGCACAGCAGGCCGCCCAGGCCGAAAGTAAACGCGAGCGGCGGCGTGCCGCAGAAAATGTCGTTCTGGGTGGGCATCAGGCAGGAGCGCGGGAAGCAATCGCACATGGCCAGCACGTCGCGATGAAAGTGCACCGTGCCTTTGGGTCGCCCGGTGGTGCCCGAGGTAAAGGCGATCATGCAGGCATCGTCGGCCGCGGTATCGACGTTGTTGAACCGCGTGGACTTCGCCGCGAGATTTCGTTCGAGCGAACCCGCGCCGCCGTCGTTGAAGTAGAGCACCTGCTTCATGTCCCGGCACCCGGCCCGGGCCAGTTCCATTTCTTCTTTCAAGCGCAGGTCGCACAGCGCGGCGCCGACTCTGGCCTTGTCGATGATTTGCTTCAGCTCGGTCGAGCGCAACAGCGGCATGGTGGGCACGGCGACGAGTCCGGCCTTGATCACCGCAAACCAGCAGGCTGCCATCATCGGATTGTTGGGCGCGCGCAGCAGCACGCGATTCCCCGGTTTGAGTTTCAGATCCTCGCTGAGCACGTGCGCGATCTGGTTGGCGCGATCGAGCAGCGCCCGATAAGTGCAGGAATAGGCCTTGCTCTCGACCAGGGTGCGGATCACGGTGCGCTCGCCGCCACCGCCCGCGACCATCCTGTCGAGCAGTTCGGCGGCGCAGTTCAGGCGCCTGGGATACTGCAACTCCGGCAGTTCGAAAACCAGCTGCGGCCACCGGTTTTTCGGCGGCAGGTTGTCCCTGACGAAGGTATCGACGTGAGCCGTATGTTCCATGAAACCTCCAGAGAATCGGCTGCCAACGGGCGCGCAGCAAAGCGGATCAGACCGTGTCAGCGCACAGCTAGCCCTTCAACGTTTCGCGCGCGATGATCAGCTTTTGCACTTCGGTCGCGCCTTCGTAAATGCGCAGCGCGCGAATCTCGCGGTAGAGTCTTTCCACCGGGTGCCCGCTCACCACGCCGAGGCCGCCGAACATCTGCAGCGCGCGGTCGATGACCTGCTGCGCCGATTCGGTCGCCACCATCTTGGCCATCGCCGCCTCGCGTGTGGTACGCGCACCTTGCACGTCGCGCAGCCAGGCGGCGCGATAGGTGAGCAGCGCCGCGCTGTCGATGGCCGTGGCCATGTCGGCGATCGCGGCCTGCGTGAGTTGAAAATCGGCCAGCGTCTGGCCGAACATCTTGCGCCCCTTGGCGCGCGCGAGCGCCTCGTCCAGCGCGCGCCGCGCAAAGCCCAGCGCCGCCGCGGCAACCGAGGCGCGAAAAATGTCCAGTGTTTGCATTGCCACCTTGAATCCCTGGCCGGGTTCGCCCAGGCGCTGCGCTGCGCTCACGCGGCAGGCGCGAAAACGCAGGCTCGCCAGCGGATGCGGGGCGATCAGTTCGATACGCCCGGCAACCTCAAGGCCGGGCGTATCCGCGTCGACAACGAATGCACTGATGCCGCGGGCGCCGGCGGCCTCTCCGGTGCGGGCGAAAACGCAGTAGAAGTCGGCGATGCCGCCGTTGGAAATCCAGGTTTTCTCGCCGTCGAGCACATAGTGCCCGCCCTCGCGGCGCGCGCTGGTGGTCATGGCGCCCACGTCCGATCCGGCATCGGGTTCGGACAGCGCGAAGGCGGCGATGGCCTCGCCGCGAGCCACGCGCGGCAGGTAGCGCTGCTTCAGTTCCTCGCTGCCGGCGATGGAAATGGCGCCCGAACCCAGGCCCTGCATGGCAAAGGCGAAATCGGCCAGTCCCTCGTGGCGCGCCAGGGTCTCGCGCGCAATGCATAGCGAGCGCGAATCTATGCGCGCGGAGGCCCCGCCATAGGCCGCGGGCACGCAGTGCCTGAGCCAGCCGCCCCGGCCCAGACGCGCGACCAGATCGCGGCAAAGCGCATCCACGTCCGCGCCATGGTCCAGATGCGCGAGATTCTCCGCCGCCCAGGCATCGAGCTCGGCCGCGAGCGCGCGCTGCGGCGCATCGAAAAAAGGCCAGTCGAGGTAGGTCCTGTCGCTCACACCGGGATGCTCAGCCGATTGTCGTTGCGAGGAATGACAAGGAACGCCCGCGCGCAAGCGCGGCGCTCTGCTGGTTGTAGGCGGGACGCGCCCAGCAGTTGAAGCCGTGACCGACGCCCGGATAGAGGTCGATGCGCACGCCTTCGCGTCCGGCGAAGGTCTGTTTCACCGCCTCGACCGCGGCGGCCGGAATGTAACTGTCGTTGCCGGCGAAATGGAACAGCACCGGGCATTTTATTTTTCCGGCCTCATCCAGCTTGGTGTGGATGCCGCCGCCGTAATAGCACACCGCCGCATCCACACCGGCGTTGGCCGCGCATAGGTAGGACAGCATCCCGCCCATGCAGTAACCGATCGAGGCCACCTTGCCTGTGCATTCGGGCAGGCCGCGCAATGCAGCGACCGTGGCGGCCAGGTCCTTCACGCCCGCCGCGAAATCCATGTTCTGCAGATAGCCCATGCCCTTCTGCATATCTTCCTCGCCGTAACCCAGATCGACCATGGGCTGCATGCGCCAGAAAATGTCGGGAGCGAGCACGGTGTAACCGTCGCTTGCGTACTGGTCGGCAACAGCGCGTATATGCGAGTTCACGCCGAAAATTTCCTGGATCAGCACGATGCCGGGTCCCTTGCCCGCTTTCTCCGCCTGATGCGGCAGCGACAGATAGCCTTTGAACCGGCTGCCATCCTGCGCCTTGATGTCTATCCAGCGTGAATTCATTGCCGCCTCCTTCAGGCGATGCGCTTGAGCGCGGCGCCGAGCGTGCCCACCATCTGATCGATGTGGCTCTTGTCTACGATCAACGGCGGCGACAGCGCCAGCGTATCGCCCGCAGGCCGCACCAGCAGGCCGTTCGCGTAGCAGTCGATGAAGGCATCGAAGGCGCGCGCGCCGACTTTGCCCGGCCGCGCCTCCACTTCGATCACGCCTATCAGTCCGAGGTTGCGGATATCGATGACCTTGGGCAGGCCACGCAGCGAATGCAGCGCCTGCTCGAAATAAGGTGCGATCGCCGCGGCGCGCTCGAACAGCCCTTCCTCGCGGTAAACATCGATGGTGGCGCTCGCAGCCGCCGCTGCGACCGGGTGGCCGGAGTAGGTGTAGCCGTGGAACAGTTCGATCGCGCCCTCCGGCCCCTGCATGAAGGCGTCGTGGATACGGTTGTGCGCGATCACGCCGCCCATCGGAATGGTGCCGTTGGTAACACCCTTGGCAAAACTCATGAGATCGGGCATGACACCGAAATAATCGGCGGCGAAAGGTTTGCCCAAGCGGCCAAAACCGGTGATCACCTCGTCGAATATGAGCAGGATGCCATGCTGGTCGCAGATCGCGCGCAGGCGCTCGAGATAGCCCTTGGGCGGGATCAGTCCACCGGTGGAGCCGGCCACCGGTTCGACGATTACCGCCGCGATGTTGGAAGCGTCGTGCAGCGGGATGATGCGCTCGCCCAGTTCGTCGGCGAAATGCGCGCCCCATTCGGGCTGGCCGCGCGAGTAGGCCTGCTGCTCCAGGTCCCAGGTGTGGCGCAGATGGTCCACGCGCGGCAGCAGATTGCCGAAGGTCTTGCGGTTGTTGGTCATGCCGCCGACGGAAATGCCGCCGAAGCCGGTGCCGTG
>MERK01000204.1 GCA_001770575.1 Betaproteobacteria bacterium RIFCSPLOWO2_12_FULL_64_23
CTTGTGTCGGCGTCATTTCGCACCCCCTTCAGGGCACTATGACAACCGGACAGATGTCGTGCTACAGAACCGGACAGATCATGAGCTCGCAACACTCGTCCACTTGGAGCTTGCCTGATCCGGTCGGTCAGGTATAATACAAATACTCAACTTAGTAGTTGAATACTAGGAGGCCAGGGTCGCGATGTCAACAGACAATTTCAAGCAGGACGTGCATGCCCAGCTCGCACGGGTGGGCAAAGCCCTGTCACACGGCAACCGGCTGGAGTTGCTGGACTTCGTCGCGCAGGGGCCGCGCAGCGTGGAGGAGCTTGCGGCGATGACGCGGCTCTCGGTCGCAAACGCGTCGAAGCATCTGCAGGAGCTGCGCCGCGCCGGCCTGGTACGGGCGCGCAAGGAGGGCCTGCGCGTGTTCTACGAGCTGGCAGGTCCGGACGTGGTGGATTTGATCGCGGCGCTGGGACTGGTCGCCGAGACGCGGCTCGCCGAAATGGCACACTTGGTGCGCAGCTACATCACCGCGCGCGACGACCTGGAGCCGATCCCTGCCGCCGAACTGTTAAAGCGTTCGAAGCAGGGGCTGGTGACCGTGCTCGACGTGCGCCCGGCCAGAGAGTTCGCCGCCGGGCATTTGCCGGGCGCGATCAACGTGCCGGTCGAAGACTTGGGCAAACGCCTCAGAAAATTGCCCAAGGGGCGGGAAGTCATCGCCTATTGCCGTGGCCCGTACTGCCTGCTCTCGGTGGATGCGGTGGCGTTGTTGCGCACCAAGGGCTACAAGGCGCGCCGGCTGGAGGACGGTTTTCCGGAGTGGAAAGCGTCCGGACTGCCGGTCGAGGCCTGAGCGGGCCGGCAATCAGGAGGAAGAACAACAGCCGCGCAGCTGGATCGGCGGACACTTAACCGAACCGTAGGAGCAGAACACGCAACAGTCGCCAGGCTTTGGACGCAGCAACGTTTTGCATTGTGTGCATTCGTAATAGAACTGACAGGCGTCGGTGGGCATGGTTTCCTGCCGGGCGAAGCCACAGTGCGGGCAGGTCAGTACCGACTTAAGAATGACCGAGTTCATTGTTGGCCTTCCGAATTCAACTTAGCGCCAGGTTAGCAGCAGCTTCCAGGAGATAGTCCGGTCCATTGGCTATCCGGTCGAAGTAGGACAGCCATGCAGGCGAGCCCACCGGCCAGTTCTTGAGAAAGCATTGTTGCCAGGCCGGATTGTCGTAGTGGATTGCAAGCGCATCGACGTGCACGCCCTGCACTGTGCAGCCGTAGAGACTGGCGTGGGTGGGCGAGGTAGTTCCGATTCGAGTCAGGATGCCGAAATTGGTGCCGCGCGCGTTCGGCATGCCGGCAGCGCCGTTGTTGGCGATCAGTTTGACCCCGTCAAGATCGAAGCGGCGTGTCGCAGGCAGGCAGGTATGGGTGCTGGCGAAGATATCCACCCCGGCCCGGGCGAAGGCTTCGGTGCGCCAAGCGCGCTCGTTGGGGTCGTCCAGAGCCGCGACATCGAAGCGCCAGCCCGCCAGCGAATCGGCATCGCCGTGTACCACGCCGATGCGAGTCTTTCCCACACGGTAACGCGCCACCATCGGCAGTTCGCCGAGGCAGACCAGCAGATCGGGATGCCGCGCTGCCGTGCGTTTCAGTTTGGCGTGAATCTGGTTCGAGCGTTCGACGACGCCGGCCGCCACCGTATCCGGGTAGGCGCAGCCGCAGCCGGCCGCATCCGTATCCTCGCCGAGTTCGGCTTCGACATTGCCGGCGATGGCGTCGTGCCGCAGCACGCCCTCGTTGATCGCGCGAAATCCTGCGTCATCGACATTGAACCAGTTGAAATCGCCGTTGAAACACAGGGTCACCGGCCCGGGTTCGGCCCCGGCCATGGCCTCGACCGCGGCCAGCGCCTGCGGATTGCCATACAGCCCGCCGATCACGTACAGGGTTTCAGCCCGGCGCTCTGGCGCGCCAGCGATGGCGCGCGGCCCGTAGCGGTAGCGCTGCGGGCAGACCCGGCCGGGCGTGCTCACGCTGGTCACGCTCAGTTGCTACAAATCGGCGCTGGCGCGGTTTCATTCTCCAGGGCGCCGCCGCAACTGGAACCCTGGCCCGCGGTGCAGCCGTAGCAATGGTCCGCCACCCGGATCGGAAGGCCTTCCAGCAAAGCCACGGTGGCATCGGTGATGTGCAGCCGGGAACGGCTGCCGTCCGTCAGTGCCAGGCCGAGTTGCTGATTGAAGTCGCAGTCGTAAATATAGCCCTGCCAGTCCACGCTGATCAGGCTGCGGCACATTACCTGGTCCAGGTTTTCGTCGCGGTGCGCTTGGCGCAGCGTCGTCATATAGCTGTTGAACAGTCCCTTGGAGATCAGCATGCTGCCGAAGCGCTGAATCGGCATGTTGGCCAGCGTAAACAGATGATCGAATAGGATGCCGTAGCGCTCGCTCAGATGTTGTTTGTAGGCGGCTTCCAGTTCGGCCTGCGCCGGCGGCAGGCTGGCGCCCTGCGGGTTATAGACCAGGTTCAGGACCAGGCCGCTGTCGGCGCGCCCGTAGCCCAGCGCATTCAGCCGTCTGAGCCCTTTGAGGCTCGCCTCGAAAGTGCCCGCGCCGCGTTGCTTGTCGACGTTTTCCTCCAGGTAGCAAGGCAAGGAGGCGACGACTTCGACGCCATGCATGGCCAGAAACGCCGCCAGGTCTTCATGACCGGGTTCCTCCAATATGGTCAGGTTGCAGCGGTCGATCACGCGCAGTCCGCGCGCGCGCGCGGCAATGATCAGTCGCTGGAAATTGCGGTTCAACTCGGGCGCACCCCCGGTGAGATCGATGGTGCTGATCTCGGGGCTGGCGGCGAGAAATTCGATGACGGCGGCTATGGTTTCGGCCGTCATCTCTTCCGTCCGATTCGGTCCAGCATTTACGTGGCAGTGCACGCAACTCTGGTTGCAGCGGTAACCCAGGTTCAGCTGCAGCGTCTCGATGGCGCGGCGCGCGAGGCGCGGGAAAGCGGTTCGAACCAGCAGGGGCAGGGTGGCGTGCATGACAAATACTCCGAGAGGTTTTGCCTGATTAGTCGCGGATTCTGCCCGATTGGTTACAAACTGCCTGAGAAATAGTTCAAGAGGGAAGGCGCGGAAGATACGCAACTCTAGCGCATTCTTGGCCGTGAGGACCTGCGCAGGCTAGAATCCGGACAACATGGAAAAAGTACGCGTATCCAAGCTGATGTCGCAACAGGGCCTGTGCTCGCGGCGCGAGGCGGACAGCTACATCGAGCGTGGCTGGGTGTTCGTGAATGGTGAGCGCGTTACCGAGCTGGGCACGCGCATCGATCCGGCGAGCACGATTACCCTGAACAAAGCCGCGCAGGCGAGCCAGCTTGCTCGCGTGACCATATTGCTGCATAAACCGATCGGCTACGTGTCGGCGCAGGCCGAGCCGGGCTACAAGCCGGCCGTGACCCTGATCAACGCCGAATCACGGTTTGCCGGCGACCGCTCTCCGCTAGGCTACACACCGATGCATCTGAGGGGCCTGGCCCCGGCCGGGCGGCTGGATATCGATTCTCAAGGCTTGCTGGTGCTGACGCAGGACGGGCGCATCGCCAGGCAGCTGATCGGCGAGAATTCGGCGATCGAGAAGGAGTACCTGGTGCGCGTCAGGGGCAGCCTGTCCAAGGCCGGCCTGGCGCAGCTCAACCACGGGCTGTCTCTGGACGGGGAGGCGTTGCGGCCGGCGCAGGTGGGCTGGCTGAATCGGGATCAGTTGCGCTTCGTTCTGCGCCAGGGCAAGAAACGCCAGATCCGGCGCATGTGCGAGCTGGTCGGCCTGGATGTGGTCGGCCTCAAGCGCATCCGCATCGGCAAGGTAATGCTGGGCGATCTTCTGCAGGGCCAGTGGCGCTATCTGCGGAGTGACGAGGCGTTCTAGTTCGGCCTGAGGCGGTAGTGCCTGCCTACATTCGTCAACGATCGGAACAAGCAAGCCAAAGACGCACCCGATAATTCCTGCTCGTCGGCCGTTGCGGTGATGTTTGAGCAGGCAACCGACTATCGATCATGTCCGCTTTGCGGCGATTCATTCGGCGCGTACTTTCGGCCAGGACCGGCCGGTGGCGATTCTTCTCCATAGCGGTCGTTGCTCCCGTGCATTCACCCGAAAGCCGCCGTTGGATACCCACTAGCCGGTGATAATGGGCCGCAACGCATCGACTTCGTCCACCAAAAAGTCGAACAGCGCCGCCACGCGCGGCGTGCGCCGCAGTTCCGGCGTCGTGAGCACGCGCCATATACGTGCCAGTTCGGGGATTGGGCCCAGAACCCGCACTAAATCAGCCTCCGCGTCGCCTAGCGCGGTGGGCAGGGGCGCCAAGCCTATTCCCGATTTCACCGAATACACCAGACCGAGCACGCTGTTGTTGCGCGCCACGACGTTCGCGGCGGGTGCCACCTGCCTCAGCCATTGCGCTGCGCGGTGGTTCGCCATGGTCTCGTCAAAACCGACCCAGTCGTGACGTTCAAGATCTTCAACGCGAATTGGTTGGCCGCGTCGCGCAATGTACTTCGGGCTGGCGTACACCGCCCACAGAGAGTCGCCGATCTTGCGACCGACCAGCGTGTTGTCCTCCGTGTCGCCCGAGCGCAGGGCGATGTCGACTCCTCCTTTGGTAAAGTCGAGGTATTTGTCGCTCATTACGAATTCCACTTGCAGACCGGGATAGCGGGCGCGGAACCGGTCAAGCAGCGTCGAATTACTAATACGGTACACCAACGGCTCCGGACAGGTCACGCGCACCACGCCCGTGACCTCGCGCTGGAATGCCTCGACGTGCTGCGTGAGCGCTGCGACGGCCTGCTCGACCTGTTGCGCAAGGGGCAGCAATTGCTCGCCAAACGCCGTCAGGCGATAACCGCTGGGGTGTCGTTGTACCAGGGACTGTCCCATGCACCGCTCCAGTTCGACCAGCCGGCGTTGCACGGTGGACTGGTTCACCTCCAGCGCACGACTGGCCGCGGTGGTGCTTTGGTGGCGTGCCACCGCGAGCAGGTATTTCAGGTCGTTCCAGTCGAACATGGGGGGCCAATTCGGTAATGGATTATGCAATTCTGCGACCTCATTATGCACGCCTGCGGCTTGTGGCGCATGGATGCGGAACCTAGACTGGCGCCGCAACGTTGGAGTTGCGAATGTCCAAAAGGAGCCCGTCATGACCACCGTCTCTGTACCAGATACCCAGGCTTTCAAAACCGCTGTCCGAGAGCAATGGGACCGTTCAGCGCAAGGCTGGAACGAGCACACTTCCGAGATCCGCGCCTGGTTGCGCCAGGCTACCGACGCCATGCTGGACATGGCTGGCATCGGTGTCGGCGCATGTGTGCTGGATGTGGCCGCCGGGGCCGGCGATCAGACACTGGACATCGCGCAGCGCGTAGGCCCGCGAGGTCGCGTACTCGCCACGGATCTGTCTTCGGCCATCCTGGCGCTGGCCCAGGAAAATGCCCGGCTGGCCGGCTTTCACAACGTCCAAACCCATGTCGCGGACGGCGAGGATCTGCAGGTGGAGTCCGCCAGCTTCGACGCGGTGGTGTGCCGGCTGGGACTCATGTTCTTTCCCGATCCGCTGCGAGGATTGCGCGGCTTGCACCGAGCACTGCGCCCGGGCGGCGGCATCAGCACCATGGTATTCTCGCGGCCGGACCGCAACCCCTGCGTCGGCATCCTGATGGGCACTGCTCTTAAGCACGCGGGGCTGCCGGCGCGCGATCCGTTCCAACCGGGTGCTCTCTTGAGCCTGGGCAAGCCGGGCCTGGCCGACGAGTTGTTCAGTGCGGCGGGCTTTCAGAACGTCGCATCCACAGCGTTGGATGCACCCTTTCGCCTGCCCTCGGCGCGCCATTACCTCGACTTCATCCGCTCGTCGGCAAGCCCGATTCAGCAAATCCTGGGTCGGCTTACACCTGACGCCGCGGATGCCGCCTGGGCCGAGATGGAGGAACGCCTGGGCGTATTCACGACGCCCGACGGCTGGGTCGGCCCCAACGAACTGCTACTGACCGCGGCGAAGCGTTGAGGCTTCCGCGCGTTCTTGTCGATGCCTGCACAACCGTTACGCAAGGAGATTCACATGAATAACACGAATAATATGAGCAACTGGTTTTTGCGTCTGGCAGTGCTCTACCTGATCGCCGGCGTGTCGTTGGGACTGTTCATGGCCGCCAGTCACGACCATTCGATGTACCCGGCACATGCACACCTCAACTTGTTGGGCTGGGTGTCCCTCAGCCTGTTTGGACTATTCTACCGCGCCTTCCCGAAGGCCGCCCAAACAGGCTTGGCCAAGGCACACTTCTGGATTTATGTTCCGTCCCATTTTGTACAAATGGTCTTGTTGACGCTGCTGTTTCGCGGCTACGCTGCGGTTGAACCGGCTTTGGGGGTGGCCTCGTCGCTTGTGGGCGTTGCCATCTTGTGTTTCTCCTTCACAGTGTGGAACAGCACACGCCGTGCGGATTGAGCCAACGCAGTCAACGAAACCCGCGGGAGCAAGCGTTATCTAGATCGCCAAGACAAATCCATAGCGACCCCGGCCTCAGAATTAATTGCACGGACATGGGTGCACACTGAAACTTCGGTGGTTTTGCACAAACCCGATGCGGCGCTTCTTCGCGGCTTCGGGCGATTGTAGGCGCGTGCCGAAGTTCAATAAAGTGTGGCCGGCGGCCGCAGTGCACAAGAAACCCGACATCCCAGGCGCAGATATGGTTTGCGCATTACGAACGGCAGCTTCACGCTGTTACGCGTTCGCGGCGAATGGCTGCTCCCAATATTCGCCAGAGGCGGGTTTGGGTCGGAAAGCACCGATCCACGGTTTGAAAACCGGACGTCGGTGCGGATCAGGTCAGGCGCGCGCCTTCATGGCGTGGGCGAGATCGCACAACTCTTGCAAGTGGCGGTCCGTGATGCCGCAGGCGCGCAGGGCTTCCGCGGTGTGCAGCAGATAGTCTATACCCGGCCCCATGCGGCCATGGGAGGTCATCAGCCGCTCGATAATGCTTTTCGGCGGCAAGCGGCCGGCATAGGCCGGGCCGGCGCGGTTGATGGTGAAAGTGATGGCGCGGAACCGGGTCTCGCCGTCGCTCACCTGCACCCAGCGCGGCACATAGGCGCCCAGCATCATCTCGCGCCGCCAGACCAGGCGCAGTTCGTTCTCGACGTGATCCGGGGCAATGCGGTAGGCGACGCCGCGGCAGCGCCCGCCGCGGTCCAGGCCCAGCACCAGCCCCGGCCGGTCCAGCGTGCCGCGGTTGATGCGCGACCACAGGCAGAAACTGCGGTGATAACCGTGGGTGGTGACTACGCGCTTTTCCTCGAAATGGAACAGAGGATTCCACACCAGCGAGCCGTAGCCGAACACCCAGCAGTCCGCGCCGGTTTCGGCCTGCTGCAGAATCTGCCACAAGGATTCCTCCAGTTCGGCGTCGCTGAGCAGATGCGGGCCGAGCGGCGTCTGCGCCAGCTCCTGGCGGATGCGGTCGCGTTCGAGATCGATGCGGGTGAGGGTCATGCCGCGTTGAAACCTACGCCGCTCTGGCGGTTTGCTCCACCGGTGCGTCGAATTCCGCCAGCAGGTCGGCGCGTTGCTTCTGCGCCTGCTTCAGATGGCGCATTTTAACGTGGCCGTAGCCGCGGATCAGCTCGGGGACGCTGGCGATGTCGACTGCAAGCGCGTGGTTCGCCGGGCTGAGCCTGGTCAGCAATTGCTCCACCGTGGCCGCGTACTCGGCGATCAAGGCGCGCTCGCTGCGGCGCTCCTCGGAGCGGCCGAAGAGGTCGAACGCCGTGCCGCGCAAGCCCTTGAACTTCGCCAGCAGTTTGAACGCCTGCAGCATCCACGGGCCGAAGGTGGATTTCTTCGCTTCGCCGGTCGCGGGGTCGGGCTTGTTCAGCAGGGGCGGGGCAAGATGGAACACCACTTTGTAGTCGCCCTCGAACATGCCTTCGATTTTCTGCATGAACGCGCTGTTCGAGTGCAGCCGTGCGACCTCGTACTCGTCCTTGTAGGCCATGAGCTTGGCGTAATAGCGCGCGACGGCTTCGCCAAGTTTGGTTCCGCTGGCTTTTTCCGATTCGACGCGCCGAACTTTGTCCACCAGTTCCCTGTAGCGCGCCGCATAGGCGGCGTCCTGGTAGGCGGTGAGGGTTTCGGCGCGGCGCGCCACCAGCTCGTCGAGGTTGCGCGACAGATGCTGGCTGAGGGGAATGACCTCGGCCGGGGTCGCGATCTTTTCTACGCGCGCGAGATCGACCGCGGCGCGCCGGCCCCAGACGAAGCTCTGCAGGTTGAACTCGACCGCTACGCCGTTCAATTCGATCGCTTTCTGCAGCGCCGCGCCGGAAACCGGCACCCAGCCTTTCTGCCAGGCGTAGCCGAGCATGAACATATTGGTGGCGATGGAATCGCCCATCAGGTTGGTGGAAATGCTGCCGGCGGAGACGAAGTCCACATTGCTCTTGCCGCAGGCCTCGGCAATATCGTGCTGCAGGTTGCTGCCCGGAAGCTGCCAGTCCGGATTGCGCACGAAATCCGCGGTCGGCGCGGTGGTGGCGTTGATCACGGCGCGTGTCTTGGGCGCGCTCATCTTGGCCAGGGCATCCGGGTTGGCCGCGACTACCAGATCGCAGCCGATCACCAGGCTCGCGTCGCCGGTGGCGATGCGAGCCGCGTGCAGGTCTTCGGGCCTGTTGGCGATGCGCACGTGCGACATCACCGGACCGCCCTTCTGCGCCAGGCCCGACATGTCGAGCACCGTCACGCCCTTGCCCTCCAGGTGCGCCGCCATGGCCAGGATCTGGCCTACGGTGACGACGCCGGTACCGCCTATGCCGGTCACCAGCACGCCGTAAGCCTCGTCCATGGCCGCGGGCGCAGGCTCCGGCAGCGCCGGAAAATCGCCGGCGGTCTTCGCCGCGCCGGCCTTGCCCTTCTTCAGCTTGCCGCCCTCGACCGTGACGAAGCTGGGGCAAAATCCCTTGACGCAGGAATAATCCTTGTTGCAGGTGGATTGGTTGATCGTGCGTTTGCGGCCGTACTCGGTCTCCAGCGGCTCCACCGACAGGCAATTGGATTTGTCGCTGCAGTCGCCGCAACCCTCGCATACCATTTCGTTGATCACGACGCGCTTGGCCGGATCGGGAAAGGCGCCGCGCTTGCGCCGCCGGCGTTTTTCCGAGGCGCAGGTCTGGTCGTAGATGATGGCCGATACGCCCGCGATCTCGCGCAGTTCGCGCTGCACCGCGTCGAGCTCGTCGCGGTGGCGCACGGTCACCCCCGGCGCCCAGTTGACGCCAGCCGGATATTTTTCCGGCTCGTCGGTGACGATGATGATGGGGCTTACGCCTTCGGCGGCGATCTGGCGCGAGATGGTCGCCGGATCGAGCGGACCGTCGTGCTGCTGGCCGCCGGTCATCGCCACGGCGTCGTTGTACAGGATCTTGTAGGTCATGCTGACCTTGGCCGCGCAGGCGGCGCGGATCGCCATCAGCCCCGAGTGGTAATAGGTGCCGTCGCCGAGATTGGCAAAAATGTGTTTGGTGTTCGAGAACGGCGCCTGCCCGATCCACGGCGCGCCTTCGCCGCCCATGTGGGTGAAGGTCGAGGTGCTGCGGTCCATCCACACCGCCATGAAGTGGCAGCCGATGCCGGCGGTGGCGCGGCTCCCCTCGGGGACGCGGGTGGAGGTGTTGTGCGGGCAGCCGGAGCAAAAATAGGGCTGACGCAGCGTCACCACCTGCGGCCGGGCCAGCGCTCTTTCCTTGAACTCGAGAAAGGCGAGGCGCTCGCGGTAACGGCCGCCCAGTTGCCGGTCCATGCCGAGCTTCGCCAGGCGGCCGGCGAGGGCCTTGGCAATGATCGCGGGGGAAAGTTCGTAGCTCGCCGGCAGCAGCCAGGTGCCGGCGGGCTGGCCCGCGGCATGGCTCCATTCGCCGTTGTCATCGAATTTGCCCACGACGCGCGGCGGTCTTTGATCTGCGCGCCATTCGTACAATTCTTCCTTGATCTGGTATTCGATCAGCTGGCGTTTTTCCTCCACTACCAGGATTTCTTCCAGGCCCTGGGCGAATTTGCGCGCGCCCTGCGGCTCCAGCGGCCAGCTCATGGCCACTTTGTACAGGCGGATGCCGATGTCGCGTGCGGTGTTTTCGTCTATGCCCAGGTCGGCCAGCGCCTGCATGGTGTCGCCGTAGGACTTGCCGGTGGTGATGAGCCCCAAGCGCGCGCGCGGCGAATCCCAGACGACGCGGTCGAGCCCGTTGGCGCGCACGTAGGCGAGCGCGGCGTACACCTTGTAGTCGAGCAGGCGCACCTCCTGCTCGAGGATGCCGTCGGGCCAGCGAATGCCGAGGCCGCCCGGCGGCAGCACGAAATCCTGCGGTATCTTGACCTGCACACGATGCGCATCGATATACACCGAGGCGCCCGACTCGACCACGTCGGTAACGCACTTGAATCCGACCCACAGGCTGGCGTAGCGCGACATGGCGAAGCCGTGCAGGCCGTAGTCGAGATACTCCTGCACGCTCGCCGGGTTCAGCATGGGAATGCAGCAAGCCTTGAAAATGTGTTCGCTCTGGTGCGCGAGCGTCGAGGACTTGGCCGCGTGATCGTCGCCGGCGAGCACCAGCACGCCGCCATGTTTGGAGGTGCCGGCCGCGTTGGCGTGCTTGAACACGTCGCCGCAGCGATCCACGCCAGGGCCCTTGCCGTACCAGATGGAAAACACGCCGTCATATTTGGCGTCGTTGAACAGGTTGAGCTGCTGCGTGCCCCAGATGGAGGTGGCCGCCAGGTCTTCGTTCACGCCGGGTTGGAATTTGATGTGGTGGGTTTGGAGGTGTTGCTTCGCCTTCCACAGCGACTGGTCCAGTCCGCCCAGGGGCGAGCCGCGGTAGCCGGAGATGAAGCCCGCGGTATTGAGGCCGGCGGCGAGGTCGCGCTCGCGCTGCAACATGGGCAGGCGCACCAGCGCCTGGGTGCCGGTGAGGAAGACACGGCCAGAATCCAGCGTGTACTTGTCGTCCAGCGTGACTTCGTGCAGCTTGGCTGGGGCGTTCATTGGGGATCTCCTTGCCGATGAAGCGGTCGCGGCAGGTTGCGGACGACGCATTTTTTGATAGCTAGTATATGCCGGGGGTTCGGAAATATCTTGCCTTTTTGTGCTTCGATGCGGGACCACAGGAACCACGAATTGGGGCAAATGGATGAGCTTTGGTCGACGCAAAAAATATTGTCAAGGTATATCCCGCCTTCAGGCTCATACCATATTGGAATAGACTCTTGTTTGACTGCCGGTGGCAAAACGCGCATAATCGCCCGTTTCGTTCGGAGGGGTGCCCGAGTGGTTAAAGGGGGCAGACTGTAAATCTGTTGGCCTTGCGCCTACGTTGGTTCGAATCCAGCCCCCTCCACCAAGTTTTTCGCGGCGCGGTTCGGCAGTGTGCGTTGAGTGGCAAAAGGGTTCGGTCGTGAAACGCGGGTGTAGCTCAATGGTAGAGCAGAAGCCTTCCAAGCTTACGACGAGGGTTCGATTCCCTTCACCCGCTCCAGCATGCTGGTTCCGGGCGAATCGAACTCGAAGACGCCGTTGTAGCTCAGTGGTAGAGCACTCCCTTGGTAAGGGAGAGGTCGCGCGTTCAATCCGCGCCAACGGCACCATGAGTATTGAGCAATTTGATCATCGATAAAGAAGGACAGTCATCATGTCAAAAGCTAGATTTGAGCGCACGAAGCCGCACGTGAACGTAGGGACGATAGGTCACGTGGACCATGGGAAGACGACGCTGACGGCGGCGATCACGCTGGTGATGAGCCGGAAGTTTG
>MERK01000205.1:0-27112 GCA_001770575.1 Betaproteobacteria bacterium RIFCSPLOWO2_12_FULL_64_23
TGGCCAATCTTGCCGATGGGCTGGCCAATCTTGCCGATGGGCTGGAGCAGGCGGGTTATGCCGTATCGCGCGCCGCAACCGGCGAAGAAGCGATACGGATATGCGCTGAATCGCCGCCGGACCTGGTGATCATGGATGTATGCCTGCCCGGATTGTCCGGGGTCGAGACCGCGAAAAAAATCCGCCAGACTTCGAAAACGCCGGCGTTGTTCCTGTCGGCGCACGACACCGAAGACTTGGTGAAGGAGGCCGTTGCCGATGGAGGCCTGGGCTATCTGGTCAAGCCGGTCAGGCTGAATCAGCTCCTGACTTCAGTCAAAGCCGCGCTCGCGCGCGCCGCCGACATCGAGGCCCTGGAGACGACGGAGGAGCAGCTCCTGGTCGCGCTCAAGGGCGACCGCAACGTCGGCATCGCGACCGGAATCCTGATGGAGCGCCATCGGCTCACGGCTGCCGAAGCGTTCGAAACACTGCGCGGTGGGGCGCGTGCCCGGCAGCGCAAACTGGGCGAAGTCGCAGCCGAAATCGTCGCCGCGGGCGAGACCTTGAGTCTGCCAAAATCTCGAAAATAGCGCATGGCACCATGGTTGACCGGAATAGGGATGCGGCGGCTGCGCCCAATTTCGGCTTGCTTGGTGCCTGCTTTTGTGTATGATCGCAATCATTTGCAGCCGGCTTATCGCATGAATCGGTTGGTCGGAGTTGGCTATCGCGGTTCTCCGCCCGGAAAACGCGGACCCGCCTCACCCTAGGCCCAATCCCCGCCTTGTTATCAGTCTATCCCGGCATGGAGCGCTCCTGCCGGCAAGGTGCGCATACGGCGCCGCCTTTGCGCCAACGCCGTAGCGGCGAAGGGGAGTAGATGGAATTGTTGCCGGACCGTTCCCGCGCTTGGCTGCCTCGGGCAACCGACCTGCCCGGCGTACTGCTCGCAACCCTGGCCTTCTGGGTCCTGGGATACGCCGGGCTGCGCTACGGCGCGCTGCAGCACCCCTACGTCAGCCCGGTCTGGCCGTTCGCCGGATTGGCCCTTGCCCTCATACTGGTCCACGGCTACCGTTTCTGGCCGGCAATTCTCGTCGGCACGCTCGCGGTCGACCTCCATGCGGGCGCTTCCTGGGCGGCAGCCGGCGGCATTGCGCTGGTGAACGTCCTGATCACCATACTGGTGGTATTCCTGCTGAAGCGATTCGCCGATTTCCAGGTGCAGCTCCTGCGCCTGCGCGACATCGTCAACCTCATTTTGTTCGGCGCCCTGCTGGCGCGCGCGATCGGCGCCATGCTTGCCGTGGGCGTACTCTGGCTCTGCGGCATGGTTCCGGCGGGCGAGTTCGGGATGCTCTGGTTGAACCGCTGGATCGGCGGCGTGGTCGGCGTGCTGGTGGTGACGCCGTTTTTGCTCGCCTTCACCGAGCCCGTAGGGCGCTCGCGCGGAGCGAAATGGTATGCCGAGGGATTGCTTCTGCTGGTCGTTCTGGCGGCAGTCAGTGCATTCGTGTTCACGCAACTGATGCCGTTGTCTTACGCTTATTATCCGCTCGCGTTCGCCCCGCTGCCTTTGGTCATCTGGGCGGCGATACGCTTCGAGCTCCGTGGCGCGGCCGTGGCATCGCTGCTGCTGGCGGCGGTCAGCCTGCTCGGCACCTTGGATGGACACGGACCTTTCGCACCCTTCCCTCGGCACGAAGCCCTGTTGCTGCTGGCCGTGTTCAATGGAATTGTCGCCGCGACCGGCATGGTCGTCGCCGGTGCCGTCGCGCAGATGAGGCACGAACGGTCGCTGCGGATGGGCCTGGAACTGTTGCGGCAGGTGCTCGAGCTGCTTCCCGTGGGGGTGTGGATGACCGACCCTCACGGCCGCATTGTCCAGACGAATCCGGCGGGGAGGAAGCTCTGGGGCGGAGAAAGGCTGGTCGGGCCCGCCGAGTACGGACTATTCAAGGGCTGGCGGGTCGCGAACCGGACGCCGATGGCCGCGCGGGACTGGCCCCTGGCGCGGGCGGTGGAGAGCGGTGAAACCAGCCTTGGCGAACAAGTCGAGATCGAGGGCTTCGACGGCGAGCGCAGAGTGATTCGGAGCTCGGCGATGCCGTTGCGGAACCCGGACAGGACCGTCATCGGCGCGATCGCGGTGCAGGAGGACATCACCGACCTGGTGCGAGGCGAACAGCAGCTACGGGAACTGGCGACGGCCGTCGAGCAGACGGACGACATCGTGTACGTCACCGATCGTTCGGGAATAATCGAGTACGTCAATGCCTCGTTCGTGCGGTCAACGGGTTTTAGCAGCGACGAGGCGATCGGCGGGACGCCGGCGATTTTTAAATCCGGAGAGCACGACCAGGTTTTCTATAAGGAGCTCTGGAGCACGATTCTGTCCGGCGCGGCATTCCGGCAGGTCCTATGCAACCGCACCAAGGCCGGGGAGCTGTATTACGAAGCGAAGACCATTTCGCCGATTCGCGATTTTCACGGGGAAATCACAAAGTTCGTTTCGACCGGCAAGGACATCACCGAGCGCGTCCGCGCGGAGAAGCATATAGCGCGGCTGGCGCGCGCGCGCGGCGTCATGGCCGAGTGCAACCGGGTGCTGGTGCATGCGACCGACGAGATGGAAATGCTGGAAGACATGTGCCGCATCGTGGTCGAGTCGGGCGGCCATCACATGGCCTGGATCGGCTACGCCGAGCACGACGAGGCCAAGTCGGTGCGTCCGGTCGCGCAGGCGGGACTGTTCGCCGGATCGGTGGAGGCGGCGCGCATCAGTTGGGCCGACACCGAGCGCGGCCGCGGCCCGACCGGGACCGCGATTCGCACCGGCCAGGTGCGCTACGTGTCAGACACGCTCGCCGATTTGAGTTTTGCGCCGTGGCGGGAACGCGCGCTGCGGCATGGCTTCAGGTCTGTGCTGGCGCTGCCGCTGCGCAACGGCCACGGCTGCATCGGCGCGCTGAATATCCACGCCGCCGGGCCCGACGCGTTCGACGCGGAAGAGATCGAGCTGCTCGAGGAACTTGCCGGCGACATCGCCTACGGCATCGATGCGCTGCGCACGCGCGCCCAGCGCGAGCGCGGCGAGCAGGCGTTGCGCGAGAGCGAGGAACTGTTTCGCCAGATGGCCACGAACACTCCGGAGATTTTCTGGGTGCGCGAGCTCGAAAACGAATCGGTTCTCTATATCAGTCCCTCATGGCAGGCGGTCACCGGATGGCCGCCGCCCACCGACCGGCAGGGCATGCTCGACATCGTCCATGCGCATGACTACCGCAGAGTACTGATGGAGGTGGGGAGAACGCCGGAAGGCGGGTTCGATGACGAATACCGGATCATGCACGCCGATGGTTCGATCCGCTGGCTGCACTCGCGCACGTTTCCGATCAGAGATGAGGGCGGGCGCGTGTACCGGGTGGCCGGCATGTCGGAGGACATCACCGAACAGAAAAAGGCCGAAGAACGGCTGCTCCAGCTCGCGCACTACGACAGCCTGACCAATCTGCCCAATCGCAGCTTGTTTTTCGAATCGCTCAAGCGGATGGTGGCGCAGGCGCAGGAAAATCAGTGGACCATCGGCGTGCTGTTCATCGATCTGGACCGGTTCAAAGTGGTGAACGATACGCTGGGCCACGCAACCGGCGATGAGTTGCTGCAGCAGGTGGCGGCGCGGCTGCTGGAGTGCGTGCGCATCCGTGACGTGGTGGGCCGGCTGGGCGGAGACGAATTCGCGCTGATCCTGCCTGCGCTGGACAGTCCCGATGACGCGGCGGAGGTGGCGGCGAAGGTGATCCAGGCGTTCGCCGAACCCTTCGATCTGGCGGGCCACGAGACCTTCATCAGCGCGAGCATCGGCATCACCGTGTACCCCGGCGATGCGAACGACGCCGAGGCGCTGCTGCGCTACGCCGACACGGCAATGTACCGCGCCAAGGAGGGGGGGCGCAATACCTACCGCTACTACACCGCGGAAATGAACGAACGCGCAATGGAGAAGCTCGAGTTGGAGACGGCTTTGCGCCGGGCGCTGGAGCGGCGGGAATTCCTGCTGCATTTCCAGCCCAAGCTCGACCTCGCGAGCGGCAACGTGAGCGGGGTGGAGGCGCTATTGCGCTGGCAGCGCCCGGAGGTCGGGCTGGTCTCGCCCGCCGATTTCATTCCGCTGCTGGAGGAGACCGGTCTGATCGTGCCGGTGGGCGCGTGGGTGATCCGCGCGGCCTGCCGGCAGATCAACGCCTGGGAGCAGGAAGGCGTTGCGCCGGTGCCGATCGCGATCAATCTCTCGGGCCGGCAGTTTCACGAGAAGACCCTCGCCGCGTTGATCGCGCAGATCGCGCGCGAGCATGGGGTCGATCCGCGGCTGCTCGAATTCGAGATCACCGAGGGTTCGGTGATGGCAAACGCGGAAGAGACGGTGCGCATACTGGAGGCGCTGCGGGCGGCCGGAATATCCATCTCGGTGGACGATTTCGGCACCGGTTACTCCAGCCTGGCGTATCTCAAGCGCTTCCCCATCGATGCGGTGAAAATCGACCGCTCGTTCGTGAACGACATCGTCACCGACCCGGACGATGCGGCGATCGTGCTGGCGGTGATCCGCATGGCGCACGCGATGGAACTGAAAGTGATCGCCGAGGGCGTGGAGACCGAGGCGCAGCTGCAGTTTTTGCAGGCCAACGCCTGCGACGAGATCCAGGGTTATTTCTTCTGCCGACCCCTGGCCGGCGCCGGCGTCACCGCGTTCCTGCGCGAACGCCGGCGTACAATCTCGCGCTAGCATGAGAAGCTTTTGCCGCAAGCTTTTTGCGCGGCTTGCCCAGGCGCTGCAACGCCCGCCGGCCAAGTTCGGCGTGATGCTCGGCGCGATATTCCTCGCCGAGCTGATCCTGATGCTGGCTGCCGAGCGCCTGCAGATCGACTTGGGAGGCTGGATCTGGGCGCTGATCGACGCGGCGATACTCACCGCAGCCGCCTCGGTCGTCCTGTGGCCCTTGATCATCCGGCCGCTCTACGCCGCGTTCGAGGCCGAACACGCAAAGGCGCAGGCGATCCTCGATACGGCATCCGACGCGATCATCACCATCGACGATCACGGCATCATTCAAACGCAGAACCGCGCGGCGCAGGCCATGTTCGGCATTCCCGAACAAGACGCCATCGGCCGCAATGTAAGCGCCATTATTCCTCCCCCTCATCGCGAGCAGCACGATCGCTATCTGGAACGCTACCGCCGGACCGGCGTGAAGCACGTGATCGGCGTGATGCAGCAGCTCGAGGCCGTGCGGGCGGACGGAGAAATCTTTCCGGTCGAGTTGTCGATCAGCGAGGTCCGGGCAGGGAACAAGCGCCTTTTCACCGCCATTATCCGCGACATCACCGAACGCAAGCGCCTGAGCGACAAAATACAAAGTATGGCGCATTACGACCAACTCACCGGGCTCGCGAACCGCGCCCTGTTCCATGACCGGCTGTCGCAAACCATAGCTCTCGCCCGGCGGCGGAAAAGTAAACTCGCGCTACTGTACCTCGACCTGGACCGGTTCAAACCCGTGAACGACAACTATGGCCATGCCGCGGGCGATATGCTGCTTTGCGCGGTCGCCGGGCGGCTGCGCGAATCCATGCGCGAGTCCGACACCGTCGCGCGGCTGGGCGGCGATGAATTCGCCGTGATCCTTGCGGAAATCAGCGCCCGGGCGGATGCCGATGCCGTCGCTGAAAAGCTCAGGCATTCGATCGACGAGCCATACCCCTTGGACGACGTGATCGTTGCGGTCGGTGCCAGCATCGGCATTGCGGTCTTTCCGGACGATGCTACGTTTGGCGAGGAACTGGTGAAGCTGGCCGATCAGGACATGTACCGCCGAAAACAGGCGCCAAGGGCGGTCGCTCCTCACGACCGGGAAATAAGCTCGGAGTAAGCTTTCGTCGGCCCGCGCCGGATGCAAGGACCCGACCTTGATCGGAATAGTTACTCTGACCCTGTTTTTCCCAGCACCAACATCGCGGCGCTGGAAAAGATCGGGCGTGGAGAACAACCGTAATGCCTGAACCCGACACTAGTACGATGACACATTGATATCGAAGCATGTCTGCCTTGTAGTCGTGGGAGCGAGCTTGTGCCCCGAAGGAAATCCCCTTGGGGGACAAAGCGCTGCGTCGGAAGTGAAGATTACTCGCCATATTGTTTCGCAACTAAGATGTCGTCGTACTAGTGGCAGCGGTGCAGCCTTACCGTTCTATTCTTATGGCCAAAGCCGCCCAAGCGCCAGCGCTTCACTGAACCGCCGGATTGGCCAGACTTCGATGTCCTCGTCAACGCGCAATGATCGCTCGCCCGCATAGACGAGGATGCGCCGAACGACACCCGGCAATTCGGCAATCGCGCGCAGCCCCTGCACCATGGAACGCTCGAAGCGCTTGCTCGCCTTCACTTCAATGGCAATGAACTCGCGCTGACGGCGCAGGAGAAAATCCACCTCCGTACGCATCGCCTGCGCAGGTGCCCAATAGGTGAGTTCGTCGAACAGTTTTTGCTCCTCTGCATGCGCGCGCAGCAGATGAAGCGCGAAACCTTCGAACAGCGGCCCGGTTTCCTCGGCCGAGACCGGTCCGAGTTGCCTCTTGACGGCACGCACCAGGCCAGGATCGGCCCAATAGAGCTTGGGATGCCTGCGCTCCCGCACCCGTAGCTTGGCCTCATAACCGGGGAGCCTGTACACGAGGAGTGTGTCTTCGAGGATTTCGAGATAACCGTCCACGGTCATGCGCGCGACGCCCGCATCGCGCGCGATGCCTGAAACACTGATCGCCTGGCCATGAAACAGGGCCGCGATGGGAAGGAAACGCACGAAGCCCGGGAGGTTACGCACCAGCGCCTCAGCCCGTATTTCCTCGCGCAGATAGAGTTGTACATAGGCTTCGAGCGCGGCGTCGCGCTCCTCGGCTGCCCATACCAGCGGTATCGTACCGTGGCGCAACGCCAGCCCAAGGTCGAAGTCGGCGTCCAGTTCCGCGACTGTCAAAGGGTGCATGTGCTTCCTCAGCGCCCGTCCCGCGAGCAAGTTGGTGCCCGCGGCCTTGAGCTTGCGCGCGCTCGATCCCAGCAGCGCGAACTTGAGGCGCCGGGATTCGATGAAACGGTGGACTTCGTTGAGCAGGGACGGGATGCGCTGCACCTCATCCACGATCACCCAGGAGCCTGGCGCCAGCGCGGCGAGCTCGCCGGCGAACATGCCGGCATCACCCAGGTAGTCGTGATGGCGGCGCTCATCGAGCAGATCGATCCGATGCGCGTCCGGCAGTACCTGCGCCGCCCAAGTGCTCTTGCCAACGCCGCGCACACCCAGCATGAAGAAACTTCCTCGGGGCAAGCGGGCAATTCGCTGAAAGGACTGAGTTACCATGCCGTCATATTACCATGCAAAATGACGGCATGCATTGCAATCCAACGGCGTAAATATCGGCGACCAACCGGCTCCCTTCCTGTCCCGCCTCCAGCATCGTCTTCGCTTCCTGCCACGACATCGCCTAAGCCCGCAGCAGCCGAGCCTGCGCGGGGCGAACGGGGTCAGGTCTTGCATTGACGCATTTGCGTCAATGCAAGACCTGACCCCCCCTACCGAAAACTGTTCCCCACTTGTTTTGCGCTGTACATCGCGGCATCGGCCGCCTTGATCAGCGCGTCCGCGTCCAGCGCGTCGGTCGGATAGAGCGCGATGCCGATGCTGATCCCGATTTCGACGCTCTGCTTCTGACGGCCGAGCAGGAACGGCGCGGCAACAGCGGCGATGATTTTTCTGGCGACGGTTTCCACCTCCTCGCGCCTGGCGATATCGGGCAGGATCACCGTGAATTCATCGCCCCCGACGCGGGCCAGGGTATCGGATTCGCGTACCTGGCGCCGGATTCTCGCGGCAACAGCCTGCAACAGGTCATCTCCGGCGGCATGCCCCAGGGTGTCGTTCACCGGCTTGAACCGGTCCAGGTCGAGGTACAGCAGCGCGAACTGGCGCGAGTCGCGTTTGGCCAGACTGATCGCCTGGCTTAGCCGGTCGTTGAACAGCAGGCGGTTGGGCAGGCCGGTGAGGCTGTCGTGATGCGCGACAGTTTGAATGCGTTCCTGTGTCAGCTTGTGTTCGGTAATGTCGGTGGTCACCGCAAAACAGCCCAAAATCCTCCCTTGGTCTCCGATATGCGGCACCAGCTTGACCTCGATGTGGCGGGACTCGCCGTTTGCAAGCTTGCGCGTCCTTTGGTAAGTGACCGGATGTCCCTGCAGCACTTCCAAGAAATGGCCCTCGACCTCCCGGTACGCCTCCTCCTCGACCAGCTCTCGCACGTGCTTGCCGAGAATGGTCTCGACGGGAAAACCGAAAAACGCGGCAAACCCCATGTTGGCGAAGCGGCAACGCAGGTGCTCATCGAAAAAGGCGGTCATCGCCGGCACGTTGTCGGCGAACAGGCGCAGGCTCTCCATGCTCTCGCGCAACCTGCGCCTGATCGTGCTGATGTGTCCGCCTATGATGGCGAATCCCGGCAGTAATCCTGCAAGTACCAGCCAGCTCAGCCATTCGCCGGGCACGTCGCGGATCGCTTGCGGGCGCAGTTGCATCAGCAGGTTGATGACCAGAGCGTAGGCCGCCAGCGTGTACAGCGTGATCAGCGCGAACTCGCGCGCGTCGAGGCGAAACACGCCGAACAGAAATATGACAAAACAGCCGAACAACGCGAGGTTACGACTATGATCCATGTTGTAGACGATGTACATCAGAATGGTGATCGCGGTCAGAATCTGGAAGCGGGTAAGGCTGGGATCGCGGAAGCGAAGGTTGAATCCCGAGCGAATCACCGCGTACAAGCCCAGATTGATCGCGAGATACGCCGCCGCAACCTGCAGAGCGGCCGATGCCGGCAGCACGCCGAACGCCCACGCAAGCGCCACCAGCGCCGCGCCCAAGGCATAGCTGAGCGCGGCGAGGCCGAAGCGGCGCAGACGCAGGGCCTGGCTCGCATCGAGCGTGGGCGGGATCAGAAGCGCGGCAAGGTTCATAATTTCGAAATGTCCGGCGAGCGCGGCCGAAGTGGAGGCGGTCGAGCGCTCCATATCCTAGCGCGTTTCTGGTTTATCCCGCCCGCGCCTTGGCTGGTCCCGATGCGCATGAGGAAAGCCCCTCGTGCGAACTGCCGCCGCATCATGCGAGCGTGAGCCGCGAGGCAGGCAGGGCTGTAGCGCAGTTGTGTGATTCTCAATGGCTTGATCCGATCCAGTTGCGCCACATGTCGCGATAGGCCGACTCGAGCGCACGCGCGAAGGCGGCGTAGTCCATCAGCGGCGAGGCGGCGAAGCGCTGGCGCAGACCGGCGCGCAGCCCGGCCAGCCGCGGCAGGTCCTGCGCGAGCCGCGCCGCGTTGGCCACGTACTGTTCGGCGCTCTCCGCGGCCAGCTCCGGCAGTCCGAGGTTGATCAGCATGCTCGCGCTCTGGCGGCTGGCGATGGTCTCCCCGGCCAGGGTGATCACCGGCACGCCCAGCCACAGCGCTTCCAGGCTGGTCATGCCGCCGCAGAAAGGAAAAGGGTCGAGCGCGATGTCGATTTCGGCGTAGCTCGCGGCGGCCTCCTCGATCGGCGCGAAGCCGCGCAGTTCCAGCCGCGCCGGGGCGATGCCGTGCCGCGCGCACAGCTCGCCGAAGCGCGCGCGATTGGGCGCGTCGTCGAGCGCCGCCGTCTGCACCAGCAGCCTCGAAGTCGGAACGGCGCGCAGCACCTCGCCCCACAGCGCCAGCACTTTTTCATTGAGCTTGGCCAGGTTGTTGAGACAGCCGAAGGTGACCTGGCCGCGGCGTTCGGCGGGCAGCGGGCCGACGCCGGGCATGTATTCCGGCGGCGCATAGCAAAAGCGCGTATGCGGCAGCCGCAACAAGCGCTCGACGTAGTAGCGCTCCTGGCCCGCCGGCGAGGACCAGGGGTCGCTCAGGAAATAATCCATGGTGGCGAGCCCGGTGGTGTTGAAGTAACCGAGCCAGCTCACTTGTATCGGAGCGGGTTTTCGGGCGAAGGCGAGCAGGCGGTTGTGCGTCGTGTGGCCGGCCAGATCGACCAGGATGTCGATGCGGTCGTCACGAATCCGCTGGCACAGCGCGTCGTCATCGAGGTCCGCGACCGCCCGCCAGTGCCCGGCCAGCGACTTGAGGCGCAAGGTGATCGTGTCTTCGCCGGCAAAGTTGTAATAGCACGTAACCTCGACCCGGTTGCGGTCGTGTGCCGCCAGGATGGGCGCGAAAATCGCGCTCACCGGATGGCGGCGCAGGTCCGGCGAGACGTAGCCGATGCGCAGGCGGCGCTGCGCGTCGCGCTCGTGCTCGAAGTGCGCGGACTTGGGGTAATGAGGCGCCGCCACCTGCTCGGCCCAGTGCCGGTGCTCCGCCGCCGACTGCTCGGGCGAGCAGTCCGGGTCGTAGTTCAGGCAGGCGAGCACGCTCGCGAGTGCCTCGGGAAAATCGGGCGCCAGCCGGTAGGTTTCGCGGTAGTGCAGGATCGCGTCGGTGATCCGGCCGAGCTGGTTGCAGCAGTTGGCGAGATTGTTGTGCGCTGCCGGGTTCTCGGGTTTGAGCGACAGCACCGCCTGGTAGTGGCCCGCAGCTTCGGTCCAGTGCTTGCGCTGCTGCAGGCAGTAGGCGAGCGCGAGCCTGACCTCGGCCGGATCGTCTGCGTCCGGCCACGCCTCGCGCAGCAGGTCCGCCGCCTCGTCGTAGGCCTGCGCGGCGGCCGGATCGGCGTCGGCGCAACGGATCAGCGCGCTGGCGAGCGCGTTGCGCGCGGCCGCCGCGGGCTGCAGACGCAGCAGCTGGCGCAATTCGGCCACCGCTTCCTGATGCCGGCCGGCATGGGTGAGTGCGTGGGCGAGGTTCGCGCGGGCGGCGAGATGCGCGGGATCGAGCGTGGTCGCTGCGCGAAAACTTGCCACGGCCGCCTGCGGCCGCTCGAGCGCGGCCAGCGCGTTGCCCAGGTTGTAGTGATAGATCGCCTTGTCGGCCTTGAGTGCGATCGCCGCGCCGATTTGCGCGACGGCGAGCGCATGCTCGCCGCGCTGGTGCGCGATCAGCCCGAGCAGGTGCGTGGCATCGGCATCGCGCGCATCGAGGCGCAGGATCGCGCGGTAGCGCCGCTCGGCGCCGGCGAGATCGCCGCTTTCGTGCAGCCGGATCGCCGCCTCCAGCGGCGCGGCGCTGTCGCCGCCGAACCACGCCCGCAGCGTGCGCAACAATGGCGTAAGGAAATTAGAGTTCATTACAAATGAGGGGATACCTCCCCTCATGCTCCCCTGAATGAGGGCCGTTTCGGCAATTCCGAAACGGCCTCTTATTTGGTACGGTGCGCGGCCACGATCTGCAGCAGCAGCGCGAACACCTTGGGCGTGCCGGTGACGATGTTCCCGCTGTCCAGGTAATTGCCGTCACCGTCGAAATCGCTCACCAGGCCGCCTGCTTCCTGGATCAGCAGGCTGCCCGCGGCCATGTCCCAGGGCGCGAGGCCCGTTTCCCAGAAGCCGTCCAGCCGGCCCGCGGCGACATAGGCGAGATCGAGCGCGGCGGCACCCGCGCGGCGCACGCCCGCGGTCTGCGCCATCACTTTGCGCAATATGGCCAGGTACTCGCCGATGTGCTCGAACTCGCGAAACGGAAAGCCGGTGCCGATCAGCGCGTCGTCCAGCTGCGTGCGCTTGGATACGCGCATGCGCCGGTCGTTGAGGTAGGCGCCATGCCCGCGCGTCGCGGTGTACAGCTCGTTGCGCCCCGGGTCGTAGATCACCGCCTGCGTCACCGTGCCCTTGTGCCGCAGTCCGATGGAAACGCAATACTGCGGGAAACCGTGAATGAAATTGGTGGTGCCGTCCAGCGGATCGATGATCCAGACATAGTCCGATTTGCCTTGCGCGCCGGACTCCTCTGCTAGAATCGCATGGTCCGGAAAGGCCTTCAGCAGGATCTGGATCACCGCCTGTTCCGCCGCATGGTCGACCTCGGTGACGAAATCATTGTGGCGCTTGGTCGATACGGTCAGGGCGTCGATGTCCTGCGCGGCGCGGTTGATGATGACGCCGGCGCGCCGCGCGGCTTTCACCGCGATAGTGAGCATGGGATGCATGGGATGTGGGGTCTTTGCCTGTTTTCGCGGCCTGCGCGGGAAGGGTGGATTTTAATATGAGCGCCGACCTGCTGTCGCGCATTCGTGTGGTGTTGTCGCGCACCTCGCATCCGGGCAACATCGGCGCGGCGGCGCGCGCGATGAAAACCATGGGCATGGTCTCGCTCTACCTGGTCGATCCGAAAAAGCCGCCCGATGCCGAAGCCGAGGCCAGGGCGAGCGGCGGCTTGGACGTGCTGCGCGGCGCCCGCGTCTGCGCCAGCCTGGCCGAGGCCTTGCAGGGCACGGTGTACGCGCTGGCGGTGAGCGCGCGCCGGCGCGAACTCGCCTACGTCTCGGCCGATGCGCGCAGCGCGGCGCAACTGCTGCTGGCCGCGGCGCAGGAGGGCGAGGTTGCGCTTGTCTTTGGCAGCGAAAAGTCCGGCCTGACCAATGAGGAAATCCTGCAATGCGGCGCCGTGGCGCACATTCCCGCCGATCCGGGTTATTCCTCGCTCAATCTCGCGGCGGCGGTGCAGGTGCTGGCCTATGAGGCGCGCCTGGCGGCGCTCGGCGCGCAGCCGCTTCCCGCAGCCGAATTGGCGCCGGCGCGGCACGAGGACGTGGAGAATTTCTACGTCCATCTCGAGCAGAGCCTGCTGGCGAGCGGCTTTCTCAACCCGGCCAACCCCAAGCGGCTGCTGCCTCGCCTGCGGCGCCTGTTCGGCCGTGCCCGCCTGGAGCAGGACGAAGTCAACATCCTGCGCGGCATGCTGAATTCTTTCGATAAAAATACTTGACCAAGAAACTAGGGATTAGTAAAATACGACATGGAAACGCAGGAAATGGTATTATAATTGATGTGATATAACAATAGCATGCAGTATATAGTTAATAAAGTGAATTAACATCGTATCCGAGCTTAATCGAGCAGGAGGCTGGGCAGCCAGCAGACACGCTTATGTTCAACAACATCCGTGAAGACATCGCCAGCGTATTCGACCGCGACCCCGCCGCGCGCTCGACTTGGGAGGTCATCACCTGCTATCCGGGCTTTCATGCGCTGCGCATTCACCGCATCGCGAACTGGCTGTGGCACATGAATTTGCGCTGGCTGGGGCGGCTGGTCTCGCATATCGGGCGTTTTCTGACCGGCATCGAGATCCATCCCGGCGCCACCATAGGCCGGCGCTTTTTCATCGACCACGGCATGGGCGTGGTGATCGGTGAAACCGCCGAGATTGGCGACGATGTCACCCTGTATCATGGCGTCACCCTGGGCGGCACCTCCTGGAACAAGGGCAAGCGCCATCCCACCCTCGGCAATGGCGTCGTCATCGGCGCCGGCGCCAAAGTGCTGGGACCCATAGTCGTGGGCGAGGGGGCGAAAATCGGCTCCAACGCCGTGGTGGTGAAAGACGTTCCGCCGGGCGCCTCCGCCGTCGGCATCCCGGCGCGCATCATCGTCGATGAGCAGGACCGGTCGCGCGAGGAAAAGGCGGCCAAGCTGGGCTTTTCCGCCTATGCCCTCACCGCCAAGGCCGCCGACGACCCCTTGGCGAAAGCGCTGCAGGGCTTGCTTGACCACTCGGTGGAGCAGGACCATCGTCTGGAGCAATTGCAGCGGGAAATCGAGGCGTTGAAGGCACGAACCGAGGATGACCTCGCCGTCGCGGAGCGCTTCGATCCGGGCCGCTTGCGCCAGGCGGCAGATAAATAGTTGACTAAATCAGTCAGGTTTTGCTATACTTGACTAAATTCATCGGGTATTGAGCGCAAGGGGAGACGACCATGAGACTGACGACCAAAGGCAGATTTGCGGTCACCGCCATGCTGGACCTGGCTTTGCGCCACCAGCAGGGACCGGTGACTCTGGCCGGCATCGGCGCGCGCCAGAGCATTTCGCTCTCCTATCTGGAGCAGCTGTTCGGCAAGCTGCGCCGGCATGCGCTGGTGGAGAGCGTGCGCGGGCCGGGAGGCGGCTACTGTCTGGCGCGCCCGACCGAGAAGGTCTCGGTGGCGGACATCATTCTCGCCGTGGACGAACCGCTGGATGCGACGCAATGCGGCGGCATGGAAAATTGCCAGGAAGACAAGCGCTGCATGACGCATGACTTGTGGGCCACGCTGAACGACAAGCTGCACGATTACCTGAACTCGGTGACGCTGCAGGATCTGGTGAACGAGCAACTCGCGAAAGACGGCAATGTGACTAGGCTGATGGACCGGCGTCCGGCGCGCACGCGCAAAGTCGTCGTCTCGCTGCCGGCCTGAGTCGAACCGATTCGATTGCGGAACCATTCATCATCATGAAACAACCCATTTATCTCGACTACTCGGCGACCACGCCGGTCGATCCGCGCGTCGCGGCCAAGATGATTCCCTATCTGACCGAGAAGTTCGGCAATCCGGCCAGCCGCTCGCATGCCTATGGCTGGGAAGCCGAGGCGGCGGTGGAGGAGGCGCGCGCGCACGTGGCGGCGCTGCTCAATGCCGACCCCAAGGAAATCGTCTGGACCTCGGGCGCCACCGAAGGCGACAACCTCGCGATCAAGGGCGCGGCGCATTTCTACCAGGGCAAGGGCAAGCACATCATCACGGTCAAGACCGAGCACAAGGCGGTGCTGGATACGGTGCGCGAACTCGAGCGCCAGGGGTTCAGCGCGACCTACCTCAGCCCGGAGCCGAACGGCCTGCTCGATCTGGAGAAATTGAAGGCGGCGATACGCACCGACACCATCCTGGTGTCGGTGATGATGGTCAACAACGAAATCGGCGTGATCCAGGACATCGCCGCCATCGGCGAGATCTGCCGCCCCAGGGGCATCATTTTTCACTGCGATGCGGTGCAGGCGGTGGGCAAGGTCGAGATCGATCTGGCCAAGCTGAAAGTCGACCTGATGACGGTGACCGCGCACAAGGTCTACGGCCCGAAAGGCATAGGCGCGCAGTACGTGCGCAGGAAGCCGCGCGTGCGCATCGAACCGCAGATTCACGGCGGCGGACACGAGCGCGGCATGCGCTCGGGCACGCTCGCCACGCACCAGATCGTCGGCATGGGCGAGGCGTTCCGCATCGCGCGGCTGGAAATGGCCTCCGAGAACGCGCGTATCCGCGGTTTGCGCGAACGCCTGTGGAAAGGCCTGAGCGAAATCGAGGAAGTGCACTTGAACGGCGACCTGGAGCAGCGCATCCCCGGCAATCTCAACGTCAGCTTCAACTTCGTCGAGGGCGAGTCGCTGATCATGGGCATCAAGGAAATCGCCGTATCCTCGGGCTCGGCCTGCACCTCCGCCAGCCTGGAGCCGTCCTATGTGCTGCGCGCGCTGGGGCGCTCGGACGAACTGGCGCATTCCTCCATTCGTTTCACCATCGGCCGCTTCAACACCGAGGAAGAGATCGATTTCACCATCGACCTGCTCAAGCGCAAGATCGCCAAGCTGCGCGAGCTGTCTCCGCTGTGGGACATGTACAAGGAAGGCATCGACTTGAACACCGTGCAGTGGGCCGCACATTGAAGAAGGCATTGAAGGAGTAACACCATGGCATACAGCGACAAAGTACTGGATCACTACGAAAACCCGCGTAACGTCGGCTCGTTCGAAAAGGGCGACGAGGCGGTCGGGACCGGCATGGTCGGGGCGCCCGCATGCGGCGACGTGATGAAGCTGCAGATCCGCGTCGGCGCGGACGGCGTGATTCAGGATGCGCGCTTCAAGACCTACGGCTGCGGCTCGGCCATTGCGTCGTCCTCGCTGGTCACCGAGTGGGTGAAAGGCAAGACCCTGGACCAGGCGATGGGCATCAAGAATACCCAGATCGCCGCGGAGCTGGCGCTGCCGCCGGTGAAAATCCACTGTTCCATCCTGGCCGAGGATGCGATCAAGGCCGCCATCGCCGATTACAAGACCAAGCACGGGCTGGCCGCGGACAAGACCGCCGCCGCCTCGGTGCCGCAAACCGCCTGAGGTCGCGATGCCGGTTACGCTGACTGAAAAAGCCGCCAAGCACGTCTCCAACTTCATTGCCAAGCGCGGCAAGGGCGTGGGGCTGCGCCTGGGCGTGCGCACGACCGGTTGTTCGGGCATGGCCTACAAGCTGGAGTTCGCCGACAGCGTCAACCCGGACGACGCCTTGTTCGAGAGCCACGGGGTGAAGGTGATCGTGGATCCGAAGAGCCTGCCCTACCTCGAGGGCACCGAGCTCGACTTCGCGCGCGAGGGCCTGAACGAAGGCTTCAAGTTCAGGAACCCGAACGTGAAAGACGAGTGCGGTTGCGGGGAAAGCTTTAACATCTAGGTTGCAAACGACGCCAAGGGCTGTGGATTCCGGCGCCCTTGCGTTGCAACGATTTTTTCCGCGCATGATCAACTTCCAGCACAACCATTTCGAGCTGTTCGGCCTGCCGCAGCGCTTCCATCTGGACCTGGCGCGGATGGATGAGGCGTACCGGGGAATCCAGTCGCAGGTCCATCCCGACCGGTTCGCGCAGGCGAGCGACGGCGAACGCCGCGCCTCGATGCAATCGGCGACACAGGTGAACGAGGCTTACCGCACGCTGAAAAACCCGCTGGCGCGCGCGCGCTACCTGCTCGCGCTGCGGGGCGTGGACCTCGACAGCGAAAACAACACGGCCATGCCGGCGGAGTTCCTGCGGCAGCAGATGCACTGGCGCGAGTCGGTGGAGGAAGCGGCGAATCGACCCGAGGCGCTGGCCGCGCTGGCGCGGCGCCTCGCGGGCGAAATGAAGGATCACTACACCGAACTCGAGCGCCGCCTGGATCGCGACGGCGATGATGCGCTCGCAGCCGAGTCGGTGCGCAAGCTGATGTTCCTCGAACGCCTGCGCGAGGAAATCGGCGATGCCCTCGAGCGATCGGACGCCTGATGGCCCTGCTGCAGATCGCGGAACCCGGAATGTCGCGCGAGCCGCACCAGCACCGGCGGGCGGTGGGCATCGATCTCGGGACGACCAACTCGCTGGTGGCGACGGTCCGCAGCGGCATCGCCATAGTGCTGAACGATGCCGAGGGTCATGCGCTGCTGCCTTCGGTGGTGCGCTATTTTCCCGACCGCGGCACCGCGGTGGGCTATCCGGCCCAGGCCGAGCTCGCCTGCGATCCGAGGAACACCATCGTCTCGGTCAAGCGCTTCATGGGGCGCGGGCTGAAGGACGTCGCCTACGCCGAGAACTGCCCCTATGATTTCCTGGATGCGCCCGGCATGGTGCAGTTGCGCACCTGCGCCGGCGTGAAAAGTCCGGTGGAAATCTCGGCGGAGATCCTGCGCACGCTGCGCGAGCGTGCCCAGACCGCGCTCGGCGGAGAATTGCTGGGCGCGGTGATCACCGTCCCGGCCTATTTCGACGAAGCGCAGCGCCAGGCGACCAAGGACGCGGCGCGACTCGCCGGTTTGAACGTGCTGCGCCTGCTGAACGAGCCCACCGCCGCGGCGATCGCCTACGGCCTCGACAATGCTTCCGAGGGCGTCTATGCCGTGTTCGACCTCGGCGGCGGCACTTTCGATATTTCCATCCTGCGCTTGTCCAAGGGCGTGTTCGAGGTGCTCTCGACCAACGGCGACGCGACGCTCGGGGGCGACGACTTCGACCACCGCGTGTTTTGCTGGATCGTGGAGCAGGCGCGGCCGGCGCCGCTGTCGGACGAAGACACGCGCTTGCTGCTTACCGAGGCGCGCGAGGCGAAGGAACATCTGAGCTCGCACGGCGAGGCGCGCATCACCGTGCGGCTGGGCACGGGCGAGCTGATCGACCACACCCTGCCGCTGAAAACCTATGCCGAAGTCACGCGCACGCTGGTGCAGAAGACCATTGCGCCGGTGAAGAAAGCGTTGCGCGATGCCGGCCTGTCGGTGGAGGACATCAACGGCGTGGTGATGGTGGGCGGCGCCACGCGCATGCCGCAGATACAGCAGGCGGTGGCCGAATTCTTCAAGCAGGCGCCGCTGAACAACCTGGATCCGGACAAAGTGGTGGCGCTGGGCGCCGCGATTCAGGCCGATGTGCTCGCCGGCAACCGCGCCGCCGGAGACGACTGGCTGCTGCTCGACGTGATTCCGCTGTCCCTCGGCCTGGAGACCATGGGCGGTCTGGTGGAGCGCATCATCCCGCGCAATTCGACCATTCCCACCGCCAAGGCGCAGGAGTTCACCACCTTCAAGGACGGGCAGACGGCGATGGCCATCCACGTGGTGCAGGGCGAGCGCGAACTGGTATCGGACTGCCGCTCGCTCGCGCGCTTCGAGCTGCACGGCATTCCGCCGATGGTTGCCGGGGCCGCGCGCATCCGCGTCACCTACCAGGTGGACGCAGACGGCCTGCTGTCGGTGTCCGCGCGCGAGGCGACGACCGGCGTCGAAGCGGCGGTCGCGGTCAAACCGTCCTACGGCCTGTCGGACGCGCAGATCGCGCGGATGCTGCAGGATTCGATTGTCCATTCCGGCGACGATGCGCAGGCGCGCGCGCTCAACGAACAGCGCGTCGAGGCAAGCCGCATGCTGGAGGCCGTTACTTCGGCGCTCGCGGCCGACGCCGATTTGCTCGCGCCGGGAGAGCTCGCCGACATCCGCGCGGCGCTGGCCGCATTGAGCGAAGTCGCCTCGGGCAGCGACCGCCGCGCCATCATGACGGCGCTCGAACACGTCAACACGATCACCGAGCCGTTCGCCGCGCGGCGCATGGATCGATCCATCCACCAGGCGTTCGCGGGCAAGAAGCTCGAAGACATGGAAATCTGACCATGCCGACGATTACGCTGTTGCCGCACGAGGAACTGTGCCCGGAGGGCGCGCTGATCGACGCCAGGCCGGGCGTCTCGATTTGCGACAACCTGCTGCAAAACGGCATCGAGATCGAACACGCCTGTGAAAAATCCTGCGCCTGCACCACCTGCCACGTGGTGATACGCGAGGGCTTCGACACGCTGACGCCTTCGGCGGAAGAGGAGGACGACCTGCTCGACCGCGCCTGGGGCCTGGAGCCGGCTTCGCGCCTGTCGTGTCAGACGTTGATGCCCGACAACGACCTGGTCATAGAAATCCCGAAGTACACGATCAACATGGTGAGTGAAGGCAGTCATTGAAATGAAATGGACCGACATCAACGACATCGCCATCGCACTGTCGGAGCAGCACCCCGGGGTCGAGCCGCAGTACGTGCGCTTCACCGATCTGCACCGGTGGGTGATGCAGTTGCAGGGGTTCGACGATGACCCCAAGCACAGCGGCGAGAAGATACTCGAGGCGATCCAGTCGGCCTGGATCGACGAAGTCAGCTAAGGGCCGACAATACGCACCAAGCGATAGTTCCGCAAAGCAGACCTAGTACGATGCCACATTAGTTTCGAAGCATGCCTGCCTTGTAGTCGTAGGAGCGAGCTTGCTCGCGAATTCGATGATTCGCGAGCAAGCTCGCTCCCACATAGCGGCGCGCCGGAGGTGTCGGTTACTCGCCACATTGTTTCGCAACTACGGTGTCATCGTACTAGGTCAATCGCCCACGCCTCTGCTCGATCCGGGTGATTCCGCTCACCATCTCCTGCGCACGTGCTCGCTCGCTTTGGCCTTCGTGGTTTGAGACGGCAGGGAAACATAGCCCTTGGCTACCGCGTTTTCCACGCAACCTTCGTACTCCTTGTAACCTTTGGGCGATTCTGCGACCACGTCCAGATTGAAAGCGAGATGCTGCCACCGCCATAGCCGGTTGGGGTCCAGGTAAAACCGCCAGATCAAATTCATATCTCAAGCCCTCCGCTAGGACAGTGTACGCCCTGTACGAAAACTCGCTGAGGTCCGCTTCGCGGAACCCTGGAATGGCGTGGATACGTCAGCGCCTTCGCAGGCGTACTTCGCCGGAATGGCGCCCCGATGCGCGAAAGCGGTGGAGATCAGTGTCGGGCTCATGGCACCTCCTTGGGCAGGGGCAGCCGCGGACAAGGCCGATCGCAGGAGTCGCGAATCAACCATCCTGATTGATGATCTGCACCAGTTTGGCCAGCGTAGCATCCGCTTCGTTGTTGCTCACCTGGCAGGTTCCAGCGGCCTCATGACCGCCACCGCCGTATTTGAGCATCAGCGCGCCGATATCGGTTTTCGAGCTGCGGTTGAGAATCGACTTGCCGGTGGCAAACACCGTGTTCTGCTTGTTCACGCCCCATATGACGTGGATCGAAATGTTGATCTCCGGAAACAGGGCGTAAATCATGAACCGGTTGCAGGCCCAGATCTTCTCTTCGTTGCGCAGGTCCAGAACCACGAGGTTTTTGTGTACCCTGGCGCAACGTTGAATCTGTTCCCTGGCCTTGGGCGCGTGCTCCACGTAAACGTCGACCCGCTCCTTGACGTCGGGCAGGCTGAGGATCTCCTCGATGGAATGGCCGCGGCAAAAATCAATCAAGTCCATCATCAGATCGTAATTGCTGATGCGAAAGTCCCGGAAACGGCCCAGGCCTGTGCGCGAGTCCATCAGGTAGTTAAGCAGAACCCAGCGGGTCGGACGCAGGATCTCGTCGCGATTAAACTGGGCCGAGTCCGCCTTGTCGACGGCCTCCATCATGAAATGGAAGCTTTCAGGGAATCTCCGTCCCCCGCCAAAATGGTCGAAAACGACACGCGCCGTGGAAGGGGCGTCAGGATGAATGATGAGATCCGGATGTTCCCCGGGGTTGCGCAGGACTTCCGAAGAATGATGATCGAAAGCCATGCCCACGCCGGGCACGTAGGGCAAGTTGGTAGTGATGTCGCGGCCGGTGATTGCGACCTTGCCGTCCTGCATGTCCTTGGGGTGAACGAACACGATCTCGTCGATCATGTTGAGTTCCTTGAGCAGGATGGCACAGACGAGACCGTCAAAGTCGCTGCGGGTGACTAGCCGTTGCTTGGCCATAGTGCGAATCTCCTGGCTGGTTCGGGGAATGAGATAGGGGACATTCTGTTACAGAATACACAATAACGCCAATCCGCCCGCTTTTTGCCCTCGACCGCTTCGGGTAATGAACCGGAGGACCGCCCGGACAGGCCGAGGGCCGGGACTTACGCCCCCGGCCGGTACTCCGGAACAACATAGGGCCCTTCCGGAATCACCGCGATGCGCGCATCGCCGCTGCGCCGCACGCTGGCGCGTATCGCGTCCGGCACTGAATCCATCCTGTGCACCCCGGTGAGGCTCCACGAGCCGGCATTGAGCCCTTCACTATAGAGGTGCACCGCACCCGAGCGCATCGGCTTCAGTTGCATCTGCGTCTGCCACTCGTCGATGCCGGCGTAGCGCTTGGCGCCGATGTCGGCCATGAAACCTTCCGGCCCGAGCCCGAGCAGCCGCCGCTGCGCCTCCACGTACTCCGGCGAGCCCATGCCTTCGGCGCACTCCGACACGATCAGCAGGTCGCCGCCGGGGGCGAGGATGTCGATCGGCGCGACCATGCCCTTGACTGTCTGGTAATAGGTCTTGTCCAGCGGATAGCCGGCGGCGCTGGTGACGACGGTGGCGAATCTGCGCCCGATCGGCACCACGGCGTAACGGCGGATGAAATCCACCGCCAGCAGGTGGCTTTGCACCACTTCGCCGTAATTCACGAACGACAGCCGGCGGTGTTCGTCGATGACCGTGTTCAGCGCCAGCGCGTGACCCAGTTTGCGCATGATTTCGAGTTGCTCCTCGTGCAGGGGGTTGCCCTCGAGCACGCAGTTGGCGGCGCGCGGATCGGCCATGAAGCGCGCGCTGTGGAAGGTGGTGATGGTGTCCTTGTGCGCGACCCCCGGTGCGATCACCTTGCGCCCGCCGGAGTAACCCGCCATGAAGTGCGGTTCGACCAGGCCGGTGGCGATGCGCACATCGGCCTCGACGAAGCGCCGGTCCAGCTTCACCGGCGTGCCGCGCGAGGTGGCGCCCAGATCGACGTGATCGGCGTCGTTGCGCGCGAAATGGTTCGCCACCCGCACCGTCCGCATGACCCAGGGATCGCCGACCAGTTCGTCCAGCTCAGCGCCCTCGTTGGGCCGGTGCAGGCCGGTGGCGACGAGGATGGTGATGCCCGCGGCGGGTATGCCGGCATCCAGGAGTTGACGCACCAGCAGCGGCAGGAACAAGCCGTTGGGCACCGGGCGCGTGATGTCGCACACCAGGATACAGGCGCTTTTCGCGCCGCGCGCCTCCTCGGCCAGCGGCCGCGCGCCCACCGGCCGCGCGAGCGCAGCGCGCACCGCGGCCACCGGGTCGGCGAGCAGCGGCATCTCGGGCTTCCTGATCACGGTCACCTCCCAGGCCGGGTCCAGCTCGAGGCCAAAGGTCCCTTTGCCGTATCTGAGGTCGATGTGCATTGCGCGTGCTCCTCTGGATTTTCAGGCCGGCGGCGCAAATGCGCGCAGCATGCGCAGCGCGGTGCAGGCGGCGCCGTAGCCGTTGTCGATGTTGACCACCGCCAGGCCCGGCGCGCAGCTTGCCAGCATCGCATCGAGCGCGGTGCGCCCGCCGCTGGCGACGCCGTAGCCTACCGAAGTCGGCAAGCCGATCACGCAGCCGCGCACCAGTCCGCCCACCACGCTCAGCAAAGCGGCGTCCATGCCGGCTGCAACGATCAAAACCGGGAAGCGGCGGATCTCCTCCAGCCGCTCGGTAAGTCGCCACAGCCCGGCGACGCCGACGTCGTGAAATTCGGCCGCCGCCTCCCCGTACCAGGCGAGCGTGCGCTCCGCCTCGCGCGCCGCGGGCAGATCCGAAGTGCCGGCGGAGAGTATGACCACGCGAGGCTCGCCCTTGCTCGCATGCGCCGCGCCGAAGAAAGCGGTGCGCGACAGCGCATCGTAAGCCAGGGCGGCACGCGCATTGTCGGAAAGAGCATGCAACTGTTCCGCTCCCAGGCGGGTAAGCAGCAGCCTCGCTCCGCGCTTGCGCGCCTCGGCCAGGATGACCTCGATCTGGCCGGCGCTCTTGCCGGCGCAGAAAATCGCCTCGTCCAGGCCGACGCGCTCGCCGCGGCTTGCATCGGGACGCACCTCAGGCACGCTCATACGCGGACCACAAACGCGCTGCCGTTGCGATAAGGCGCGAAACTCACCGGCTGCGCAAATCCCGCGCCCGCAAAAATGCCGCTGACCTCGGCGGCCAGCCCGGCACGCCGCTCCGCTTCGATACCGTCCAGGGTGGCGGCGTCGAGCTCCAGCACCACGCCCGCGGCGCGCACGCGGCAGCGCACCGTGCGCGGCGCGACGGCCGCATCGATCAGGCGCTCGCTCGCATGCACCAGCGAGAGCATCGCGGCATCGATGCCGATCCCGGTTTCAATGCGGCTCGCGAGGCAGGGCGCGGCGGGCAATTCGGCCACGCCGCCCAGTCCCAGCACGCGCGCCATGGCGCGCACCCGCTCCTTGTTGGCGCCAATCTCGACATAAGGGTGGCGCACCGCGTGCTCGCTCGCCGCGCGCAAGCCGGGACGGTATTCTCGGAGGTCGTCGAGGTTGGTGCCCGACACGAGTTGCGCGGCGCTGCGCGCGCGCATGGTTTCATACAGGCTGGTCTTGCAGTGGAAACACCGGTCGACCGGATTTGCCAGGTATTCGGCACGCGCGAATTCCCCCGCATCGAACACGTCCAGGCGCCAGCCGCGCGCCGCCGCCATCGCCTCCACGCGCGCGGTCGCTTCCTGCGGCACCGCCGGCGACTGCGCGTGATACATGGTCGCCCTGCTCCCCAGCACTGCGTGCGCAACCGCCGCCAGAGTGAGGCTGTCGACACCGCCGGAGAGCGCCACGCCGATCCCGCGCATTGCGCCGATGGAACCCAACAGCGCTTCGAGTTCGCACAGTTTGGTCAGCGCCGGATCATTTTCCATGTTTGGCTTCCTGCCTTAGCGCCGCCGCCTCGCTGCCGCCGCGCAAGGCTTCCCGGCCGCTGCGTTCGCCGCCGGCGCGCACGTCGTCGCTTTCGGCCTTGGCGCCCAGTTGGCCATCCGGCCGCCGCGCGATTTTGACGCGCACCTTTGCGCCGTCCGCGCCGGCGATGCTGGTCTGCTTGCGCTCGAGCACGCTGCGCGCGAGCAGCTGATGGCGCACGCCCAGCGTCGTGGTCTCGGCGAAGCAGGCATTGACGATGGCAGCGAGCCGCTGCGGCTGCGCCAGCACCTGCACTTGCGCGGCCATGCGGCCCTTCTTGCCGAACACCGGACTCTGCACCACATCGAACACACCGTCGCAGGCGCGCAGCCGCTCCAATCCCAGCGCCAGATCCTCGGGCGTCTGGTCGTCGACTTCGAAAGCCAGCAGCGCGACTTCATCCGCTACCGGCGCATCCGTCATATCGAACGCCAGCACGCGCAAGACATTGGCGAGACCCGGCAGCTTGCGTGAGCCGAAGCCCAGGCCCGAGGCGCTGAGCCGTCCCGGGCGCGGCCCCATGGCCGAAGCACAAGCCAGGTGGCGCAGGATCGCGGCCCCGGTTGGAGTGACGCGTTCTCCGGGCAAACCATCGTCAACGAACGCAAAGCCCGACAGCAGTCTGACCACGGCGGGCGCCGGCAGCGGCAGCGCGCCATGTGCGCTGTGCACACGCCCGGAACCCAGCGGCAATGCGCCGACCGACCAGGTCGCAGGACCCAGCGCCTCGATGATCCAGGCCGCGCCGACAATATCGGCAATGGAGTCCAGCGCGCCCACCTCGTGGAACTCGACTTCGTCCACGCCAACACCGTGCACCTCGGCTTCGGCTTGCGCCAGAACGGTAAAGATGGCGGCGGCACGCGCAGCGACCGCGGCATCCAGTCCCATGGCCGCAATCGCGTTGCGGACCGCGCCCAGCCCGACATGGTGATGGTGGCGGTGACCCGCGCCCGGCGCTGCGGCATCGGCAGGCAGGCTGAGCTCGAAGCGCCGTCCGCAGAGGACGCCATCGTGGTGCGCAAGCAATGCGCAGCGCGCCCCGGGCGGCAGGCCGACTTTGGCCAGCGCCGCGTCCATGCCCGCGCCGAGCGCAGGAAACGCATCGAGCAGCGCAGCGATGAACATGTCGCCGGCGATGCCGCCGACCGGATCGAGGTGCAAGTGCATAGGGAGACGGTCCGGATTACCTGAGGCGAACGCCGCCGCAGCGGCCGCATCGGCCCTGGCGCTTCGCTGCGCGCGGTTCCGAGCTTGATGCGGCGGGGTTTAGTTTATCATTCCTGCTCTTGGTTCGTGTTGACGTTCCGGCTTATCATGTGTTCCTGTTCCGGGTCGAACAACCAGCATTGCAAAGGAGAACAACCATGCCCAGCATCTCAATGCAGAACGTCCTGCGCTTTGCGGGCGCAACGCTTGCCCTTGCCTTCGCCGTCCCGGCGACGCCGTGCAGCTTGCGATCCAGCCGCAGCATATCCGCGTGCTGCCGCGTTAGCGGCCGCTGGCCGCCGGCCGCCGGCGCCTTGGGTTGACGCCCTGATCAGTTGTTCTTCGCGCCCTCGTTCACCCAGACCTTGAGTGTTTCGATATCCCTGTCCGGAAGTTTCTCCCGGCCATGCGGCATGCGGATTGAAGCATGCGCGCGTCCTTCCACCAGCATGTTGAGCGCGCTGGTCAAGGCGTCGCCCGGCTTGACCAACGGCCCGAACTTGCCGCCTTTCATCAGCGCCTGATAGCTCGTGCTATCCAGTCCGCTGGCGACGAAACCCTCCTTGCCCGGCGCGTGGCATTCGGAGCAGTTCTTCGTAAGTATCGGCTGCACGTCCTTGTTGTAGCTCACACCCGAGGGCGCGCAGGCGGTCACTGCCAGCACGGCCAGCGCAGCGAACGCGCTTCTCGATACCGCTTTGAACTCGACACTCATAACCGATCTCCTTGTAGCCGACGCTGCGAATCTATCCCCGCGGAAGACCCATGGCAATCGATCCGCCTTGGAATCTCATTTGCTTTCCATCACCCACACGCCGTTCCAGTCCTCGCCCGGGGGATGCTCGGCGAGATAGCGGCAGCGCTCGACATAGAGCTTGGCTGCCTTGTCCGCCGGGTTCATCGCCACCACTTCCGAGAACTGCTTGACCGCATCGGTCCACTTGCCCTGGCGATATTTGGCGAGCCCGTCGCGGAAATAGCCCAGCGCGTCGATCAGGCGCGGATAGGTCTCTTCGGTGTGGTAGTCGAGGATTTCGTGGATCGCGACCGGCTGGGTCTTGCCCTTGACCACCACCAGATCCACCTCGCGCGCGCGGTAGGTGCCGCGCAGCTTGGCGTAGGTGAACTCGCTCACCAGGATGTGCGTGCCGTACTGCTTGCACGCCGACTCCAGGCGCGAAGCCAGGTTCACCCCGTCGCCGATGATGGTGTAATCCATGCGCTTTTTCGAGCCGATGTTGCCCGACACCACCAGGTCCGTATTCAAGCCGACGCCGATGTCGACCGGCAGCTTGCCCTCGGCGCTGCGCTGCGCGTTCCACGCCTTCAACTCGCGCAGCATGGCGATCGCGGCGCGCACCGCGCGGTCGGCGTCGTCGTCGTGCCCGACGGGGATGCCGAACGCGGCCATGATGGCGTCGCCGATGAACTTGTCGAGCATGCCTTCTTCGCGCTGAATGCACTCGACCATGAGGGTGAAGTACTCGTTGAGCAGGGCCACCGTGGCCTGCGCGCCCAGCTGCTCCGTGATGCTGGTAAAGCCGCGAATGTCGGAGAACAGCATCGTCGCCATCACGCTCTGGCCGCCGAGCACCTCGGCCCCGCTCGCCACCAGGCGGTCGGCGATGCCCGGATCCATGTAGCGCGACATGGTCGATTTCATGCGCTTTTCGCTGCTGATGTCGTCGATCAGCAGCATCGATCCGAGGCGCTTCTTCTCCATGCTGAACAGCGGCAGGATGGTCACGTTGGCCGAGACCTTCTCGCCCTCGACGGCGAGTTCGGCATCCATCAACATGTCGGCGGCCGCGGTTTCGTCCACATGCTTCAATCTTTCCAGGATCCAGGCATTGTCGCCGCCGAAGAATTCCGCCACCGGCCGCTGCAGGATCTTCTCCG
>MERK01000205.1:27121-29560 GCA_001770575.1 Betaproteobacteria bacterium RIFCSPLOWO2_12_FULL_64_23
CCGGCCGCTGCAGGATCTTCTCCGGACTCACTTTCAGGATTTTCAGCCCGGCGGCGTTGCAGGTGGCGATCTTGCCGCTGTCGTCCAGGGTGAGGACCGCGTTCGACATCGACTCCAGCATCGCCTCGTTGTAGTTCTTCATGTTGTGCACGTCGGCGAACAGCTTGGCGTTCTCCAGGGCGATCGAAATCTGCGCGGTGAAGGCGCGCAGCCGCGACTCGTCCTCATTGGTGAACGGCCCGCCGTGCTTGTTCAGGACCTGGGTGACGCCGATGGTCTTGCCGTGCTTGTTGACGATCGGCACGCACAGGATCGAGCGCGTGAAAAAGCCGGTCTTCTTGTCGAACGCCGGATTGAAGCGCAGGTCCGCATAGGCATAGGGAATGTTGATCGCCTTGCTGGTGGTGAACACCACGCCCGCGATGCCGAGGTGATTGGGGAGGCGAATCTGCACCGACGCCAGCCCCTGACCGACCTCGGACCACAGCTCGCCGGTTTTGTCGTCGTTGAGGAACAGGGTCGAGCGCTCGGCGTTGAGCATGCGCGTCGCCTCGCCCATGACTTTTTGCAGCAGCGAGCCGAGCTTGATGTCCGCGGTCATCTCCGACACCACGTCGACGAACTCCATCTCCTGCTTGCGCACGGCTTTCATGCGCTCGATGAATACCGCGCCCTGCAGCGCCAGCGTACCCTGGGTGGTCATCGCCTCGAGCACGGCGAGATCGCGCGCGGTGAAGTCGCCTTTCTTCTTGTTCAGCGTCTGCGCCACGCCGATGATTTCGCCCTTCACCGTGCGGATCGGGGCGCACAGGATATTGCGCGTGGCGAAACCGGTCTGCTCATCGACCGAGCGGTTGAAGCGCGGGTCCGAATAGGCGTCCCGGATCAGCACCGATTCCCCGGAAGTGAACACGTAGCCGGCGATGCCGCTGGTGTTGAGCAGGCGGATCTCGTGTTTGATGTTGCCCTGGGCCACGCGCGAATACAGCTCGTTGGTCTCCGGGTCGTTGAGAAACAGGGTGCCGCGCTCGGCGTCCAGTTCCGCCGTCGTCATCTCGACCAGGGTCCGCAGCACGTCGTCCAGCGTATCGTGCGCCGCCATCCTGCGCGATACCTCGAGCAGAAGCTCGACCAGCTTCAACCGCCCGCGCACCGCCGAGCTCGCATTTTTCTTCGCCGGCTTGCGCCGTCCCCGCAGCTGGGTGATTTCGGCAGTCGGTTTGGCTTGTTCCATGGCTCCTACTTTGCCCGCTTGGCAGGCCCTGCCTGCAGTTGCTCGCGCAGTTCGCGCACCGTCGCCTGCAGTTGCACAATTTGTGCGTGATCCTGGGCGCGCGCCGCCGCAATTTCGCCCTGTTTCGAGAAAGTAGCCTGTTCCAGCGCTTCGCGCAAGGACGCCACGGTCGCGCGCAGCTGCGCGATTTCGTCCTGCGCGGCGATGATCGCCTGGCGCACGGCCGCCTCCTCCCCCAGCCGCGCCGCCTCGAGGGCATCGCGCAGCGCCGCCACGTTCGCCTTTAGCTGCTTGATCTCGTCCAGATTCGCGGCCTGAGCCAGCCGCGCCGCCTCGTCGCGCCTGACCGGCCATTCCTGCAGCTCGTCGCGCAGCGCGCCGATGGTGGCCTTCAACTGCCCGATTTCGGCGTTCGCGCCGGACACGCCCTGCCGCACCGCCTCGGCGGTAGCGCCGCGCGCGCGCTCCAGCTCGTCGCGCAGCGCGAACACCGTCATTTTAAAGTCGCGGATCTCGGCGAGGCCGGGGGCGGCGGTCTCAGTGTCGGCTGCCATGACGCTATTCTAATACCGCGGCGCGGTTCGAGGAACGGCGCATGGTCTGAGCCAGCGCCTTGACCTCGGCTCCACCGTTCAGCCCTCCTGCACGCCGCCGTACTTGAGGCGCGGCATCTCGAAGCGGTCGGTGATGCGGGTGTAGCCGCCCCGGCCTCCAAGGCGGCCTATGGGGTCGATCTTGCCTGTGTCGACATAAAACCGCTCGTCGACGATGCCCTCGTGGTAATGGAAATACACGACCTCGCCGATCACCACGTGATAAGGCACGCGGCCGAGTTCCAGCCGCTGCAGCAAGCGGCACTCGAACGCGACCGGCGCTTCCGCAATCCGCGGCGGACGCACCTTGGTCGACGCCAGCGCGGTGAAGCCCGCCTGCGCGATTTCGTTCACGCCACGCGGGTAGTCGATCGCGCATATGTTCATCTTTTCCTTGATCGCGTCGCTCACGATGTGCACGACGAACTCCGGAATCTCGAGGATGTTCGCTATGGTGTCCTTGGCGCCGCCGTCCTTGCTGCCGACCGAGAACATGAGCATGGCCGGGTCGGAGCCAACGCCGTTGAAAAAACTGAACGGCGCGGCATTGGGGCCTTGGCTGCCGAGCGTGGTCACCAGCGCGATCGGCCGCGGCGTGATGCTCCCGATCAG